>DATJYK010000288.1:0-55000 GCA_035578005.1 Terriglobia bacterium
TGGACGATTTGGAGGCGCTGGCGGCGGTACTACTGGAAGAACTGTGCGAGAAACACCACCAAGCCTTGAAAGCCCTGGATCAGGAGGTGCTTCAGTTGATGCGCGCTTATCGTTGGCCCGGCAATGTTCGCGAGCTTCGCAACATTCTGGAGCGAGCAGTGGTTACGTGCCCCGGGGAAATGATTACGGCCGACAAACTGCCACCCGGCCTGATGAGGGCTGATCGCGGGTTGACGGCCGCAGCGGGTGTAACGAAGTAGGATGATCCCTTGAGAAGGGGGTGAGGACAGGCAGTGAGATGGTCAGGATCTTGCCGTTGTGCGTTAAGTCTAACGACGGCCGAACCGCGCGCACTAGCCGCTAATTGCACATGGCGCTGATTTCCTGCGCGGGCTCATCCGAACGTAGAGAGTGGAGCTGCGCTCGAATCTTAGGAAGGCTTTCCGGATACTCTCTTTGCAGAAACTCGATCAGCTTTTCCCGAACATAGCACCGCAGGTCAAAAGCTGTTCCCGAATCGCGAGCGTCCATGAGCGCGCGCAGCTCGATGGTGTTCTCGCGCGCATCGGTAACCTGCAGAACACAGACGTTGCCCCACCATTTGTCGGTAGATTTAAGAATCCGCCCGAACTCCTGCCTTATCGCCTCAACGGGAACGCTGTAGTCCACATAGAGCAAGACCGTGCCCAGCAGGTTAGCTGTTCTGCGGGTCCAATTCTCGAAGGGCTTCTCAGCAAAGTACGAAAGTGGGACCACGAGCCGCCGCAGATCCCAGATCCGGACCACGACGTACGTGGTTGTGATCTCCTCGATCCAACCCCACTCGCCTTCCACAACCACGGCGTCCTCAATACGAATAGGCTGAGTAAGCGCAATTTGTATGCCCGCAATCAAGCTGGCTAACGTGGATTTCATGGCCATACCGAACACCAGGCCAGCCAGGCCAGCCGACGCCAGCAGGCCGGTGCCAATCTGACGGATGGCGGGAAAGGTCATCAACATCAGCGAGAGGGTCACGATGCCAAGAACAGCCACGGCAATTCGCCGGAGCACCTGCACTTGGGTCTGGACACGACGCGCCGCCAGGTTGTCTTCGACGTCTAGCCGGTAGCGGTCAACAATGAGGTCTTCGCCTACATCGATCATTACAACGAGCAGCCAAGCTACAGAGCCGATCAGCGCCAGCCCAACCGCGTGAGCCAGCCCATCCTTGAGAATCGGGTTGACCGGAAGAAGCCGCTCGGCTAGGATCACTGCCACAAGCGGCAGAACCAGCCGTGCTGGCTTTCGACTGTGCCGCACGAGCGAAGCATCGATGATGCTCAATGTTCGGCCCGGCCGGGATAGGATCGCAAATGCGAGACGGTGCGCCACGAGTCCGGCGATGATGGCGCCAGCGATGATGGCGGTCGATAAAACCAGTGCCTGCCAGTTACTGAGTACGATTGCCATCTGCCACTCTCGTTCTCCAGGTTGAGAGACGGCGCAGACGCCGGCTACCCGTCGCCCTTGCACAATAAGCTTTCACCTCACCGGCCGTCGGGGGCAAAGGCAAGGAGCAGATTACCGTCAAGTTCGTTGGTGTAACCCGCGTGTGCGTACACCATCCCATTCACGACGGCCTCACCCCCGTTGTTGAAGGCGCCTCCGTGAGCTTTGACCCCGTTGACGGTGTTGAAGTCGCGTACGGCGTCAAAATCCCAAATCACGGTGCCGTTCCGCGCATCGTAAGCGCGCAGGTGGCCGTCCAGGGAGCCTGAGAAAACCACGCCCGGTATTGCCGTGGGCGGCGCCATTTGGGCTGCACTGCACCCAAACTTACCAATGCAGGAGGGCCTCGCCGGCGCGACGTACCACACACGTGCTCCTGTCAACAAATCCAACGCCACCAATCCGCCGCCGACCGTCGCATCGGCATCGTTCCAGTCCGACAAGGGAAAATAGGCACGACGCTGGCTAACGGCTCCGCCCCACTCAATGCCTCCCAAAGGGCCGCCGTTTGCGACGCGCTTTTTCCAGACCACGGAGCCGTCTGCAGGACTAAGGGCATAAATCACTCCGGACTTCTGGGCGGCTAGTAGAACATCGCGGCCCGCGACCGCCTGTAGAATCGGCGGCGCTCCGAAATCGAAATCGTGCCCCGGCTTGCTTGGGCAGTTGGCTTTGGTGTCGGCGACGCAGGCAATGTTCCAGAGATCGTTCCCGGTCAATTGCTTTGACCAAAGGACTCTGCCGGAATCGGCCGAGAGGGCGATTACAGCGTCGGAACTCGCGGTTGGAGGGTCCGAGTAGTTGTTTCCCGTAGCCACATAAATGACATGGCGCCGGCTGTCAACGGTGGGCGAGGACCATATCGGCGCACCTGAGGGTCCCCACATTTGGACACCCAAGGCATTCTTGCGCGTCGGCGCAGCAGTGTTTCGAATCATGTAAGTCTTCCAAATCTGCTTGCCGGATTCCGCATCCAGTGCAACCAGACTTCCTCGAAAGCTGCAACACTGGTATTTGGGATCTTCAGCCGCACCCTCCTCTCCGGACGATATAGGAACATAGAGACGATTGCCAAACAGCATCGGTGATCCCGTGATGCGTGCGGCGGGATGTGACTCAGGCCGCAGCTTCCAAACCAGGCTGCCGTTGGACGTCGCGACCGCATAGACATTTCCTTCTGTGTCTCCGAAGTAGGCTAAGCGACCATCGCTCGACACCGATACGGCGGTTTTGACTGTGTCGGACGCCTGGTAGGTCCAATAGATGCACCCAGCGTCCGCGTCCAGCGAATAGACGGTGCCGTCCTCGCTTCCGGCATAGAGCCTGCCGGCGAAGACTGTTGGCTGACCGTAAGTGGCCGAGGCTCCTGGGAATCCAAAAGCCCACTTCAGCTTGAGTTTCGCGACGTTGCTGCGAACGAGGCCGGCCGTCGCCGCTGGTTGAAAGCGTGTGTTTCCCGGAACAACTCCCCACCCCTGCCACGCGGGACTGTCCAAGGGCGGGTCCACATTTGCGCGGCAAAACCCTTTGGACATGGAGGAAGTCCTCGGGTCGGCAAGATAGTTGGCGACGGCGACACGCTCGGCGTGGCTGAGCTTCGCCCCTTGTGTCTTCATCTCGCCCGACTGCAGGGCCATCAGAATCGATTTGTCTGACATTTCGCGGAGAGACTCCAGCAAGGGCGCTCGCGTTTGACTGCCGGTCGCGTGGCATGCCGAGCAGCGAGTCCGGAAAACCTGAGCACCGTCAGCTACCGGTGCTGCCTGCCGTCGATGACAACCGGACCCACTCAGGATTAAACCGCAAAGCGTAAAAATTACCGTAACATTTCTTGCGGTCGAACACGCCTTAGGCTTGTGAAGTTGAAAGATATGGCCGTCGAAGCTGTTTTGCACCTACGTCCCTCCCGAGCGTACTCATTCCACTTCGCGAGCACGCAGCCGACCATTTCGAGCAAGTCTCAGCCCTCGCTTTCTAGCTTGAGCGCTGCTTCACCTTTCATGACGTCGGTGCCGAGCTTGTCAGGTTGTTGCGACCGAGTACTCCGTATTTGACCTGATGGACGGGTAGCTCCTTTCCATTCTACTGATGGGTAAGTGCACCTGCGCCGGTGGGCTCAGTCTTCCCAAGGTGCTTGGGACGCTGCGCGGTACCGCGCATATTCCGGAGCAAGGAGCATCGAGATGAACTGGGATCAGTTCGAAGGCAAGTGGAAACAGGTGAAAGGGACTGTGAAACAGAGGTGGGGCAACCTTACAGATGACGACTTGACATTCATCGACGGCAGCAAGGACAAGTTTATTGGGCGTCTGCAGGAGCGGTATGGCCTTACGAAGGAGCAGGTATTGAACCAAGTGAACGACTGGATTCTCACCGTGTGGGTCGAGACCCCGAACCAATACCAGACGTCGGAAGCTTCGCCCACTGACGCAACCAAACCCAAAGTGCGGCGAGCTGTCGCGAGGCGAGGGTCGAGCAAGGCGTGAAACTCCCAGTGAAGACGAATGGCAAGAAGGCGGCCGAATGACGGGCGCATCGCCTCAGGGATGGGCCACCGCTTTCTCGCGCTCCACACGAGCGCGACGGTGGACTTCCGCCTTCCTAAAGGAAGCGGCTGCCGGCCAAGTCACATCTTCCTGCCGGAGGACCAAGACTTCCGGCCGCGTCACTTCTCCCGTGCTGCAGGTCCCTGGACGGTCAGCTGATCCTGAATCTGGTTGTATTCTTCCTGCGACAAGATGCCCCTTGTCACTAATTCTTCCTTGGTTTTGTAAGGACGTCCGTTCAACATTCGCCGCACTTCGCTGTCACTCAATCCGGGGAGTCGACGTAGCTGCGTTTCTGTGGCTGCATTCAGATCGACTTTTCTACCCTGGTCGCGATTCCACCCTTCCTTTACACCTTCGGCTGCCACCTTGGCTTCGTGTTCTGCTTCTTGCGCAGCCGCGTCAACCTGTTGGGCGGCTTTCTGCGATTCTTGCTTGGCCTTCTCCGTCGCATCGGCAACTCTCTCTCGCGTCTGTTCGTCTTGGGTCGCTTGGTTCTGCGCCCGTGAACGCGAGCTGCACGCCGACAAACTAAGCACAAACACCGCAAGCAGGAAAGCCGAAACTATCGTCCGGCAGTATAGTGGCATAATGACCTCCAAAACTCAGTAGGTTTGACCATGATTCCGCCTCGATTTCTACGGCCGGTTCAACCTTCCGCGAGCGACTCCGGCTGTTCGCTCGCCGGAGCGCCAAAGGCTCGTAGCACCGCGTCTTGATCGTCAACGATCTCGAAGACCTTGTCGAAGTGTAGACGGATGAGTGTGTGTTTGACCCGCTCTGAAGCAGCAAACAACTTGATTTGCCCTCCGGCCTGTTCGACCCAGTTGTGGGCAACGGCCAATGCGCCGAAGCCTGAGCTGTCAATCTCCGACACGTGCTCCAGATCGATAGCGAGATTCCTTGCGCCTTCCTGGACCAGATGCCGAACTCGCTCGTCGAAGAACTGAAGACCAAACCCGCGGCTAAAAGATCCACTAAGGTCAACGATCCTCACGTCACCCACTCGTCTATCGGAGACACGCAAGCCTGAGATCAATCCTGACGACGGAACGTAAAGGTTGAAGATTTCTTGCGAAAAGCTTTGCACAAAGTCCTCCCGCTTCGACAGTGTGCAGGCGGCGTGCCAATTCGTCCATTTTCAGCTAAGTTGAGCCCTGTCTGAGAGTTGAAAAGAACTCCCTAACCGACAACCACGGGTAAATCTTACAGTCAACCGGCTAACTGCCAGCATTGCATCCGAGTGTCTACCGGAGACCCGCACTCGCCGTACGGAAACTTTGCAGGCGGGCTACATACTCCAACCGATTGAAAGGTGCTGAGCGGGATTCCAGACTTGACGTGTTGGAAACCTGATGAGTCTCGGGAGGCAGAAAGGTGGCCACACACTTGCCGAATGAAGGAGCTTTGGTCGCAGCGGCTCAGCATGGAAGCCATGAGGCCTTCGCCGCTTTGGTCAACCAGTATCACCGCAACGTCTACAATCTGGCGCTGAGAATCACCGGAAACCATGAGGACGCCGAAGACGCGTTGCAGGAGGCTTTGTTGAAGGCCTATTGCAACCTGACGCGATTTCACGGAGAGTCGCTGTTTTACACTTGGTTGGTGCGAATCACCATGAACGAAGCGCTCATGAAGCTGCGCCGGAACAAACGGCAGGGGCTGAGACAAGTGGCCCTCGACGACACTTGGCCGCCGATCGATGCGATCGTTGCCAGTGGCAAGCTGTCGGATCCGGAGACTCGTTATGCGCGAGTCGAGTTGCGCGAGGCGCTTTCCCGAGCGCTCGGCGGCATCAGCGGACGGTTGAGCGACGCTTTTGTTCTCCGGAACATAGCCGAGCTCTCGGTTCGAGAAACGGCGGCAGCGCTGGGCCTGTCTGTGGCAGCCGTCAAGTCGCGCCTCCTGCGCGCCCGAAACCGATTGCGGCGTAGGCTACGGCACGGGTTGGTGCGAAGCGACGCATCGCGCCCTTCCCGCAGGCCGGAAGGGTTGGCAGCGTGAGCTCAGTTGCCGATCGGCATGACCCCAAGAGCCGACCATTGCGGGCGTTGTGGGTCATCGTTTCCTCGACCGCCAGTACGTCCGTCGCCTGGCGGACACCACGCTGCTCAGTTGCGCTTACGCTCTGCTGCGTTTTGTGCGCCGGTGGGAGAGTCTTCATTATACCGGCGACGTGCTCCAAGGTGACCTGACGAAGTCGACGCTCGCGGATTATCTGAAGTTCCAATGCAGCTACCAACCTCCGTTTTCTGGTTCCACCATCAATGGCCGTATCGCCATCGTCGCCGAGCGCGCCTTGCGCAACGAGTTCCCCGACACCCCCGCCCCGACGGCCCAGGGCTTTCAGCAAGCTTATCTGCGGCGCGGACCGCTGGGCGTGGGCCGCTTGCGCGTCGCGATGAGCCGGTTGCGCGTGAGAGTGCTTAAACCCCAACTCGTCCCACTGTCGGTGGAGGAGGCGGCACGCTTTTGGTCCAGCTTCCGCACAACGCGGGACTTGGCGATCCTGGGCTTAATGCCCCTGCAGGGACCGCGGTCGGCCGAAGTCCTTGGGGTTGAATAGTGAGGACGACGTGTTGCTTTCAAGGCACAGTTGCGTGTGCGCGGCAAAGGTCACAAACTCTTGAAAAAGGGCTATCCACAGCTCAGACGGTGGCCGCTTTCTGATCGTTCGGTCTTCGCGAAAAGCGGCCGCTGTTCGGCTCCCTTGAAAGTTTGGTGCTCGGGTGGTGTTTTCCACGGCATTTTGGTTACGCACACCCGGCCTATTGAGTTGCCTCGCCAGCCCAAAAGCGCTGATCATATCCAGTCGTTCTTTCATTAAGTGCGTAAATTTGCACCCGAAAGCCGACCTCGGAAGGTTGACGACAATACAGAGACACGTCTGATCTCAATCAATTAGGCGAATGAACTGAAATGGTATCTGGCATGCGGAGGTGACCTTTGTCGTGATCTGCGTCAGCCCGAAATCCGTTGGTGCCTGCTTTTGGTTGACTAGAGGCAAGCGGGCAATCAAGGGCGGTCGAAGGCGCTCAAGCACTACAGTGAAATCGCGTGCGTTACTCGGAGCTTACCCGATTGGGTGAAGGAACGCCATTTTGTTAGGCTATTATACTTGAGCGCGCGCGGTGCTGAAGCTTCCCCGCGCTCAGGCGCACAACTGGAAACCAAAGAGAGCTACCCTCAGAACCCGCTGGCGTTTTAAGCACGGGGGGATGCGGCAAGGATCTATGAACGTCGGCGTGACGAGTCCCAAGGCGCTGATCCGGAAAGGGCTTTGTGCTCTTTTGTCCGGACTCGAAGGCGTGTCCGCGGTGCTCGATCTCAACGATCCTTTTGAAGTGTCCGAGGCACTGAGGAACTCAGCTTTGGACGTGATGGTCGTGGATACGCTTGATCCTTGGACTGATCTTGAAATCCTTTCCCACCTGCGAGCCGTGCTTCCTCAAGCGAGGGTTCTAATGCTGGCCGACAACCCCGACGAGGATTATCAGTTGCAGGCGATCCGGCAGGGCGCGCGAGGATTTGTTTCGAAAGACTGCCCCCCGGAAGTGTTCGAGCGGGCCCTGAAGGGCATAGCAAGGGGCGAGATGTGGATCGGCCACGGGCTCGCCTCTCGCATCATCGGAAAGTTCCTGCAGCACGAAGCGAACGCCGAAGGCGATCAGCCGGTTCTCAGCAGGCGGGAGCAGGAAATCCTGGCGCTGCTCGCCGAAGGTTATCGCAATAAGGAAATTGCCGCGCTTCTGTCTGTTTGCGAAAACACGATTCGCTCTCACGTTGCCTCCCTTTACAGGAAGATCCAAGTCACGGGACGGGTGGAGGCGGCTCTTTATTATTTTGGGAAGGGCCGGAAGAACGGCCGCCCGAGGCTGCCAGGCTTCCCTTCTGCCGTGCCCGAGGCCGAAGACTCTTCTGCCTCAGTCTCTCCTCTGATTGAATCCAACCTGCGCGCCGCGGCTTGCACCCAGTAGCCTTTTCCTTACCCAGGTTCAAGCAGCCCAGACGAGTGGCCTAGTCCCGGTGCGCCCTACTGCGCGCCCTGAGCCCCTCCTTCCCGTCTACAGTGTCGCCCTTTGGGGGGAATGAACTAGTCTGAAAGTCGCATTAACTCCGATGATTTCCGGACTAATCCGGTAGGACGAGGCTTGGGCGGTTTCAGCTCACTCATCATAACGGCCAAATTCCACCGTTCGTCGGATTGTGGAGCAGAACCTGACCTGAAAAAATGCCCTCTGGACCTGATGGAAGCGGCGCGTGAGTGAATTCATGACTGAAGACCGGCGTGCCCGGGGAAGGTACAGGATTGAGTGTCCGGTGGTAGTTCACACCCAGGACTTCGACGCACAGATGTCAGTCACCAAGGGAAAGCTGGTCGATATCGGATCCAACGGTGCCCGCGTTCTCGTTGACGAGTCGATCTGTGCCGGCTCGCGTGTCGTGATCGAGATTGAATTGCCGAGTTCTCGACGTGCGTCTAACAAGGTCCGGTTTGAAGGCACGGTGCTGCGATCGCAGTCGCAGCATGAGGTCGCAGTGACGTTTCCGGAATCCGGAAGGTTTCTGCAGCCCGATCTTGGGGTGACCGACCCACCCGACACGGAGAGCGAGGAAGAGCAGTAGTTTCCTCGGCCACGCGGCCTGCTCGTCGCTTTGCGCCAGCCACGCAATGGCTGTTTTCCGGCTCTGGAGCGCATCTTTCACCCCCCGACGTAGGGCTCACAGACGAAGCTCAGACTGTGAGTCACAGGGCGGAGCTTTATGCGAGTCAAAAACGATGAGACGGCGGCCGGGGTTTCCACACCATGGTACGCAGTGTATACGCGGCACCAGCACGAGAAGACGGTGGCCCACGGGCTAGCCGGCAAGGAGTTTGAGATTTTCCTTCCTTTGTACCTGGCAGCGCGCCGGTGGAACGACCGAATCGCCAGGATTTCGCTTCCGTTGTTTCCCGGCTATGTTTTCCTGAGGGGCGACCTTGAGCGCCGTCTTGATATTCTGACAACACCTGGCGTGCACTCTCTGGTGTCGTCAGGAGGCCAGCCGGCGTCGATTGCCGACACAGAGGTCGAGGCGGTGCGACGTGCGGTGGAAGCCCGATTACCAGTGGAGCCCTGCGCCTTCCTGAACTGTGGCGACAGAGTTCGGGTCACGTCGGGGCCCCTTGCGGACCTCGAGGGTATCGTCGTCCGCAAGAAAAATTCCTGCCGGCTCGTGCTCTCTGTCGAGCTCCTTGAGAAGTCTATTGCCGTCGAGGTTGACGGGAGCGCGCTAGAACGTATCTTGGTTCAACCCGACCGGATGAGAAATGGCTGGAAGCAGCCAGGCTTTCGCATCGTCCCTGCGAGCGCGTGAGATTCGGAGTTTGGAGTGCGGCAGCTTGCTGCCGCTTTCGTTCCGCGAGCTTGCTCGCGGCCGCTATCCCCTCCGGCGTACAAAGGACGGCCGGCAAGCTGGCCTGGCGAGAGCGGCAGCAAGCTGCACTCCAAACCGCGAGAAACGGTTGCACTTTCAATGAAGAACACAATCGCGGCAACGGCGACGAAGCCAACTCAGGTCGCCTTGAGTTTTTGCCTCTGCTTGAGTCTTGGGGCTCTGCTGCGGGCTCAAGGGACTGGCTCACCGCCGCCGGCAGCGCCAGGCTCGGCCGTCGCCGGCACGCCGCTGAATGCCGACCGGGATTATGTGATCAGCCCGGACGACGAACTGGACGTTCAGGTCCTGGACGTGCCGGAGGCTTCGGGCGTCTACCGGGTTGGTGCTGACGGTTGCCTCATGTTGCCGCTGATTTCTAGCTCGATACGCGCGGACGGACTTACGCTCGAGCAATTGAGCGATGCGATCTCAAACAACCTGCGGAGCTCGGGGATGGTAAGCCACCCGCGCGTGACAATTAGCGTGAAATCTTCGCGCGTCCACGCCGTCACCATCGCCGGCGCCGTCAAGAAACCTCAGATCTATCCTATGTTTTCTACGATCACGCTTCTCGATGCGATCTCCCAGGCGGAAGGGCTAGCGGATGATGCCGGCGACACGGCCATCATCACACGCGGCGTGATCGCAAAGCGTATTATGGCAGCCGGCCCGGCGTCTCCTCCGAACGCGGGCCACCTTGGCCCCTCCGGCGGAGACTCCGTTACAGTTGACTTGAAGCGCCTGATCGAGGACGGCGACCCGACGCTCAACCTCACTCTTTACCCCGGCGACCGCGTCACCGCGCAGCGAGCAGGTGTTGTCTACGTGGTGGGCGCTGTCAACAAGGCGGGTGGTTTCACACTTCACAGTGACAGCAGACAGATGACGGTTCTGAAGGCCGTGGCCCTGGCTCAAGATTTGAAGTCCACGGCGATCGGCAAGAAGGCTGTCATCATCCGCAAGGATCCGGGCGCACCGGGCGACGATCGCGAGATACCCGTGAACGTCCAGAAAATTCTCCAAGGACACGCTCCTGACCAAAAGCTGATTGCCAACGACATTCTTTTTATTCCCGACAGCGACACCAAGCGAGCCTTGCACCGGGCCGGCGAAGCCGCAGCGGAAGCCGCGGCCTTGCTGGCATATCGAGTGCCGTAGTTCGGAGTTACTCGTCGGAGTTGGAAAGCTGTCAGCTGTCGGCAATCAGCCCTCAGCAAAGGGGAGCTGGAGCAAATCGAATGGCTGAAAGCTAGCTGAGACCTGACCGTTGATAGTTCTCTAAAGTAACTCCGAACTGACCTCCGAACTGAATTAACTCCGAACTGAGCCTGCCGAATGAATCTGGACCACAACCTGGACTCCCGATCGCGGCCAACCTCCTTGGCCAAGTACGATGCCGAGCTTGCGAGCGTAGTCGATGGGGAGCGTTTCGATTCCACGCGTTCCGACCTCCGAAGAAACCTTGAGATACCCTTGAGGTATCGCTGGACCATTCTTACCACGGCGTTCGTTGCAGTGACGCTCGCAACCGTTTATGCATTCAAAATCAAGCCGGTTTACCGTGCCACGGCGCAAATTGAGATCGATAATGAGACGCCACAGATTGAGTCTTTGCAAGATACTTACCGCGGCCTCCCCAACTCGGATGACACGTTCCTGAAGACACAGGTTCGGGTGCTGGAGAGCGACAGCCTGGCGCTCGAAACCATTGCCCAACTGGACCTCGCGGATAATCCCGAATTCTTCCCTCAGCCTGCCAGCGCGCGACCTGGTGAGCGGGCATCACGCCTCGAGCGAGGAAAGCTGCTGAACGAGTTCCAAAGCCGCCTCGGCGTGACTCTCGTGCCCGAGAGTCGCATCATCGAGACGAGCTTCGAGAGCACCAGCCCTGACTTGGCCGCACGGGCGGTCAACGCGCTGGTGAACAATTATGTGGAACACAGCTTCCATGAAAAATACGACGCCACCCGTCAGGCCAGCGGGTGGATGGAGCAGCAACTCGATGAACTCAAAGCGAAGGTGGAGCGTTCGCAGAAGGCTTTGGTGGACTACGAACGGCGCAACGCCATTGTGAATATCGACGACAAGCAGAACGTTGCTGAGGCAAAGTTGGCTGATTTGGACCGCGATTTGACAGTTGCTGAAAGCGATCTCGCCCAGAAGGAATCCTTGTATAACCTCATGAAGTCGGACGAGAAACAAGTGGCCTTTGTCGCCCAGAATTATCTTCTGCAGAAACTGGAAGAGAAGGACGCAGACCTCAAAGCTCAATACGTTGACGCTCTCGGGCAGTATGGCCCGAACTTCCCTAAGGTCGTCCGGCTTCGGGATGAAGTGAACGAGATGCAGTCACTGATCGACGCGGAACGCCAGCGCACCGTGGCCCAGATTCAGAACGAGTATGAAGCGGCAGCGGGGCGCGAAAAGCTGCTGGCGACCGCCGAGGCGCAGCAGAAAAACGAGATCGGCAAACTCAACGAGTTGCTGATACAGCAAAACCTGCTCAAACGGGAGGCTGAAAGCAACCAGCAGCTCTACGACAGTTTGCTGCAGCGCCTTAAGGACGCGACCGTTTCCGCCGGGCTTCGAGCCACGAACGTCCACATTGTCGATAGTGCCCTCGCGCCCGCCTTGCCGGTGCGTCCAAGAAAGGTGCGAAGCATTCTCTTGGGCCTTGCGTCCGGTTTGCTTCTCGGCATCTCGCTCGCTTTCGTGCAGGAGAGCCTCGACTCATCCGTGAAGACGGCGGAGGACGCCGAGCGGCTGATCGGGGTGCCGTCGCTAGCCAGCATCCCGGCAATGCACGTTAAGCGGTCAGTTGACCTGCTCCGCTGGCGTAACGGGAGTTCAACCAACGGATCGGCCGCGCTCTCGGTGCTCCAAAACCCGATCTCGCATCAGGCGGAATCGTACCGGGCCCTGCGCACCGCCATTCTGTTCTCCACGGCTCCGAGGCCGCCTCAAGTGCTCCTGGTCACCAGCGCCCAACCCGGTGAAGGTAAGACGTGCACGTCCGTCAATCTCGGCGCCGTGCTCGCGCAACGGGGGGGAAGAGTGTTGATTGTGGACAGCGACCTTAGAAAGCCTGGAGTATCGGAAGCGCTGCACCTTGCGCCCAAGTCGGAGGGCTTGACGGGAGTCCTGACTGGCGTTTGCGACCTGGATACAGCTACGCAGCCGACTGAGCCTGGAAGTAACGTGTGGATCCTTCCGACTGGGCCCATCCCGCCGAACCCCGCGGAGTTGCTGTCATCAGAGACCATGGCAAAGGTCCTGCAACAAGCCCGCGATACCTTCGATTACGTTATTCTGGACTCGCCCCCGGCGCTATTGTTCACGGACGCCACATTGCTTTCGACCTTGGCCGACGGTGTCGTGCTGGTCGTGCAATGGGGCGTTACAGGGCGAGGCGCTCTCCTGCGCTCGCATCGGACGCTCAGAACCGCTGGTGGAAGAATCCTGGGTCTGGTGATGAACAAAGTTGATGCTCGTCAAGATAAATACGGGCATTACGACTCATACTACTACCTGCCCGAGAATGGGAACGGGAATGGGAATCGGAAGAACCCGTCGTCCAACGGTCACGGGTAGGTTGTTGCCTCCGCCTCCGGGTCCGCTCGCAACCATACCCGGTACCCAGGAGTTTGCTCCTCGCTTGATATCGTTCGAAAGAGCCCTGCCGGGCCGACGCGAAATCGCGTTAGGCTGTCTGTGGAGCGCTGCGAGTCCCGGGGGGTGCTACTTCACATAGGCGATCCGTGTTACACGCCAGGGAGCCTCTGTTACACGCTTGCACGGGGCATTCGTGGTAGCGGCGGCACGGGGAAACGACCAGACATGCTAGTTCAGATTTGGAACCGACTCTACACGCCTTGTGCGTTTCGTTTCTCGCTCGGCAGACCTTGGCGCAGGGCGGTGCTAGTTCTGGTTGTCGCCGGTTTAGCAGCGCCGCTCGGGATGGAAGCGGCGAGGATCGGTTTCGCGTCAGTCTGGCTGCGTATGGGAGACTTGCCGGCTCTTCGACGCGCACGGGCGGCTGACCCCAGAGATCCGGAAGTCTATGATCGGCTGGGGCAGGCCAGGCTTTATGACTTCGAGGAGTCGGACCCCCAAGCGGCGCTCGCGGAGTTCTGGCAGGCAACAAGGCTGGCGCCCAAGAGGCCGATTTACTGGGAGGATCTGGCACTGGCCTCGGAGTCTGTTCGTGACGGCTCAACAGCTCGATTTGCCCTCAGCCGCGCTCAATATCTCGATCCGATGAGCCCACGGGTGCATTGGCTGGCCGCCAACTACGATCTGAACAGTGGCGAAGCTGCTGAGGCACTGCCCCAGCTTAGAAGAGTCCTTGAGCTCGGTCCGGCCTATTCCCAGGCTGTTTACGAGCTTTGCCTGCGCGAGGGAATTGGACCTCGAACCGTGGAGGCCGCGGTGCTGCCGCCAGGCGGCGAACCGGTCTTGGAACTGAGCTATGCCGCGTTTCTGGTGACGAGCAGGCAGTTGGAGGCTGCCCGGAGCGCTTGGGACCGTTCTTTGACGGGCCATCAAGCCTTTCCATTCTCCTTAGCGGAGCCTTATCTAGATGGGCTGATGCAGGACAAGGAATACTCGATGGCTTTCCGCGCCTGGCAGGACCTCGAACGAGCGGCCGTCATCCCGGGGCACGACGCCAGCGATCCGACCCAGTTGATATTCAACGGGAGTTTCGAGCGCAAACCCCTCAATGCCGGCTTCGACTGGCGCTACGGCGATGTGCCATACCTGACGCTAGACTTTGCTGACCCCGCGGCCCACCAAGGGCGCAGGTGCCTTCGGATGGACTTTACGGCACCCAGCAATCGCGATTTCGAACCTGTCTATCAAGACGTTGCTGTCGAGCCGAATCAGGCCTACGAACTGGCAGCTTCTGTTCGGTCAGATGCCTTGACGTCGGGCAGCGGACCGCGCCTGCGGGTTGTTGATCTCGCACAACCGGCTGCTCTTGACGTTTCTACCGGCCAGACTTTGGGCACTACCGCCTGGCACGAGATTCAGGTCAGGTTTTCGACCGGGCCTGAGACGCGATTCGTGCAGGTCGCTGTTTGGCGCCCTCGGTGCCTCGGCTTCCCGGCGCAGATATCAGGCACGCTGTGGGTCGACGAAGTCTCTTTGAAGGCTTCCGGCTAAGCCGATCGTTGCAAACCGCTTGTCCGGATCAAGACTATGGCAACCGTGGCGTTTGAGATTGCGGAGGCCGATGCACGCATCGCACTGCCACGGGATGAACTACGATTGCTTGGAGGTGCTCGTGGTGTGCTGGCTATAGCGTTGTTCGGCGCTCCATTAGTGTTCGGCGCCGCCGAACGCTGGGGCTGGGCGGCGGTGGTTGTCCTCATCGCGTTTGCGCTGGGACTCTGGGCCGTGACGTGGTTGCGGCGAGATCCCATCGTCCTGGTATGGTCTCCGTTTTACGCTCCCGGGTTGCTGTTTCTGGTTCTGGGCAGCTTTCAGTTCCTGACCGATCGCACTGCCGATTTGGAATCCACTCGCAACTCCATCATCGAGCTCGCAGCCATCCTCATCGCTTTCTTCTTGGCGCTTCAGCTCTCTCGAAACAAGGACGCGAAGTTTTGGCGGCGCTTCGGATCAGCCACTGTCGGATATTCCTTCGTGGTTGCTCTTTTCGCCGTGATTCAATACTTTTCCAGCCCGGAGAAGCTCTACTGGGTGATCACGCCGCGCTGGCGAAGCTGGATCTTCGGTCCGTACCTCAACCACAACCACTACGCAGGGTTGATGGAGATGCTCATCCCCATCTCGGCGTGCTACTCGCTGTCGCGCTACCGTCAGAATCGGTCGGGAGGTTTGCTAGCCTTTGGGGTCCTGTTCGCCGTGGCGTCGGTCCTGCTCTCTGGCTCCCGCGGCGGAATGGTCGCGCTCCTTCTGGAGGCAGTAGTACTGATTGGCATTGTGCTTCGAACGGACCATCGGGCTCACGCGATGCGGCCAGCCATCTGGCTGACAGCGGCTCTCGCGGTGGCGTTTGCAGCCTTCCTGTGGATGGACAATGACGACATCGCTCAGCACTTGGCGACGGTTTTCGAGCCCTCGCAGGCTTCGGATGTGAGCTTCGCGTATCGGCGGCAGACATGGTTGGATTCCCTGCGCATGTTCCGGGACCACAAGGGGCTCGGAACTGGTTTAGGATCTTTCGAATACGCATTTCCGAGGTATCAAAGCCTGCCAGGGGATGACGTCTGGGACCACGCTCATAACGACTATGTCGAGATGCTCGCCGAGACCGGGATCGCAGGCGGAGCACTCGTTCTGACGGCGATGCTCCTATGGTTTCGGCTGGCCTTTCAAAACCTCCGCGAGCGGCTGAGGCACGCCTACGGCTGGATTCAACTCGGCGCGGCCATTGGCTGCTGTGGGTTACTGTTCCACAGCCTCTTTGACTTCAACCTTCACATGCCCGCGAATGCCTTGTGGTTCGCCGTGTGCGCTGCCCTGGCGACGGCCGAGGTACCCAGACAGCGACTGCTGAGCAGTACTTCATAGAGCCACCTTCACAAATACGAATTTCGGAGGCTGCGTTGTCCACAGCTCAAATGCCAATAGTGTCCCCGAGCACTTCTGCCGGCGGAAATCATCCCAAGCCTCAAAATAATGGAGCCAAGCCATTTCCATTTCTTAACTTACGTGCGCAATACGCTGAAATTCGCCAAGACGTCCTCGACGGAGTCAATCGTGTTCTTGAAACACAGGGCTTTATCCTCGGCTCGGAGGTGAAGGCACTCGAGGACGCAGTCGCCGCTCTGGTCGAGGTGCCATTTGCAATCGGATGCGCCTCCGGTTCCGATGCCCTGCTGCTCTCACTCATGGCTCTAGGGATCGGGCCGGGAGACGAGGTGGTCACCACGCCGTTCACCTTCGTAGCGACGGTCGGTGCGATCGTCCGGCTGGGCGCGCGCCCAGTGTTCGTTGACATCGACCCTGCGACGTTCAACATGGACCCTACGCTCGTCGAAACCGCCATGACGGACCGGACTCGCGCAATCATCCCGATTCATTTGTTTGGCTTATCAGCGAATCTCGATCCCATTATGGAAATCGCGGACCGTCACCACGTGCCCGTGGTGGAGGATGCGGCCCAAGCGCTCGGAGCACGTTATAAAGACCGACCTGCGGGCAGCATCGGTGCCACGGGTTGCCTCAGCTTCTTCCCGTCCAAGAATCTGGGGGGAGCTGGAGACGGCGGCATGATTACCACCAGTGACCCGGCATTGGCCGAGCGCCTTCGCATCCTGCGCGTGCATGGCGGCAAACGCAAATACCACTATGACGTGGTTGGAATCAACAGCCGCCTGGATGCCCTGCAGGCGGCCATACTGAGGGCGAAGCTGCCTCACCTCGATCATTGGACTCGAGCGCGCCGCGACAACGCCGAGCGATATTGCCAGCTTTTGGGGGAAGCCCAACTAACTGATGCCATTCAACTTCCAACCTGCCCTCAAAACTGTTTCCACGTCTACAACCAGTTCACGATTCGAGTTACAAACCGTGACGGCCTTCGGGAGTTTCTGCTGCAGCGTGGGGTCCCCACCGAGATCTACTACCCGGTTCCGCTCCACCTGCAGCCTGCCTTCGGCTTCTTGGGCTATAAGGGCGGTCAGTTTCTGGAATCTGAGTCCGCGAGCCGGGAAGTCCTTTCCCTGCCAATCGATCCCAGCCTGGCTAGCGAGCAGCAGGTCGCCGTTGTGAACGCCATTACTGAGTTCTATAGCGACGCCGAAAGCGCAAACGAGAGGAGATTCTCAGAATGTCTAGCCTAGTGCCGTCCGTAGGAGTTGCCGGTTGCGGGTATTGGGGCAAGAACCTCGTCCGCAATTTCCATCAACTTGGAGCCCTTCGCGCTGTCTGCGATTCCGATACGGAACGAGCTCAGGAACTAGGGGTGAAATACGGCGTCGAGGCGGTTTCAGAATTCGACAAGCTGCTGGATTCGCTCGACTTGAAGGCCATCGCCATCGCGGCTCCGGCCGTGATGCACTTCGAGCTTGCCAGAAGAGCGCTACTTGCTGGCAAGGACGTCTTTGTTGAAAAACCACTCGCCTTGTCGGTGGATCAGGCCCAGGAGCTGATCGAGCTGGCCTCCCATTTCAAGCGCATCCTTATGGTAGGACACCTGCTTCAGTATCACCCTGCCATCCTCGAACTCAAGCGGCTCGTCACTGGCGGCGAGCTCGGCAAGATTCAGTACGTTTGCTCCAACAGACTGAATCTAGGGAAGTTGAGGACGGAGGAGAACATCCTTTGGAGCTTCGCCCCGCATGATGTTTCAGCCATTCTCGCCCTTTTGGGCGAGCTCCCGGAAAACGTCGCTGCGCATGGCAGCAGCCACCTTACGCCGTCGGTGGTCGACGTGACAACGACGCATTTTCAGTTCGCAAGCGGCGCTGCGGCCCACATTTTCGTAAGCTGGCTGCATCCGTTCAAGGAGCAGAAGCTGGTGGTGGTCGGCGACCGGGCCATGGCCGTCTTTGATGACACGCAATCCGAAAGAAAGCTTGTGATTTACCACCACCATATCGATTGGCTGAACCGGATGCCCGTTGCGCAAAAGGCGGACGGGGAAGTAATTCCGCTGCCCGCTCAGGAACCGCTTGAGGCCGAGTGCCGGCATTTCCTGGAATGCGTGCTGGACCGGAAGTCCCCGCGAACCGACGGCCGCGAAGGGCTGCGCGTGCTTCGCGTACTGGACGCCTGTGAAAAGTCGTTGCGTGGCGGAGGCCGGCTGCTGACTATGGAACAGCCAAAACCGAAGGCGCTGTATTTTGCTCATCCTTCGGCGGTTATCGACGAGCCATGCGACATCGGTGAGAAGACGCGCATCTGGCACTTCTCGCACATCATGGCTGGCAGCAAGCTGGGTAAGCACTGCAATTTGGGCCAGAACGTTGTCGTATCGCCGGGATGCCGGATCGGAAACAACGTCAAGATCCAGAACAACGTCTCGATTTACACCGGAGTCGAGCTCGAAGATGACGTCTTCTGCGGTCCTTCAATGGTCTTCACCAACGTGATCAATCCGCGCAGCCACATTGAGCGCAAGCACGAGTACCGCCGGACGCTGGTCCGAAAAGGGGCGTCGCTGGGTGCTAACTCCACCGTGGTTTGCGGCGCCACCATCGGTGCTTACGCTTTTGTTGCGGCCGGAGCGGTAGTCACACATGACGTGGCTGATTACGCGCTCGTGATGGGAGTGCCGGCAAGGCAAGCAGGCTGGGTGTGCAAGTGCGGCATAAGACTTGAGTTGGCAGGCGAGTCTGGCCGGTGCTCCGATTGCGGCGAGTCCTACATCCTGGACCAGGGATACTTGCGGGAGCAGTCTGCCATGGAGATCTGTGCATAGTTCAGCCCAGGCAGCACTTCGTGCGACTCATGCGGCCAGGGGCAAGCTGTCCCTGCATCCCTTATTTCGCGACTTCGGCCTAACGGCGTTCACCGAATTTGGGGTGTTAGTGTCGGGACTAGCTATCATCTCGCTCATGGGGCGGCTGCTCGGAGTGGTGGCCCTAGGTGAGTACCTGCTGTTGCGACGGGTACTGGCTTGGCTGCAGCCGGCCGTTCAGCTCGGCATGGGCAATGCCCTGCCCCGGTACGTGGCTTACAACGCGGATGGCCCGCCAAGCAAACTCCGAAGGTATCTTGTCATTTCGCTTGCACTTAGCGGCGGTTTAGCAAGCCTGTTGGCAATTTTGCTCTATTTCGGCAGGGGCACATTTGGTGGCTGGTTTTTTGGCAGCGCTCACTTGCAGGTTCTGATCCTGCCTTTGGGGTTTATGGCCGTGGGCCTGACAATTCATGGCTCGGCCTACGGCTATTTTCGCGGACGACTGGCCCTCATTCAGGCAAACGCTCTGCAAACGTGCGACATGGTGTTTGTTCCCCTGATCGTGGTCATTGCACTGGCCAAGACACACTCTGTGGCACTAATTGTAGGCACCACCGGACTCCTAACTATCCTGTTTTCAGCGCTTGTCTGTGCAGTCCTGCTGCGCCACGGCACTTCCGGTCAGCCTGAATCACGCAACACTGCAAGCGAACTCCTTCGGTACGGCGTACCCCGCGTTCCCGGAGATTTCGCATTAGGGGGGTTACTAGCAATCGGTCCCCTGGTTGCCATGCACTTCGTTCCCATTTCAAGCGTCACGTGTTTGCTCTTAGGAATCAGCATTTTGTCAGCAGTTAACGCCAGCTCGACGCCCGTCGGCGCCTTGATGCTGTCGAAAGTCAGCATGATGTTGGTGCAAGACCGCCGCGAGGAAGTGCGAACGTGCCTTCATCACTTTCTGGTTGCCGTGATTCAATTGGCCGTCTTTGTGTGCTTGGAGCTTGTCATTTTGACAGACGTCCTTCTTCGCGTTTGGGTGGGAAGAGACTTTGGAGCTGAGGTGGTCGTCGCCCAGATCATTATGATGGGAATACCTTTCTATCTGACTTACGGCTGCCTCAGAGGGTCAGTGGATGCCGCGAGTATCACCGCCTACAATACACATAATCTGTTCTTTTCACTAGGCTTATTTGGAATCCTGCTCGCTGCCGTGGTGGGTCTGCTGCCGCGGGCACTCACTCCTGCCGGAGTCGCCGCAAGCTTGTTACTTGCACTTGTGCTTTTGGCCGGCTTGACTCTGAGAACCACTCACAAACTCTTTGGCTTAGGAGTGCCGTGGCGGCAGATTGCGCCCGGCGTGGCATTGGGAGCTTCATTGGCATGCGCTACAGCGCTGGCGCAGCACACTTTAGGAACGAGGGGCGGCATGTTTGCGCCAATGGCGCTGGCGGGTGCCGCGACCATCATATTCCTCTCCGCCCTTAAGGTGATGGGATCACCTTGGGTATCCTTCTTCATTAACCTCAGTTTCCGGCGGAGCACGAGAGAGGGCCCCAGGTGCGTGGTGCCTGTTCCGCCCGAGCTGGTCCTCTCTTCACCTTCCGACTTTAACGAAGGCATGTGAAGCGATCGATCTCCGACTCCGGCGCTGACGAAAGCCTTCGTGAGCCTTCGTGAGATTTAAAGGACTTACGGCGCAGAGATTCTGTTCTTGCTCATTATGATTCTAAATGACTTAGAAAGAAACAGACAAATGCAAAAGTGTAACCCTTCTTTACACTTTTGACAAAATGCGTGTCAAACAGACGTTTGAATTGCAATCAAAAGATTGGTTATCAACTTCCAGCTCCGATTCTCGATGGCAGGGAATGTCCAACACAATCGCGGGATGCTGGTTTAGGACTCCGCTCGAGTCGTCACCACGAGCGTGAAGAGAGGGAAGCGCGGGTGCTTTTCGTGGTTCCAGGAGACGGCATTGGTTCACGCGGCGCCAGATCGCTTCGCTGCGCTTCACCGGACTCACTGTCGCGGGGTCTTACCTTTGGGCTCGACCTTCGATTGGCGCCACGACGGCACGGGCCCCGCTAAGGAAGAATCGCGGCACTCGCGCTGGTGGCCATGTATAGCGGGATGGTGACGTTCTTCGTGGTTATGGACCCTACCATGAGCCCGGGCGAGGAGGCGTCGTCAAAGCGCATGCCGATGGCCGCATTTTGAATCGTGTCGTTTGATACCGTGCCGCTGGCGGAGCCGCCCGCCAGTTCGCGGATGCCGGCTGAAAGAGCGTCTGCCGATGGCAGGGTGTTAACGATGTTGTTGTTCTGGAGGACCAGTCCCGTCACGCCAACGGCGAGTAAGACGCCATTTCCATAAGAATTCGCAATTGTATTTTTAGTTACACTGACGTCGCTCGCGTAGTTGATCACGATGCCGGCCATGTTGTCCGCCTTAAGGCCACAATTGGCGTTGCTGATTTGATTCCCGGTCACGACAATATGGCTGCCGAGGAGCGGAGCGGGATTATTGTTGATGTTGATTCCGGTATTGGATGGTTGCGAGGCATTCACGCACGTACCTTGAAACGTGTTTCCTTGAACGACGATCCTTGAAATCACGTCGGGCCTGGCGTAGGTACCTAGTGAGATACCCATGCCGCTGTTCTGCATCACGTTTCCACTGATCACAACATTCTGGCCGTCGTGGAACAGAAAGGACTGGCAGTTCACCATGTTAATGGTCATGTTGTTAGCAATCAGAAGAGACGACGAATTCGGGAATCCAGTGCCATTCACGCTGTCGACGGCGAAGCATCCTTGGAACATCGAGTGGGGCAACTGCGAATCGCGCAAGGTATTGTTGAGCATCTGCCCGCCTACGACCCCGGTGAACCGGAAGCCATCCGAGATGCCGTACGCCAGGTTACGCTGGAAGACGACATTCCTGCTGTTGAGGGCGCGCGCGCCTTCTTCACGGAGGCCGGTGAAGACGTTGTTGTGAACGGAGATCGTCGAGCCATCGAGAATATCCACGCCGTTGTTCGGACAGGCGGAGACTGGGCCGGGAATGCCCTGAAATTTCAAGTGATCCACTTCCAGGTTCAAGATGTGCGTCGCCTCGGTTGTCCCGCTAGGGCAATAGCCTCCAATGACATTGGACATGATGTCGCTGTCTACGAAGCCTTGGGTAAGCTGCGACACGTTCGACCCGCTACCTTGAATGTGGATGCCGCTCGAACCGAGGGAAATCCCGGGGTTGCCGAACAGCGTGAGGTTGACCCTGCCCAAGAGCAATGTGACGGGCTTATCGATTGAGAGGGTGGCATGAGCGAACTGGGCACCAACCAATGCCCGCGCATCACATGTTCCTCCGCCGGACGGAAGCGCTCCGATACACGCGCTGATTTTGACCCCGGCATCGTTTCCAGAGTATTGGTTAGCGTAGCGTACGGTAGACGCGGCGAAGGCCGAAGAACAAGCTGCAATAACGAAGAACAAGTGACAACTACTCTTGGCAATATGGCATAGCTTCATGAAAAGACCTTTTCTAGCTGGCACGCGTGCCGCGCGATCCTGCATGCACGGGCACCGTGGTCAGTCAGTACTAGTACTCACTCCTTGAAAGGTATCGGCGGGTGTTCGTCGGTTGATGAGCGAAGCAGCAGAGCAAGGACGATCAACTCGCTGGCTCAACGGGCGGCCGCGGCAAAGGCAGGCCGGTGCCCCAAACCTCTGAGGGTAACAGCGGTTGGTATTTATCCTTCAGATACTCATTCAGTTAAGTCGCATCGAGCAGGCACGAACTTCGGGGTGATTAGGAGCTTATAAGTTGACAATCAGCTCAAAGCGCTCGGCTATATGAGAAACAACTTACTGCAGAAAGAGGCGTGGGAGAGGGTGTTCTTATTTTGACGCGTACCACCAGTAAGCGCCGGCTTGACCTCAGCTCGATGGCGCTCGAAGCGCCTTTGAAGAGGAGCCCAATCGTCCTCGGTGCCCTGACGTCGGGCGGGGCCGCCGCACTGTTCGTCGCGGCCACGGCGAGCGTTCCCACCGTTCTGTTGGTCAGTGTCCTTGTGGCTTGCGTGTCCATCTGGCTCATGCAGCAAGCAGTGGGACTCAACCCGCGGTTTCTCACGATTACTGCGTTCTGGTATTGGCTGTATCTGGCTTTTGTGTTCATTCCGGCGTTCTTTGTGTTCACCAGCCACGCTGAGCCTTACAGAACGATTTACATGGCAGCCGTGGACAGTGCCCTGATTACCGTCCCGCTCGGCGCCATGGCCGTCAACGTCGTCACGCGGTTTGGCAAGGGTGATACGTGCAGGTATTTTCGTGCTTCTCTGGCCTTAGAAGGAGGCGTGAACACCCTCCGGCCAGGATTCTTCGTCTTGCTGGGTGCAGCGGTCGTGCTCATCGTTCTCCATTGCTTGCAAATCTCCTCGATACCTCTCTATGACCTGATCGTGCATCCCGGCGATTACAATGCCTTGGTGACAGCCCGTGAGGAATCGCTAAAGCTGATGAACTCGCCTCTGGTGTATGCCTATTATGTTGTGCGGAGCACCATATTTCCCCTCCTGATCCTTGTTGCCTTGGGCGAATACCTCCGGACACGCCGACTGGAATGGAAGATACTGTTCGGAGCCAGTTTGGTGCTGGGATTGGTTTACAGCGGGCTGACGATTGCGAAATCTCCAGTGAGCAATCTGGTTCTGCTTGTCGCATTCTTCATCTATCTGCGCCGGGGTGGAAAGGTAAAGATCAAATCGTTATTTCTAGTGACGGTTGTTTTTCTGCTCTTCCCGGTATTCGTCATTATGTCCGAGCAGGCGGGGACGGTAGGTTTTTCGGCGGCGCTCGCCGATCTCGGGCATCGAATGTTCGTCGTTCCTGCCGACGTTCTCTACTACTATTTCGAAGTCTTTCCGGGTGTGGTTCCACATCAGTACGGAGTGACTATCGGAAAGGTTGCGTGGGTTCTTGGGGTTCCGACCTTCGATGACGCGAATTGTGTAGGCAGATACATGATGGCGCGGGGAGCAGGATTTCGGTCGACGGTAACCGCAAACGCACCTTTTCTGGGCAGTCTGTACGCGGACTTCAGCCTTGCCGGCGTTCTCGTCGGAGCTTTCATTGCCGGGGTGCTCATGCAAGCTTCGCAGGTGTGGATTGTGCGGCGTCCCAAAACAACGCTGAATCTTGCCCTTTTCGCTTTTTTGCTAGTCACTTTCGCCTGGCTGAATACGACATCATTACCTCTGGTCCTTCTTAGCGATGGAGGTCTGTTGATATTTGCATTCGCGTGGCTCTTGAACGCTATGAAAGGCAGCTCCGCTCCGCTTGCATCGATGAGGTTGAAACCCAATGCCGTTCGTCTCAGCCGCACCGCGCCTTGTGCGCACCGGCAAGCAACCCCGCCTACGACACGATAAGCGCTTTCTAAAGACGTCATGCAAGTAGTGCACTTGACTTCAGTTCATCCAGCTTTCGACGTGCGCATCTTCCAGAAAGAATGCGGCACTCTTGCTGAAGCCGGACACCAGGTAACTCTGATCGCCCCGCACGACCGGGATGAGCAGTCAGGGAAGGTGGCGATCCACGCGGTTGCCAAGTCCCGGTGCCGAGCGTCGCGCATGCTCGTAGGTACATGGCGGGTGTATCGAAGGGCGCTCCGGGAGCCCGCAGACGCTTACCACTTTCATGATCCCGAATTGATTCCTGTTGGTCTGCTGCTGCGAGCGCATGGGAAGCCGGTGGTGTACGATTTGCACGAAGACGTGCCCTGCGACATCCTCGGGAAGGATTACTTGCCGAAATTCGCACGCCGCCCTCTGGCCTTTGCGGTCGACCGTCTGGAAAGAATTGCCAGCAGGCTTTTTTCTGGATTGGTTGCCGCCACACCCGCAATTGCAAGGCGGTTTGGTCATCTCGACGGCAAGCTCGTGGTGGTGCAGAACTTTCCGCTCAGGAGGGAGTTCGCTTCCCACCAGGCGCCCAGTTGGCAGCAGCGATCGGCGTCTGTCGCCTATGCTGGGTGCATCACGCGAGACCGCGGAGTGCTCGAGATGGTGGAGGCGATTAATCTCGTTTCCTCCCGATGCAACGCCAACCTGAAGCTGGCTGGGGAGTTTTGGCCAGAAAACCTTCGGACGCGCGTCAAGGCTCGGCCCGGATGGCAGCGGGTTGCAGAACTTGGCTTACTTCCGCGTTCGAAAGTAAGCGAGCTGTTTGCCACCGCAAGCGCAGGCCTCCTGGTGTTTCACCCCGATCCCAACAACCTACAGGCTCAGCCAAACAAGTTGTTTGAATACATGGCGGCCGGCCTCCCGGTTATCGCGTCGAACTTCCCCTTGTGGAAGGAAATCGTGGCCGGAATTGGGTGCGGCGTGTTGGTTGACCCGCTTAAGCCGACCGAAATCGCTGATGCCATCGAGTACTTGCTTACGCATCCCGCTGAAGCCGAACAGATGGGCATCCGCGGCCGCGAGGCCGTCGAGAAGAAATTCAACTGGGAATATGAAGAGCGCAAGCTGCTTCAGTTTTACGGCAGCCTGCGGGAACCAACATGTGTGGAATAGCCGGCATCGTTTCGCCAAGTGGATTTGATCCGCAGCATCTGGTGGAGGCTACACACCTGGTGAAGCACCGGGGGCCCGACGGTTACGGCTTTGCGTATTTCTGTCAGATCCCCGGCTGCCGCGGTCAGGTGATCCTAAACGAGGATCGGCTACCCGCAGAACGCGCCATCGTAGGGCTCGGACATCGGCGTCTCGCGATCCTAGATCTTTCACCCTCCGGAAGCCAGCCCATGCAGTCGCTGGATGGGGTGCTCACCGTCATTTTCAACGGTGAGATTTACAACTACCTCGAGATCCGAGAGGACCTGAAAGCCCTCGGCTGCGCATTCAGGACGGGCACGGACACGGAAGTGCTTCTCCAGGCATACCGCCAGTGGGGCCGCGAGTGCCTGCACCGCTTCAACGGCATGTGGAGTTTCGCGATCTGGGACAGCAGCCACGCGCGTCTCTTCTGCGCGCGCGACCGTTTTGGAATCAAGCCGTTCTACTACTATTGCGACTCGAAGCGATTTCTATTCGGTTCTGAAATTAAGCAGCTTCTGCGCTTTCCTGACGTTCCGCGGCGCGCCAACGCCGCACGCGTGTGGGACTACCTCGAATCGGGAATTCTAAGTCACGACGAAGAGACTCTCTTTCAGGGTATTCGCGAGCTGCGGGGTGGCCACTCGCTAACGTTGGATGTGGGCTTTGGCGAGATGAGTCCAACCATCGAGCGTTACTGGGACTTAGAGGTGAGGCCACAGAGTGAACTCTCGGAAGGGGCCGCGTGTGAACGGTTTCTCGAGACCTTCTCAGACGCCGTTCGCATTCGCCTGCGAAGCGACGTGCCCGTGGGCTCCTGCCTCAGCGGAGGACTCGACTCTTCGTCCATCGTTGCCGTGGCCCAGAGGCTTGCGAACCACAACAACTTCCACACGTTTTCAGCCTGTTTCGATGATCCTCGGTTGGACGAACGACCTTACATCGAAGAAGTGGTATCGGCCACTCCCGTCCAGCCGCACTTCGTGTTTCCCACCGAGAAAGCCTTCCGCGAATCCCTGGAACGGCTCCTCTGGCACCAGGACGAGCCCATTGCGGGATCGAGTGTCTTCGCTCAAGAGGCCGTCATGGAGCGGGCGCGTCAGGAAGGCGTGCCGGTTCTGCTCGACGGACAGGGAGGCGACGAGACGCTCTGCGGCTATCGCAAGTTCTACTATTTCTATTTGTGGCACTTGTGGAAAGGCCGTAAATCCCGGCTTGCGCGGGAAGCATGGTCTCACCTGCGGCGCGGCGACTCGCTACCTCTCGACTGGGGTGACGCCATCCGCTACCTTCCGAAGCCGTTCCGCCGAAAGCACTCGGTGGTCGCCCGCTTGAGCGCCAACGGCTTCGCCAACCGTCATCGGGGCCACGCCCTAAGCATCGGTCCCGGTGATAGCCTGGCTGCCCGCCAGAAGCAGGATCTCGTCCGTTTCAGCCTGCCTGTTCTGCTGCGATACGAAGACCGGAACTCGATGGCTCATTCGATCGAGACGCGCTTGCCGTTTCTTGACTACCGGCTCGTAGAGTTCCTGGTGAATTGCCCCGAGAACTTGAAGCTCAGAGGAGGCTGGACAAAGTGGGTTCTTCGCCAAGCGATGCGCGGCGTCCTGCCTGACAAGATCCGGTTTCGGAGGCAGAAGCTCGGTTTTGACACGCCCGAGAAAGAGTGGATGCGCGCCCAACTTGGCAGCTTTTTGGAAGATACCTTTATCGATTCCCAGCCCAGGACCAGTGCTTATCTCGACGCCGTCAAGGTGCGCCAGGAGCATAGGAGCTTTGCAGCAGGCACGTCTGGGGCGCTCGGTGCGTCCTCGCTCTTTCGGCCCCTGATGCTGGAGCTGTGGGCGCGAGTGCACCGGGTCGCGGCCTGATCAACGCCATGAACATCATCAGCAATTTCAAAGTCGCTACCGTAGTCGGCGCCCGGCCACAGTTTGTGAAAGCCGCTGCCATCTCCCGAAGGCTTCGCTGCATGGCGCGCGAGGTGTTGATTCACACCGGCCAGCACTACGACGCCAACATGAGCGAAGTATTCTTCCAGGAACTGGAGATTCCGGCGCCCGACTACCATTTGGACGTTGGGTCAGGAACGCATGGCAAGCAGACCGGGGAGATGCTGGAGGAAATCGAGGAAGTCTTACTGCAGGAGAAGCCGGATTGGGTACTGGTTTACGGCGACACTAACTCCACGCTTGCGGGCGCTCTGGCGGCCGCCAAACTGCACATACCGGTAGCTCATGTCGAGGCAGGCTTGCGCAGCTTCAACCGCCGGATGCCGGAAGAGATTAATCGAGTTCTGACCGATCATCTTGCCGCACTGCTCCTAGCGCCTACCGAAGTCGCTGTCCGCAACTTGCGGAAAGAGGGGCTCATGGAGGGCGTCGAACTTGTGGGCGACGTTATGTACGAGGTTGCTCTCGAGCACCTCAAAGCCGCCGAGCAGCACTCGCGGATTCTGGAACGCCTTGGGCTGAACGGTCGCGGCTTTGCCCTTGCTACTGTACATCGCGCCGAGAATACGGATGACCCGTCGCGTCTGAGTGCCATCCTCGATGCCCTGGGGCGCATTGGCCGCGAATACCCGGTCGTGCTCCCCCTTCATCCCCGTACACGGGAGGCAGCCAGGCGACTCTCGGGAGCCTGGCTTGAACACTTGCAGGTGACTGAACCACTGCCATATCTCGACATGGTCCGCCTGGAATCGCAAGCCCGATTGATCCTCACCGATTCCGGTGGTGTGCAAAAGGAGGCGTTCTTCTTCCACGTTCCTTGTATAACCCTCAGGGACGAAACCGAATGGGTGGAAACCGTCGACTCGGGCTGGAACGTACTAGCGGGTGCCGAGCC
The DNA here is from genome assembly GCA_035578005.1 of Terriglobia bacterium. Classification (GTDB taxonomy): domain Bacteria; phylum Acidobacteriota; class Terriglobia; order UBA7540; family UBA7540; genus Gp13-AA77. The sequence continues at coordinate 28,274 of DATJYK010000288.1, forward strand.
GGAGCGGATTGTCCACGCTGCCAGAAGTTACAAACCGGGCAGCCATAACACCTTTCCCTACGGACGCGGCGACGCGAGCAGGCGGATCATTGCGTTGCTCCTTGCCGCTGGCGAAAAGAAGACACTCTCCGAACCATCTCAGTCGAACAAATTTGCACCCACCACGCAGGAGTGTGCAGTCTAATGGTGCGCGTGTAAAAAGAGTTGGCGTGCGCCGTAGCGGTGGAGTTGGGAGCAGCCGGAGGGCGTATCCGAACCACGACAGTGCTTTGTGAAGATCTACGAGGGGGCACCCGCACAAGGAGCGCGTGAGCCGGTGATCAAGCGCTCGGAAAAGGAGCCACTCAATGAGTCGGAAAGCGATTGTTGGTCTGGCAGCATCGATACTGCTGTTGGCGGCCGTTAACCTTAGCGCTGACCCCATCAACCTGTTGTTAAACCCGGGGTTTGAAACTCCTGCGAGCGGCGTCACTCCTGGCACGCCCGTCAACCTTACCGGTTTGAATAACAGCGGCGGCAGCTCCGCCGCAGCCGACTGGAACGTTTGGAGCAACGGTCCCGCGGACATGTCTACCGTGCTCGTGCCGAGCACGCTGCCCGGAGGCGGTAGCTACATGCTCGAGGTGACCACCACCGGAACCAACGGCGGCCTCATCCAGGACTTTCTGGGCACGCCCGCCGCGGCTGCAACAGCATCGGTCTGGGTTTGGATTGTGAGCGGCTGCGTTGGCATGGGGTCGGGGGATGACGGTGATACCAGCGTGGATGCTCAGAGCTGCACGACCGGGTCGTGGATAGACCTCAGCGCTCCCAGCGGCTCTACCCCGGTCACAGCGTTCCTTGTCTATGACACCTCGGCGGGGGCGAATTTCTTTGTGGACAATGCTGCCGTGACGCCCACGCCGGAGCCCGCGACGTTAGTCCTGCTTGGCTCCGGACTGCTCAGCCTTGGGGGATTTGTCCGGCGCCGCACGCGGCGATGAGCAGTCCAACGTCGTCTCTTCTCCACTCGTAAGCCGCGGCGACGAGTTGAAGCACCCGGCGGCCCGTTCTCGCTTCGGCGAACAAAGCTTTCTGCTGCTCACTCAGCCCCCTCTCCGCTTAGCCTGTAGAGGGGGCCGGCTTCGCAACGCCCGCGCGGGCTCGACATTCTCTTCTGAAATCATGAACCAACGTCTGAAGCACCAGCCGCAGCACGGATGGCTAGGGCCGGATGCCCCGCGCACATCGGTTTCGATCGTCGTCGTATGCCGCAGTGAGGAGCGCTTTATCGCAGGGTGTCTGGATTCCATAATTGCGAGCGACTACCCGAAAGGTTTGCTGGAGGTGTTGGTTGTCGACGGCATGAGTGCCGATCGTACCCGCGACGTGGTTCGAGCGTACGAGAAGCAACACCCGTTCATCCGCCTAATTGAGAATCCCAGGCGAACCACTCCGGCAGCAATGAATCTCGGTATCCTGTCCGCGACGGGCAGCGTGGTGGTGATTAACAGCGCGCACGCTGCCTATCCTGCAGACTTCATTTCGAAAAGTGTAGAGTGGCTGACTCGAACAGGGGCAGACGTCGTGGGCGGTCCGGTCATCACTTTTCCTGGAGCGGGCACGTCCGTTGCCAAAGCGATTGCTTTGGGGACTGCACATCGATTTGGGGTCGGCAATTCAAAGTTCAGGACTTCGTCTCGCAGTGGTTACGTGGATACCGTCCCGTTTGGGGCGTACCGGCGCGAAATCTTTGAGCGCGTCGGACTTTTTGATGAACGTCTGACGCGAAACCAGGACAATGAACTCTGCAGCCGGGTCATTCGGCGCGGAGGAAAGATTTTCATGACGAGTCAACTCACCGCTTCGTATTTCAGCCGCCCCACCCTGAGCGAGCTCGCCAAACAGGCCTTTCGAAACGGCCTGTGGAACGTGCTGACGGTGAGAATCACACCGGCTGCGTTTCGCTGGCGGCACTTCACACCCTTCTGCTTTGTCGGCGCGTTGCTTGGGCTCGGCGCCGGCTCAGTAGCCCTACCATGGTGCCGCCCTCTGTTGCTGGTTCTGGCGTGCCTGTATGGGGCGGCGACAGTGCTGGCGTCGGTCGATATCAGTTGCAGAGAAGGGTTCAAGACCGCCTACCTGCTCCCCTTAGTCTTCTGCACGCTCCATGTCGCTTACGGAGCCGGGACGTGGTGCGGCCTTGCGAGACTGGCCGTTACCCAATGGGAGCAGCCGGTGATACCCGAAATCTCGCGGACCCAAGCTCGGCGAGCATGATCAGGGGAACTCTGGCACGGGCACGTTATCCGGTTTGTTAACCAATCGACTGTTCTTGAGCTTTCGATGCATTGGGCGCATTCACGGAAGCCCGGGATTCCAGTGGTGAGCGAGTCGCCTTTGGACACTCAACAAAGGCGAGGAGAGCAAAGAAAGAGGAGGTAAGAGAGATGAAGATTGCTCTGGTTCGAGGGCGCTGGCATTCTGTGTGGGAAAGCCTCGCTTGCGGATATCTGTACTCCTACACCAAGGCCTTAGCGGACGAATATGTTTTCCTTGACGGGTATTTTGAGACGGATGAAGAGATCATCTCGCGTTGCCTGGACGCAGATATTGTCGGATTTTCCGGAACGACTAGCCAGATGTCATGGAACATCGAGATCGCCAGCGCGGTCAAGCGGGAAAACCCTCGTGTCTGGATCGTCATGGGTGGTTACGGACCGTCAGCACAACCAACGCAATGGAGGCATTGGCCGATTGATTCGGTTGTCATAGGCGAAGGAGAGTCCAGTTGGTCACAAATACTCCAAGGCCGCCGCGATGAAGTTATTTTCAGTCCACCCATAATGGACCTCGACTCGATTCCCTTTCCGGACCGGGACTTCATCCGCGTTGAGCGCTGTATCCAAATTGCCAAGCGTGAAGAGGGGCGCCGGGTGACGAGCGTGCTCGGCAACCGGGGATGTTTGAGGCGTTGTAAGTTTTGTCTTGATGGCACTCCCAGCAGGAACCTACCACAGCCGACGATTTACGGAGCTAAGCTGAGAGAGCGGTCCCCGGCGAATATCGCCGACGAAATGAAGCAGGTAGTGACTGCACACAACATCGAGTTCTTGAAGTTCGCCGATCCCGAGGTGAACAGCCGCCCGGGCCGCATCAAGGAATTAGCCGACGAGCTCGTGGGACGCGGTTGGAGCACTCCCTGGGGGGGGAACTTCCTTGTTAATCCCTTTGACGAGCGTGACGCGGAAATGCTGTTTAAAGCCGGATGCCGAGAAGTCTGGTTCGGACTGGAAAGCGGCTCCCGGGAAATTCTGAAAAGCATAGGGAAAGGCACAAATGTCGCGACAACGCGTCGCGCATTCAAGGCCGCGAGAGATGCGGGCCTCCGCAGGCGTGCTTACGTGCTGATGGGGACGCCTCTCGAGACCCTCGAGACGATTCGGCAAACGGAATCGCTTATCGATGAAGTGCGGCCGGATACAGTGAGTTTTTCCGTACTGGCTCCCTATCCAGGAACCGAGTATTACGACGACAGAAAGCACTCCGCCTTGGAATGGCACAAGACTGACGAGTATTCGGGAGGCGTGAGCCTCTGCTCGCTGTCGCCGCAGGAATTAGATCATGAAAGGCAGAGGCTACTGAACAAGTATCGCGGAGATCTTTCACTCATTATGAAGAAAAAAGTGGCCCTGGGAGTGATCAGCACCGACGAGATACCTTTCCTTCTCGATGACGACTTCAAGATTCCATGGCAGGGTGGCACGGATGGCCTGGTTCAGTAGCGAAGCAAATGAGTCAGTGGGCTAGCCCGCGGCTGTGCCCGAGGGGCTGTCCAGACCGGCAGTCTGTTCCGTAGCGCTCGGCGACGTCCCCAACGATCACAGCTTGAGTTGTCCCGCCGCCGGGCTTCGCAAGTTTTCCGCCGGCTTCTTTGGAAAGCTGTCGATGCGGCGAGACTGAAAATCCCGCCCTTTCGAAACCTGAGCAATCGTTCTTCCACCCATTGTTGGTTCAACACAGGCTGCCTATTCCCCAACCTCATGCGAACGGAGAGTGTTACGTGCGCTTCGAATCTGTCCAGATGCGAGAAATTCCGCTCTCAGCTCCAGATATTACGGACCTGGAGCGGAAGGCCGTTTGGGAAGTTATGAACACGAAACAGCTTAGTCTGGGTCCCAAGCTGGCTGAGTTTGAAGAAATGTTGGCAAGCTACGTGGGGGTCCGCCAGGCAGTCGCCGTGAACAGCGGGACGAGCGCGCTGCATCTGTGCGTGAAATCTTTGAGACTGGAGGATGGGGACGAGGTCATTACGAGCCCGTTCAGCTTCGTGGCGTCAGCGAACTGCCTCTTGTATGAGCGTGTCGTTCCGGTCTTCGCCGACATCGATCCTGTGACCCTCAATCTTGACGTCAGTCAGGTGGAGGGGAAAATCACGAAGAGGACCAAAGCCATTCTTCCCGTTCACGTGTTTGGACTGCCATGTGAAATGGATGCCCTACTGACATTAGCGGAGACACATCACCTGCGAGTGATCGAAGACGCTTGCGAAGCCATAGGGGCGAGTTACGGCTGCAAGAGAGTGGGTTCCTTCGGTGACTGCGGTTCCTTCGCGTTCTACCCGAATAAACAGATGACCACCGGGGAAGGAGGGGCAGTCGTCACGGACGACCAAGAGATCGCCGCCTTGTGTCGAAGCCTAAGGAATCAGGGACGAGACGACAGCGGCGAATGGCTCGCCCACGTCCGCCTGGGATACAACTACCGTTTGAGCGAGATTCAAAGCGCTCTTGGTATTGCCCAGCTCTCAAGGATCGCCGACCTGCTTGCAGGGCGGGAGGAAGTTGCGAGCATTTACAATCGCCTACTGGCGGGAACGGAGGGTATTTGTCTTCCTTGTCGGATAGCCGGGAGCACGAGGAGTTGGTTCGTCTATGTCATTCTGCTGGACCAGTGGTTTGGACGATCACAACGAGATTACCTAGTCAGAAATCTTAAGAAGCGGAACATAGCCTGCGGTAAATACTTTCCGCCCATTCACCTCCTGCCATTTTACGCAAGGGCATTCGGTTACAAGGCTGGCGATTTTCCTGTGGCAGAGTCGGTTTCGGACCGAGCCATCGCGCTGCCATTCCACAGCAGTCTTCGAGAGGACGAAATCTGCTATGTCGTGGAAGCCTTGGACTTGGAATTAGACGAACTACGGCGCAACCAATCGTCCGCCAGAGCCGGATTGTTACTGAGCGTCGGCTCCTAGTCTCGTGATTCTTCATCAAACTCGTGGCCTGATTCGGTTGCGCCGGACTTTGGATTTCGTTTGTGCCGGGATGGGCCTGCTTCTGCTCTCGCCGCTGTTCATCCTCATCGCTGTTGCCATCATGCTTCAAGATGGTGGCCCAGTCTTCTACTCTCAGTGGCGAGTTGGAAGAGACTTCAGGCTTTTCCGCCTCCACAAGTTTCGCAGCATGGCGCCTGATGCGGATCGGTCAGGTCAACTGCTGACCGCACCCCATGACCGGCGCCTGACCCGGATAGGCCGGCTTCTTCGACGTTACAAGCTGGACGAACTGCCCCAGCTTATCAATGTGCTCAGGGGTGACATGCAACTCGTCGGGTCGCGGCCCGAAGTGGAACGCTACGTGAGGATGTTTCCCGTGGAATACGCCGAGATTCTGCGCGATCGCCCCGGCATCACGGACCCGGCCAGCGTGGTCTTCCGGCACGAAGACCGGTTACTCAGCGCTGCGGAAATCGAGCGGGAATATGTCGAACGCATCCTGCCGGCGAAGTTGAAGCTCTCACTGGACTATGCGCGCTGCCGCACTATCACTTCAGACTTGATGGTCATCTTCGCCACGCTGTTCGGCAGCGCCCTCTTGCCGGGTCTGCGCGGGCGCTACAAACCCGCCTACTCAATTGAAGATTGAACATCTCGCCTGCAAGGAACACCCGCAAGCGCTCTTCTGCAGTGATTCTAACCGTAGAGTGCCACGGATTCTTGCACTCTTGCGTGGAGAACTTATGCGAAGGCTACATTTTGCATTCTATACGACCGCGAACCAGCTCCTTATCGACGCGCTGGCCGCATCACTGGCACTTTATCTAGGGTATCAGCTTCGCTTCGACGGACAGGTGCCGCCCGACTCAGCACGTCAGCTTTGGTTGTTGCTGCCGGCGGTCGCTGGGGGGCAAGTGGCCATTAACTCCGTGCTGCGCCTCTATCGCTTGGTCTGGAGATATATCGGCCTCGCAGATGCTTTGATCCTGGCGCGCGGTTACGTTCTCACCTTGGCCATTTTGCTTGCCCTTCGCTTCTCGCTAACCCAGGTGGCGCCGGCGCTCTGCGTTCCCGTGAGCGTCTGCATCTTGTACTTCGTCTTCGCACTTGCCGGTTCCATCGGCGCGCGCGTGCTAAGGCGGCTGCAATATGAAGGCATGCCCACGAAGGCATGGAACGGCGAGAACCTGCGACGGGTGCTCCTTGTCGGGGCCGGCCGCGCTGGCGCCGCGTTGGCGAAAGAGATTGCGGGCCGAACCGGCGTTAAGCCCGTGGGTTTCTTGGACGATGATACCAACAAGCTGGGAATGGTCATCAACGGGTTGCGCGTACTGGGCGCCATCGACGCGTTGGCCTCAATCGTAAGCCGCTGCGGCGTGGATGAAGTTATCATCTGTATGGCGAAAGCACATCGAAAGACGCTCAAGAGAATCTGGGCGATTTGCGAGTCCATTCCCATTCGGGCCATGATTGTTCCGTCGTTCGAAGAAATCCTCCAGGGCAAGGCCAATATTGCCGCCTACCGCGACGTGGAGTTAACCGACCTGCTGGGTCGGGAGCCTCTGGAATTGTGCCTCGACGATCCTGACGTTCTGGGCGCGTACCGTAGCCGGCGCATCCTGATTACCGGCGCCGGTGGATCAATCGGGTCCGAGCTGGCTTGCCAATTGGCCTCTCTCAGTCCTGAAGAGCTCATTGCACTCGACAAGGATGAGAACGGCTTGAATGATACTTGTATTCGCCTTCGCACTCTCGCTAGAAACACCAGCGTCTATCCCGTCGTCGCCGACTTGCGCTTGACGCCGCGACTTCAGGAGGTCTTTTCGCGATTTCGACCGGAGGTCGTGTTTCACGCGGCCGCGCACAAGCACGTTTACCTTATGGAGATGAACCCGTGCGAAGCAGTACTGAACAACGTCTTCGGCACCAGGAATCTGATTGAGCAGGGCTTACGGTACGGAATGTCCCGCTTTGTTCTGATTTCGACGGATAAAGCCGTGAAGCCAACGTGCATCATGGGGGCCACCAAACGTTTGTGCGAAATGCTGGTGCAGGCCCAACGCGCGCCGCGGCGATCATTCTGCTGCGTGCGCTTCGGCAATGTGATCGGCAGCCGCGGCAGTGTGGTACCGATCTTTCAAAAACAGATTGCGCGGGGCGGACCCATCACCCTAACCCATCCTGAGGTCGAGCGGTTCCTGATGACCATCCCGGAAGCGGTCCGGTTGCTGATTCAGGCCGGAACGCTGGGATCAGGTGGCGAGATCTTCCTGCTCGATATGGGCGAGCCCGTTCGGATCGTCAGCCTCGCAGGCAATCTCATTGAGCTTTCCGGGCTCCGGCCCGGCCTCGATATTCCCATCCAGATCACGAGCCTACAGAGCGGCGAGAAGCTGCGCGAGGAACTCCTCGACACAGAACATGAAAAGCTGATGTCCACGCGCTTTGAGAAGGTCGGCAGGGTAACCAGTGAGGCGTTCGACGCCCGAACGTTCGCGGAGAGGCTCAATATTCTCGAAGCTGCCGCTTGGGAAGGAAATGCAGAAGGAGTACTGCGTATTATCGAAGATTTTGGCATCGGCTTCCGGTCCGCTTCGGCAACGCCCGCCGAACGCGATGTGGCAGCTCAAGTGGCCACTTCAGAAAAAAAGCGCAAGCCAGCAAGCGCTGTAGTGAACCTCGCTAGGCTTGCCGCGGCCAGGCCGTGAAAGGTGCATGGGGCTACATGTGGTTATCAATCAAGGCCGTCTAAAGCGCATCATATCTGCGAACGAACAGGGTCATCGACTTATTGGCAGGAGGTACAGGTATGCAAGCCCTCAAAACAGTGGTCCCGCTTCTCGGCGGGTCGGTTCTCGCTTTGAGTCTCGTGACTTGGGCTAACGCTCCTGGCGCCGGCGAGATCATCCGCGCCTCGAATACTACATTGAATGGAGTCGCTGTGCCGGAGGTCGGTACCGTAACGCCAGGGTCAGTGTTGGCGACTGGTGACAACGGAAGCGCCCTGGTCCAATTTTCACCTGATACCCAAGTGAACCTGCTGGCAAGAACCTCCGTGACTTTTCGGAGCGACCTTGGCCGCCTGTCGGCTGAAATGTCGTCAGGAACCGTGGGCGCCAAAAGTCTTGGCCAAGCACCCTTGTTGGTTGAGACTTCGAGCTACCAAATCAGACCTGCAGGGCAGAGCGGAGCGATTTATGTCGTTGCGATACTTCCTGATCTGACCACTGTGGTTTCAGCGCGGAGGGGTTCGGTTTCGATTCTTCAGAAATCGTCCGGCGAAGAGTATGCGCTCTCTGAGGGCCACTATGTGAAGCTTGCTGGAGATCCGCAGAGCATTCCACCGCAGACCTCCCAGAATTCGCCCAGCAGTCGTCCGGCAGGGCTGCTGCGCCCCCCGGGCAAGGCGTTCGTGATTGCAGTGGGCGCAGGAGTCGGCCTCGCTGTGATTCTTGACGAAACTCTCGAGCCGTCCCCTGTAAGCCCAAGCGCTCCCTAAACAAGACGCCTGGAGATCTGGGGCTCAGCCGGTGATCTTGCGCCAGTGCGCAATTCTTTCCCTGTCAGCGTCGATTTTCCTCTGTGGGTTGGAAGCTGTTGACTCCTGGCCGGAAAGGACGATCCCCCGGGCGCCATGGAGAGACTAGGCTTACGCCCTCGAATTCCGAATCTGAAACCGTCTGCCGCAAACACAAGTCACTTTGGTACGAATCCTGCTCGCTCGCTACTTGCATCCAAGTTGTGAGTGTTGAAGTCTACACCGCACTCCGATGTGCGAAGATGATTGTTTGCCCCGGGGACGAACAACGTGGATCGATCAAACGCCAGAACAACCTCTCAAAACAAAGATTGGATCTTCCTACAGAGATCAAGACAGGCAGGTCCGGACAAACGGTTTGGTAATTCCGGCTGGAGCCGGCAGCCAAGGGTTCCCGAGTTCAGAATGCCGGGTCCCTCGCCGGAGGAGCACAGCCGCCGCTGGATGAGCTTCGGGATGGGCTGTGTCGTCGAGGCGGTGGTGCTCATGCTTGTGCTGTGGCTGGGCACGTTGCTGCCCTCGATGACGCCGCAAGAACATGAGTCTAAGGATCTTTGGTCTGCTAACGTTACCCTTCTTACTCCCGTGCTGCTCAAGCCCGCGCAGCGGTCGATTAATGCTCCAGTCGTGAAAGAGCCGACGCCGACCCCTGAGATCGCCGTGCAAGCACCGAAGGTTGTTGAGCCTAAACCCGTGACGCCGCCGTTGGTAGCCAAGGCGCACATTCCGATGGAACCGCCAAGCCTGCATTCTGTCGCTCCGCCGGTCGAGGTTTCGCGACCAACCCTGCCCAAATGGGAGCCCAGGGTACAGGTTGGAGCTTTCAGTGGCTCAGCCTCTGGCGAGGCCAAGGTCAGACTACCAGCATCGAAGGTGCAGACCGGCGGCTTTGGGAGTCCTAGCGGTCTTCCCGGATTTGTCCAAGGCGGGAGCCAGGGGAACGTCGCCCATTTGGGTGCATTTGACTTGGCGACGGGTCCGGGCGTCGGCGATAGATCAGGTGGCGCTCACGGCGTCCAGAGAAGGGTGGCAGGCTCCGGCTTTGGCGATGCCACGGTCGTAGCGCCAAGCCACGGAGTTCCCGGAGGAGCGCACGTGGCATCGGCTGGCTTTGGCGACGTCACTGCCGAGGCGCCGACGCACGGAACGCCGGGCGGAGTTCAGGTGGCATCGGCTGGCTTTGCAGATGCTCAATCCCTCACCCATGCTCCGGGCCAAGCCCAACCGCAGCAGGCTGTGGCTTCCTTCGACCCGGTGGAGATCATCTCAAAACCTAATCCGGTTTATTCGGAGGAGGCCCGCAGGCTGCACATTCAGGGCGAAGTGCTACTCAGAGTGATATTTAGCTCCTCCGGAAGGCTCCAGATCCTGGGGGTCGCACGCGGACTGGGGCACGGCCTGGATCAAGCGGCTATCCAGGCCGCACAACAAATTCAGTTCAAACCCGCCCGGCGGAATGGACGGCCGGAGAACACAGCGGCCACGCTCCACATTTTGTTTGAGTTGGCGGCGTAACCAGAGTCGCGAGGAAAACCGTGTCTGTTTTAAGGAAATCGATCGTCAGTTACGGGATTTTTGTCCTTGCCCTGGCGCAGATGGCGCTCGCGCGCCAACAGAGTGCAACCGACCCGCCCGATCAGCCCACTCGAACGCCGCAAGTACAGCCGGGCTACTCACCCCAGGATGGAGAGACCCAAGTACAGGCTCCATTTTCTTCTAACGCCGGCGAATCTGCGGAGTTGACCCGCATTGTGAACTCGTTTATCGCCCGTGAGAATCAGCTCGTGAAGAACCTTCGCAATTACACTCCACGAGTGGAGACTTATATCCAGGACATGCGGCCTGATCCCGAGCTCGGCGCTGTGCCCGTGCATGATCATTACTATCTCGAACGCCTGGACTTCAAGAAGGGTTTCGATGTTCATTCTCTGCTTCCCGGGCCGGATGGCGGCTCCCGCCTTGCCAAGGATCTCGGCTCGGATTTCTCCAGACTTTATTCACTGCACTACGAGCCGGGAGCTTTCGCCTATCCCATCGTCATGGATATGAGCCGCTTCAACCGCCAGCACTATAATTTTGAGTTCGTGCGACGAGAGTTTCTGGGTGACATTCGCTGCCTGGTGTTTGATGTCAAGCCGAAGCCTCACGCCGGCGTGGGCCGGTTCGGCGGCCGCATCTGGGTGGAAGACCAGGACTACAATGTTGTCCGCTTCAACGGCACCTACGCCCCGGCTCCAAGAATGTCCTCCTATTTCCACTTCGATAGCTGGCGTGAGAACCTTCAGCCGGGTTTGTGGCTGCCCGTCTACGTCTACAGCGAAGAGTCAGACCTTAAGTACTCGGTGGGCCGTACCCTGCGCTTCCGGTCCCAGACGCGCCTGTGGGGGTACGCCTTGAGTAATCCCAACCACCAGTCGGAGCTGACGCGAGTGCTAGTTGACTCCCCTAACTCCGTTCACGATGCCAGCCAAACGTCGACCGATTCCTCGCCGGTGGCGAGCGAGCGAGAATGGCAGCGGGAAGCGACGCAGAACGTGCTCGATCGTCTGACCAAGGCGGGACTGCTCGCACCACCGGGTGATGTCGATAAGGTGCTCGAAACGGTCGTCAACAACCTGATCGTGAGCAACAACATTCAGAACGCGCCGGAGGTTCATTGCCGCGTCCTGCTGACCACCCCCGTCGAGTCTCTTGCCATCGGCGACACCATCATTCTCAGCCGCGGACTCATTGACGTTCTGCCAGACGAGGCAAGCCTAGCCGCGATGCTGGCGCACGAACTTGCGCACATCCTGCTCCAGCACACTTTTAACATCGACAGCACCAAGTGGGCATTCGAGGACCGTCTGCTGATCAGCGATGAGCAGCTTTTGAAGACTTTGGACTTCCACCCCAGCGAGCACGACGAGGAGGCGGCAGACACCAAGGCTCTCGATCTTCTGAAGAACTCACCTTACAAGGATCAGTTGGGCAAGGCCGGGCTGTTTCTGCGAGCCATGGCGGACACCGCACCACACACGCCGCAACTCTTCGGCCCTCACCTGGGAAGCCGGCTGGTGCAAGGCGATCACGTACGCCGGCTAGCCGATTTGATGGCCAAGGCGCCCCAGATCGAGAAGACGCGTCTTGACCAGATCGCGGCCTTACCCCTAGGCTCGCGAGTAAAAGTTGATGCCTGGTCCGATGCCGTGGAACTCGTCAAGAGCAAAGGAATTGCATTGGTCAGTGCCCGCGAAAAAATGCCTTTCGAGGTAACTCCGTTGTTCCCCTACCTGACGCGTTTCGGAAGCTCGGAAGAAGCCGCCGACCAACCTAAAAGCGGAGAAGTCCGGCGGCCGTCCGTCACACAGCTCGCTCCGCCGCGCGCGTCAAACTAAGGCGCTCTAAGGCCTGTTCTTCCAGCACTTCCGCAAACAGCGATCTTAAGCCTCGCAGCAGCGGTCACGCCAAATCCTTTTTCCCCAAGATGTCACGCCCCCTGCATCAAGCCCCTACGCCTAAAGCAAACTGCTCATCCCCACTCCGGCATTTGCCAACACGGCAGACATCGATTTTCGTTCACAGGCGACGGCAGTACGGCGGCAGAGGAACTTGGTGCTGGGCTCGTGGAAGATCCACCCGCTCTGCCTCTGTTGATAACTCGGCTGGCCTAATCTGACTGTCACAGAGGTAAGCCACTGGTTCGACCAACAACGGTCCGTCCCGGGTGGCTCGAGTTTGGCACGGGCAGCGCCAAGAACATGGACAACGACGGCCGTCCTTTCCTGTTCCCCGGAAGAGTTTCGGGATACCGGAACATGTTCCCCGACGTCGACCGCATCAATCCCGAATACTTCCGTTCCATCGATCGCAAGATCGACCATCTGAACCCGTCATGTGAACGCGATCGTTCAATCGCAGAATGGCTATCTCTGGGTTGGAACCGAGGGAGGACTGGCGAGGTTCGATGGAGAGCTTCACGCTTGTTCACCCCCGTGGCGAGAATTCAAGGGAGGTCCCAGCAAATTCGGTGGTCAGTGCATCAAATGGCGGCCTGTGGGTTGGTACCGATTCCGGCCTTGCACACGTCCCTACTTCGACAGGACACTTGTGACGCTGTGCCATCCGGGAGCGGGCTCGGTGATCAGGTCATGTGTCTTCAAGTTGGCCGGGAAGGCGTCGTATGGGTCGAAACGAACCGCGGGCTGTACCTGCTGGAAACGGTCCTCTCACGGCTTCACGGCGCCAGTCCTCGACCCTAGATGAGTTTAGGGTGCCGTGGGCAATGGTGGGCAATGGACGACAGCATCGGTGGCAATGCTGGGGTCGTTGGCAATTTGGAATCTGTAAGTTACAGATGCGTTTAGGGACGCATGGGTTCGAATCCCACCCTCCCCGCCACTTCGCCGCAGGGCGAAGTGCCCTGTCAAAGGGTCGAAAGGAGCGAGCTCATCCCAAGTGAGCGAGTCGAGGGCTGGTCCCGCTATATCCTGGAGTGCCTTCGGGTTACTCACCCCGGGGCGTTGCCGGGCGTTGCCCAGGGCTTTGATAGAGCGGCCCTTCGCCTCAGAAATGTAGAAACTCCAGGGGTACAGCTTGCCGTACCCTTGCGGGCGCGATGCCCAATGGGTAGGGCAAGCCCTACCCCTACACGGGGGAAGCGAAGCTCTACTTCGAAGCGAGGTAATCGGCTAGCCGCGCAGGTTCCACGGCTTCCTGTTGGCCCGAATCAAGGTCCTTCACCTGATAGAGACCGCTGGCGAGCTCGCCCTCGCCGATGATCACCGCGAACCGGGCACCCAGCTTGCTCGCCGCACCCAGCGACTTCTTCAGCTTTGCGGGCTCATAGCCCATTTCCACACTCAAGCTCCGCTCGCGCAGCTCGCGAGCAAGTTTCGCGGCCGGTTCGGCTGCCGCGTCGCCCAGCCAGGCCACGTAGACTGCAAGCGGGCGCTCAGGTTTAAGCGCACCCGCTGCCTCCACGGCGAGCACTAAACGGTCCTCGCCGATGGCGAAACCGGTGCCAGGGGCCGGCGGCCCGCCCAGCATCTCAGAGAGGCCGTCGTAGCGCCCGCCGCCCAGAATCGAGTTTTGCGCGCCCAGCACGTCGCTGGTGATCTCGTAGGTGGTACGCGTGTAGTAGTCAAGTCCGCGCACGAGGCGCGGCGCAAGCTGATACGCGATGCCGCGCCGGTCAAGCCCGGCTCGCACCTGCGCGAAGTGCTGACTGCAGTCCGCGCAGAGATGATCGACAATCTTCGGCAGCTCTTCGATAATCGGCTGGTCGGCCGGCACCTTGCAGTCAAGTACGCGCAAGGGATTCGTATCTGCCCGGCGCTGGCAATCGCCGCACATCCGATCTTTGACGCCGGCCAGCGCCGTCCGCAGGACCTCGACGTAAGCGGGCCGGCAGTTCTTGTCACCAACCGAGTTGAGCAGCAAGGTGAAATCCCGCAGTCCCAGACGGTTCAGGAAGAGCGTGAGCACCTCAAAGACTTCCACGTCCACGCCGGGGTGTTCCGAGCCCAGCACCTCGGCGCCGATCTGATAAAACTGGCGGTAGCGGCCTTTCTGCGGGCGATCGCGGCGAAACATCGGACCGATGTAATAGAGCTTGTGCACGCCGCCCTCGTTATAGAGGCTGTGCTCAATATAGGCGCGCACCACGCTGGCGGTGGCTTCAGGGCGTAAGGTCAGTGACTCCTGCGAAGGGTCGCTGAAAGTGTACATCTCCTTGCCCACAATGTCGGTGTCTTCGCCGACGCTGCGGGCGAAAAGATTGGTTTGCTCGAGGATAGGCGTGCGAATCTCGCCGAAGTGATACGCAGCGAGAACGCGGCGAGCTTCGTCTTCCACCTTTTGCCACAGCGCGGTGTCGCGCGGCAAAAGGTCGCGGGTACCTTTAACGGAACGGATGGGTTGTATGGTGTTGCTCAATCGTAAGCGCCTTGCCGAATCGGGTCATCGGGTGATTTCGTGACTGTAAAAGGCCTGAGGCTGCGAGCTGGTCTTTAATCGCCCGATGACCCGGTCGCCCGATCACCCGATAAATAGATTTCCTTGTATCCGAGGTAGTGGCTTGCGTGCGCGTCGATGAATCGGCGTTCGCCGTCGGTAAGCTGCCGCTTGAACTGGGCGGGAATGCCCATATACAGGCTGCGAGGCGGGATTACGGTATTCTCCGGCACCAGCGCCCCGGCAGCAATAATCGATCCCTCGCCCACCTTGACGTTGTTGAGCAGAATGGCGCCCATTCCGACCAAGCAATGGTCTTCCACCGTACATCCATGCAGCACCGCGCGATGACCGACCGTCACCCAGCTCCCCACCACCGTAGGCGAGCCTAGCATCGTATGCACCACCGAGCCGTCCTGGATGTTGCTGTTTTCGCCGATGCGGATCAGTTCGATATCGCCCCGCAGCACGGTCTGAAACCAAATGCTGGCATTCTCGGCGATCTCAACGTCGCCGATCACGTCCGCACTCGCCGCCACAAACGCGGAGGATGCGATGCGGGGTGTGCGCCCTTTGTACGCAGTTATCATGTCAGGGATGCCCTTGAATCAAGCTGACGGTAACTTTCAACTTAGCACACGCGGCGGCGACCCGTCGACAGAGTGAAGCGGCCGGTACTGGTGTGATTGAACGCCCCAGGCGCAGTCATTCCCGCGAAGGCGGTAATCCATTGTAGAAGTTTTTGGAAAAGAAGGTATCCAGGAAGTGGATTCCCGCCTTCGCGGGAATGACTGCGCCTGAGAGGGTTCCGCCCGGCAATGACACCAGTACCAATCGGTCAGAGGACTGACGCAGTAGAGGCGCCTTAGTGCCACCATTGAACGGTGCGGTGAGCCTACCACGACGGTTGTCTGGCAGGGCGACGGACGTCTATCCGAAGAGTCCTCGTTCGTGCTTGCCAAGTCGGGTGCTGCACATCGGGCAAACGCGAGTTCCCGCGGTCACACTCGTGCTGCACGAGGGGCACCGCGAAGGATCGTAGGTAACTTCGTCGAGGACATACCGGAAGACGATGCCGAAGATGATCCACACAAGGTAAGCGCCGATGAATTTGAGCCACATCACCTGTCATATCGGCAGTTTTCTTCGATTGAATGAGCGCGGCGCGTGACCCGGAGGGCTGCAAACCCGAAACCTACGCGGCAGTCTTTCCCCAAGGGCCGACCCGTGGGTCGGCCTTGGCCGGAGCAAGCCCCGGCCCTACAAGCCAACGACGGCTGTCTTTCGACCCTTTGTGCTACACTTCGTGTCATTCCCCTTGAGGAGGTCGCCATGCCGCACGATCCCGTTTCCCGCAGACAATTCCTGCAAAACGTCGCCGCCGGTTCGGCTGGCGCCGCGCTGGCGGGCGCGCCGGCAGCCGCCGCCACCCCGCCCTCTGGCGGTGCCGAGCCACCGGTCCCAAGCACCGTGGAGTCATATCCCATCGCATCGCCCGGAAAGGGTTTGGTGGTGGACCGCCTCAAGATTGTGAGCACCGAGTCTCTGAATGATCCTTACGCGGAGCGCGTGCGCAACCTCTCCTCCGGGTTGGAGCTAAAAATGGGCCTCTCTGACGACGCGTTTCACGGGGAGTTGGCCGACGCGCACGTCATCTTCGGCGACTTCTCACGCCGGGACTTTGCTGCCGCCAAGCAGGTCCGGTGGATCCAGTGGGGAGCGGCCGGCGTGGAAGGCATCCTCTGGCCGGAATTGGTGGAAAGCCCGGTGGTGCTCACCAACATGCAGCGCATCTACGCGCCCGTGATTTCTGAGACCGCCATCGCCTTGATGCTGGCGCTCGCCCGCGGCATTCCGCGTTACTCCATGCAGACCGCACAGCACCAGTGGAAGACGCTTGACGGGCTAAACGAAATCAGCGGCATGACGCTCGGCTTGGTGGGCCTCGGCGGCATCGGCACGGAGACGGCACGCCGCGCCCATTTCGGCTTTGGCATGACAGTGCTGGCCGTTGATCCCAAGCCCATTCCCAAGCCCGACTTTGTGGCCGAGCTACACTCCCTTGACTGGCTCACGGAGATGGCTTCGCGCGCGGACATCCTGATGAGCGCGACACCGCACACGCCGCTTTCTGAAGGCATGCTCAATGAGTCCGTCTTCCGCTCGATGAAGAAGTCCGCTTACTTCGTCAACGTGTCGCGCGGCAAGGTGGTGAACACTCCCGACCTGGTCCGTGCGCTCAAAGAGGGCCGGATCGCCGGCGCCGGCCTGGACGTGGCCTACAAGGAGCCCTTACCGGCTGACGATGAATTGTGGACATGCCCGAACGTCATCATCACCTGCCACACGTCGGGTTGGTCTCCCAAGGTCCAGGCGCGCCGGCATGAGCTCTTCGCCGAGAACGTGCGCCGCTATGTATCCGGGCTGCCTCTGCTCAACGTCGTGGACAAACAGCGGGGCTACTAGGGTTCGATAGTTTCACCGGTTGCTATCGCTGTTCAAGGATTGTTTCTCTCACTGCCGGCAAGCACCCCTGGAACGTGCAGCAGCTTGACGCCCAAACGAAACCCACTCGCGCCGGCTGCACGAGTGTATACTGACGCCAGGCTGTGGCAGTGGGTCTCTTTCCCATCTCGGCTCGTTACAGAGGCCGGCGGAGCTGCGAAGCCCTGGCCATCATTCCACTTTGCCTGGTCGCCCTGATATTTACCGTCCCCGCGAGAGCGCAGGAACCAGCGAATCCGCCGGAGGTGAAAACCCGGGAGGCGCCGCCCACGTTTCAGATTCGGGTGGAGCGCAACCTGGTGACGGTGCGGGTGGTGGTGCGTGACCCGAAGGGCCACACCATCGGCAACCTTACCCAAAATGATTTCCGTCTGCTCGACGACGGCAAACCTCAGGACATCTCGGGTTTCTCGGTAGAGACCTCAGGCGGCAACGCCCCTCCGGCCGCAGCGGTGGCCACTTCAACGCAGCCGGGCGCGGCGAAGGCAGCTCCGGGTGTTCCGGCGTCCCCGGCACCGCAGCGCTTCACAGGCCTGTTTTTTGACGATCTTCACCTGCAACTGGAAAGCGAACAGCGCACGCGCAACGCCGCCTGGAAATACGTCGCCACCGAAACGAGCGCCTCAGACCGCGTCGGAATCTTCTCAGCTTCGGGTTACGATGACTTGGATTTCACAGACGACCGGGATAAGCTACACGACGCGCTATTTCGCCTCGCGCCCCGTTCGCACACCCCCGATCAAACTGGCTGCCTGATCATCGACCCGTACGAGGCCTACCTCGCCACCAAGCTGAGCGCGCCCGACGCGCTCGCAGTCCTTCATGCTGAAGCTGCACACTGTTACTGCGATGCACCGCTCCCTGCAGGCGATGTCGATCCGACCTCCGGGCGCCCGTCCACCATGATGCTGCCTGGCAATTCGGGCGGCGGGAGTGGCAATGGCGCAGCCGGGCCCGGCACCCCGGGCGACCCCTTCTGTTCGGGCGAGCTTGATGCTGCGGCAGTGTGGGAAGCTGCCGACATGGAGTCCCTCGCCGCGCTGCAAAAAATCGAATTCGCCGTACGCCGCCTGGCTGCCATGGCCGGCCCGCGTACGCTCGTGCTGGTGTCGCCGGGCTTCTTGACCGAAACGCGCGCCGAGGCTATCGACGAAATCATTCACACCGCTTTGCGCCAGGATGTGGTGATCAGCGCGATCGATGCCAGCGGGCTTGAACCGGCAGGGATCGAAAGGATCCCGACCAAGGTACGTATAATTCAGCGGGGCAAGTGGGCGGCGGGTGACGCGCTCGCCAGCCTCGCCGAGGGCACCGGCGGCAGCTTCTTCCATAACAGCAACGATTTCGGGGAGGGCTTCGGCGAGACCGCGGCTGTGCCCGAGGTCGCCTACGTCTTAACGTTCACGCCGGCAGATTTCAAACTCGACGGCAAGTTCCATACACTCAAGGTCAGCTTGAACGAGAAGAAGCCCTGGACTGTCGATGCGCGTCGCGGCTACTTCGATCCCACTCGAGCTCTGGCGCAACAAGCTCCCGGCCAGGATGAGCTCGATCGGCTGATGTTCTCCCAGGACGAAACTCACGTTCTCCCGGTGGAAGTGAGCGCCGAGGTGGGCAAGCAGGTGAAACCGCCCTCTACCCTTACGGTTGTGATTCACGTGGACATGCGAAACCTGCAATTCCGCAAAGAGGCGGACCGCAGTGTGAACACGCTGACGTTCGATACTGCCCTCTTCGAATCGACCATGACGGCAAATACGTGAGCGGAAAGGAGGAATCGTTTGACCTCCACTTAACCGACGGGACGCTGCGAAAATTCGAACGGACGGGAATCTACTTGAAGACCAGCTTCCAAGCGCCACCCGGAACGTACCGCATTCGCGAAGTGGTGCGCGACGTGGTGGCCAAAGAGATCTCAGCCCTCAACTGCGAGGCGCTGATTCCAGCCGCGCAGGGCTCAGCCGCTGCTGCCAGCAAGCCGCCACGGCCTGAGCGCGTGTTGAGCGCCGCCCAATCGATGGCAAATTGGACGCCGGCTCAGTTTGTGCAGGCCATTCCCGAACTTCGCGGTCTCGAACCCGCTGCCAATCAGGACGAGCTTCCCTTGATCCTCAAACGGGTTGGGGCAAACGTAAAAGCGTTCTTTGACACCCTTCCTGACATCACAGCACACGAGGGGATCATCCTGCAGCGCTTGGACTGGGCTGACCACCCGATCGATACCATGTGGGAAGACTTCAATTATCTGGATCTTTCGCTCCCGGCTAAAGACGGCATCGGCCTCGAGGAGTATCGCACGAACCGCCGGGGCAAGCGCGTCGAGCCGAAGCCCTTGCAAGGCGGGTTCGTCACCCGTGGCTTTACCTCCATGCTGGTTCACTTTCACCCCATGTACCAGCCTGATTCCACCTTCCGCTATCTCGGGCGGCAAGTGACGCGCGATGGTGAGCGCGACGTGGTTTACTTTGCCCAAATCCTTGAGAAGGCGCGCATCAGGGAGGCGCTGAACACCTCCGAAAGGTCGATACAGATTCTGGTGCAGGGACTGGCCTGGATTGATCCCGTAAGCTACCAGATCGTCCGCATGCGAACCGACGTCTTATTTCCCATCGACGACCCTTATTTGAGGCAGGAGACCACGGATTCCCAGTTCGCCGCCGTGCGCTTCCCGGGTGACGCCCGCCCTGTGTGGCTGCCGGTGGATGTCACTGTGAGCTTAGGTTGGAATCGCCAATCCTTCAGCAATGAGCACCATTACTCCGACTTCAAGCTGTTCCGGGTGGCGACCGAGACGACTGAGACAGGTCCTAAACATGACCCCAGCCGGCAATAAGCAGGCTCAGGTTCCGCGGAATTCGGCCTCTACTTCTCAAACAATTCAGGGACACAACTTTGACGTTGGCACGCCTTGACTTGGCGTCGTGCCTCCCCTATCATCCATATTGCGAGGGTTTCCCGATTGTTTACGGGCGGTTTCGAGTTCATCTTCGTCCTCTTCATTGCCTTTTTGCTATTCGGGCCCAAGAAGCTTCCCGAGATCGCTCGAGTGCTGGGCAAAGGACTGGGAGAGCTTCGCCGTGCTTCGAACGAGTTGAAGAACTCGCTTGAGGATGAGATCCGCAACTTGGATCGCGAGGTGCAGGCGCAGCGGGACTCCTCGAATTCCAGTCCGCTGCCTCCCTACACTCGCGAGCATCAGGCTGCCTTGCCGGAAGCCTCAAGCACGATAGCTGCGGAGATTCAACATCTCGATCCGGACCTCGAAGCTTCGCGCACGGAGCTGAGCGGGACAGAAAATGCCCACGACCATCCAGAAGCCGCCACCCGTGAATCCGGCGCCCGATCCTGAAGAACAACTTGCTGGCAAGCAGATGTCTTTCCTCGAGCACCTCGAGGAGTTGCGGCAACGTCTGCTGAGGGCTGCGGTTTCCCTGCTGGTCGGGTTCGGTATCTGCTTTTATTTCGCCAAGAATTTTTACAACATCCTGGCGCGCCCGCTTACCACCACGCTCCATCAGCTCGGCATCGATCCCAAGCTGGTGTACACCAATCCGGTTGATCCCTTTAACCTTTACATCAAGCTCGGCCTGCTGGGCGGCGTGTTTCTGGCTTCCCCCTTCATCTTGTGGCAGCTCTGGCTGTTTATCTCACCCGGCCTTTACCGGCATGAGAAGAAATACGTGTGGCCGTTTGTGGGTCTCACCACCTCCCTGTTCTTGCTGGGCGGCTATTTTGCCTGGGCCCTCGCCTTTCCGGCGGCGCTCAAATTCCTGGTATCTTACGGCGACCAATTCAAGCCCATGGTCACCATCAACGAATACTGGGACCTGGCCATGTCGATCATTGTGGCCGTAGGACTGGTGTTCGAGCTGCCGGTCGTGCTCCTGCTGCTCTCCATCTTTGGTATCGTCACCCCACGTTTCCTGTGGCGCCAGATGCGCTACGCGGTGCTGATCACGGCGGTGGTGGCCGCGGCCATCGTGCCCACCAACGACATGGCCTCGATCTTCATCGTCTGGATTCCTTTAGTCGGTCTTTATATTCTCAGCATCGGCCTGTCGTGGCTGGTTCAACTGAAAAAGCGAAAGAAAGCTCAGGCCGCCTAGAGATGCGATTCGCGCTCACTTCTCAAGGTGTGAAGAGACCCCTGGGAGCGCGGGCGTCTCGCCCGCTTTTGGTTCCTGAGTCTCTCCACAGAGAAATGCTGAAGAAGCGGGCGAGACGCCCGCGCTCCCAGGGACTGGTGGGCCTCCGCCGTCACTTCCTGAGAGCTTTCGGCTTCGCGGTCTGGCTTGCGATTCAGGCGGGGACAGCGTGGCCGGCAGGTGGCTATGGGCTTCCGCCCGCAGGGGCTCACGGCCAGCCCGCCCCCAGCCTGCCGCCGTTTGACGCCGCGCGAGCCTTTAGCGACCTCAAACACATGGTTGCATTCGGCCCCCGACCGGCCGGATCACCCGAGCTCGCTAAGACCCGTGCTTGGATCGTGAGTGAACTGAACAAGACGGGTCTTCACGTTGAGGAAGACAAATTCGCCGCGTCGACGCCGGTGGGGAACCTCGATATGGCCAACATCATCGTGCGAATCCCGGGGGCGTCGCCCGAAATCGTGGTCGTGTGCGGCCACTACGACACCAAGCGATTTGACCGCTTTCGTTTCGTCGGCGCCAACGACGGGGCTTCAAGCGCGGCGCTGGTGATAGAGCTTACGCGGGTGCTCGCGAAACGGCCGTTGCCTTACACCCTCTGGATGGTGCTGTTTGATGGCGAAGAGGCGCAGCGCGAGGAGTGGCAGGGCACTGACAACGACTACGGCAGTCGTCACCTGGTGCAGCGTGTCTCGGCTGAGGGTGAACTCAATCGTGTGAAGGCGCTTATCCTGGTGGATATGATCGGTGACGCCAAGCTCGATATCCGGCGAGATCCCGAGTCTACGCCGTGGCTGACCGAGCTGGAGTTCGGCACCGCACGTCGTCTCGGCTACAACCGCTACTTCCTTGATCAGGAATATCCGGTGGGCGGTGACGATTATGATCCCTGGCTGCAGGCCGGGGTGCCTTCGGTGGACATCATCGACTTTGATTACGGCCCTAACGCACGGTCTCATCCTGGCGATCCGGATTGGAACATTTACTGGCATACGGCCGAGGACACCGTGGAGCATTGCAGCCCCCAAAGTCTCGAGATTGTGGGCCGCGTGGTACTGGGCATGCTCCAGGAGCTTGAGAATTCACCACACGTGCGCCCTTGAGGGCGTCCACCCTCAACTTCACATGCAACGCTTTGACGTCAAGGCCGACAAGACCGCTTATCCTGTGGTGGTGGGGTGCGGCGCGTGGAAAGAGTTGCGTGAGCTGGTCTCGCGCGGCTACACGTCCACCTTCATCCTCACCGAGAGGCGGATTTGGAGTCGATGGGCCAAAGATTTCAGCCGTGACAGCGGATTGGAATCGGCGCGGGTGGTCTTCATTCCCAGCGGGGAGAAATCTAAGTCGCTCGCGCAAGCGGAACGTGTGGCCGGAAGCCTCCTGAAACAAGGCGCGGACCGGCGGTCTTTGCTGGTGCTCTTTGGCGGCGGTGTGGTGGGCGATCTCGGCGGCTTTGTGGCCTCCACCTACATGCGCGGCATCGACTGCGTTCAAGTGCCCACCACGGTGGTGGGTCAGGTGGATAGCGCCGTGGGCGGGAAGACCGCTGTGAACGTCGGCGCCATGAAAAACCTGGTGGGCACTTTCTATCCGCCCCGCATGGTGCTGGCTGATCCACGGGTGCTTGGGTCCCTTGGCCGGCGGACCTTTCGCTCGGGCCTGTACGAAGTGGCGAAGCATGCCATTTTGGATGGACCCGAGTTCTTTGAAACGTTTGAACGAGAGCTGGATTCTCTTCTGCCGGAGAGCGCCCCCAAGCTTGAGGGCGTGATCGCTCAGGCGGTGAAAGTGAAAGTGGATGTTGTCAATCGCGACGAGCGCGAAAGTAGCCTGCGGCAGGTTCTCAATCTCGGTCACACCTTCGGGCACGCGCTCGAAGAGGCTACGGGATACAAGCGATTCCTCCATGGCGAAGCTGTGGGCTGGGGTCTCCTTGCAGTTGCACTGATGGCCGAGCGACTGGGATACCTCGCGTCGCGGACGGCTGAGGACGAGGGTGCCTCTACGAACAGAGCTGGAATGTCCTTTAGAATCAGGGACTGGGACAGCGAGACTCACGAAGCGCACAAGGATTGTGACAGCATATTACTATATAATAAAAACACTCCGATCCGTGCCAGGAGGGGACCAAATGCGCAGCTGAATGAATCCCGCGGGCGCTCCCGGCACCGAGCGCATCCTCCGCAGCGTCCGGGCGGCATGTCGGATGCCGACCGCATTCGTCGGCTGATTTGGCGGATTGGCCCGCTACCCACAATTCGAGACGTCTCTGCGAAGGCAATCGTTCGGCTGCTGCCGCATGACAAAAAGGCCGTCGGCGGAAAGATCCACTGGGTAATTCCCGAGCGCATCGGTAAAGTGCAGATCGTCACCGGAATTTCGTTGACGGAAGCTGAAATCGCATGGAAGGAGTTGCGCGCGCTTGAGTAGGGCCGACCCTTGGGTCGGCCTTGGCCGGAGCAAGCCCCGGCCCTACAAGGCGACAAGTGACGGCGATGTTAGCGGTAGGCTACGTCGGAGATTTTGAGGTGCGATTTGCATGACAAACTTACTAGACAAATAACAGGTGCCTGCAGCAAAATTACCGACCGAAACCGTTAGGTTATTGAAAAGAAAGGACCGGCTGGTGAGAAAAGTGAGAAACCGAAAAGCGCAGCTTGCGGTGCTGCCGTTCGGGTCGGGGTCGGGCAAGTCGGCTTGTTCCCATGGCGGTCATCAAACTCGCCTCGAAGTGCTGACCGCTGATGGCCGGTAGTGATCCGCGACAAACAAGGACGGATTTCGTTGCATCACGCGACTGACACCATCGAACAGAAAGGCAGCCCTCTCGGACCGCCCGATCAGGAGCACGAGACTGCCCGCGCCGTGCAAACCATGTTTGCACGCGTGGCGCCCCGCTACGACTTCCTGAACCATCTCCTTTCGGCGCGATTCGACGTGTGGTGGCGGCGGGCAGCAGCCCGCGAGGTTCGCCACGTTCTGGAACGTCCGGGATCGCTGGCGGCTGATCTCTGCTGCGGCACGGGTGACCTCACGTTCGCGCTTGCGGGCCTTTCGGCCGGCCGAGTAGTCGGCGCAGACTTCTGCCATCCGATGCTCGAAATCGCTTCGCGGAAGGGCGCGCGCCTCCAAGGTAGGCAAGGTGAGCGTTCGAATGGCGCCAGCAAAGTGCCCGCGCGCTTCATTGAGGCCGACACTCTGTCGCTGCCATTCGCGGACGGCTCGCTAGACTTGGTTTCGGCAGCCTTTGGTTTTCGGAACCTCGCCAACTATGCGCAAGGACTGGCGGAGATGCACCGCGTGCTGAAGCCGGGTGGATGGATCGCCATCCTAGAGTTCAACCGTGTGCAGTCGCGAGTTCTGGGTCCATTGTTTCGACTTTATTTCCGGCATGTGCTGCCATTCATTGGGACAGTAATCTCCGGCGTGCGTGGACCCTATCAATATCTGCCCGACTCCGTCGAACGCTTCCCAGACCAGGATCAGTTGGCCCGGCAACTCTGCGAGTGCGGTTTCAAGAAGGTTCACTACCGGAACTTCATGGGTGGTGTGGCCGCATTACATGTCGGTGAGAAGAGCTGCATTGGAACCTCGAAGAGAACGGGTACTCTGTCGTGAAAATCCTCACTGCCGCCGAAATGCAGCGGATTGACCGCCTCACCAGCGATCGCTACGGTGTGCCGAGCCTCACCTTGATGGAGAACGCGGGACGCGGCGTGGTAGATTTTGTCACCCGACATTACGCGCCACTGGAAGGCCAGCGCATGGTGATCTTATGTGGACGAGGAAATAACGGAGGCGACGGTCTGGTAACGGCGCGCCTGCTGCGCGAACAGGGACTGCAACCTCGCGTCTTGCTCTTTGCTGACCCTGACACTGTGAAGGGTGATGCCGCCACTAACCTGGAGCGTCTGCAGGCTTCAGCGCCGCCGGAGGTCGTGGCGACGGTGGAGAAATGGCGCGAAACCTACTCCACCCTCGAAGGCACGACACTGCTGATCGACGCTTTGTTGGGCACTGGTCTGGCGCGCCCGCTCGAAGGATTTCTGCTTGAAGTCGTGCGCGACGTGAATCGGCTGACGCCACGGCCGGTGGTGGTGGCCGTCGACCTGCCTTCGGGGATCTCGGCTGACACAGGCGAACTCATCGGCGAATGCATTCGCGCTGACGCCTCCGTTACCTTCACCGCTCCGAAATTGGTCCACGTTTTTCCTCCCGCGTGCGCGAGGGTGGGTGAATGGGTATGCAAGGAGATTGGAACGTCCCCTGAGGCGCTCGATTCTGACCCTTCCCTGCGGCTCAATCTCACCACCAACGCCGATGTCGCATGGCTAGGCCAGCCGCGCCCTGCCGACAGCCATAAAGGTCTGTATGGACACGTCCTGGTGATCGCAGGCTCTGTGGGTAAAACAGGCGCGGCGGCTATGTCCGCCTTGGCCGCGCTACGCGCGGGCGCAGGCCTCGTCACAGTGGCGACGCCCAAGAGCGCTCTTCCTGTAGTCGCGGGTCTGGGGCTCGAATTCATGACGGAACCGCTCCCCGAAACAGACTCGGGAAACATCTCCCTCCAGGCTTTGGACGGACGGGTGATGGACCGGCTCATGGAAGGTAAATCGCTGGTTGTCCTGGGCCCGGGGATCGGCGGCGCGCAGGAGACGGCGGAGTTCGTTCGCGAACTCGTGCGCGACACGGACGTGCCCATGGTAATCGATGCTGACGGTCTCAATGCGCTGGTGGGTGCGCTGGATTGCTTGAACGGCAAGGGACGCGTCCGCGTCCTCACACCTCATCCCGGCGAGATGGCGCGCCTGGCCGGAATTACGACTGCAGGGGTTCAGTCAAATCGTCTCGAGGTGGCCCGTGAGTTTGCGGCGAAGCACAAGGTAGTTCTGGTGCTCAAGGGATTTCGCACGTTAACCACTGATCTGGAGGGTACCACTTGGGTAAATCCCACCGGCAATCCCGGCATGGCCAAAGGCGGCACTGGTGACGTGCTCACTGGGATTGTTGCGGGGTTCCTTGCCCAGTTCGGAAATCGACCTCGCGGGCCGTCACTTGCGGAAGTCGTAGCCGCCGCGGTGTATATTCACGGATTGGCCGGCGACCTGGCGGCTGAAGAGGTGGGTGAAATGTCGATGCTGGCGGGCGATTTGCTCGAACGTGTACCGGACGCTCTGAAGGGTGTGTCCGAATCACCCGATTGATTCATCCTCAATAATGCGCCAAATTGATGGCGAAACTTATGCGATGTTCACGATTTTCAAGCATACGGCGCTATGATGGGGTTGTTTCACAAAGCGTCCTTTTAGTACGGTTTGTGAAGAGGCCGCGTAGCACGGTCGGCTTCG
>DATJYK010000289.1:0-1681 GCA_035578005.1 Terriglobia bacterium
AGCAAGCGGGTTCTTTCGCCTTCCAGGGCAGGCAGGGTTTGAGGCATAGCCACCTCCTCTATCTGCAAGTATACACTACGCACAGATAAAGGCCACAAAAAAAAGAAACGCCAAAAAGCCCACGTCTATGTCGCGCACCCAGGCCAGATCGTCAGATTGACATTTAAGGCGCCGTAAGGCATGGGGGACTCTGGGCAATACCCGAACGCCGTCCTGTCCTCTGGCCGTCTGACCCCGTCCTTCGTGTATCCTATAACTTGAGTAGACGCGGCGGCCGCTCCTGCCTCCGGTCTTCGCGATCGTCCTCGGAGTGGCGCCTTGGATCTCCAATACACTGAGGAACAGCAGGAAATCCGGCGCTCGGTGCGTGAGTTCGCCGAGAGCGAAATCCGTCCTCATGTAATGGAGTGGGACGAAGCGCAGCATTTTCCCAGCGAAATCCTGCCGAAACTAGCGTCTCTTGGGCTGATGGGCGTGCCCTTTCCCGCGGAGTACGGCGGAGCGGGGCTTGGGTATGTGGAGTACGCGCTCGTCATCGAAGAGTTGGCCCGTGTCGACGGCTCGGTGGCTATCATCGTGGCGGCGCACAACTCACTGTGCGCCGGTCATATCTACATTGCCGGAACCGAGCAGCAGAAGCGCAAGTATCTGGTGCCGTTGGGTCGCGGCGAGAAACTCGGCTGCTGGAGCCTCACCGAGCCTCAGGCAGGAAGCGACGCGGGTGGCACCCGCACTACAGCGCGGCTCGACCGGGACCATTGGATTCTGAATGGCGCCAAGACCTTCACTTCAAATGGCACGCACGCGGATGTGTGCGTCGCCATGGCCGTGACCGACAAGAGCGCAGGCAAGCGCGGAATCTCTGCGTTCATCGTGGAGAAGGGCACCCCCGGGTTCCGTCCGGGAAAGAAAGAGAACAAGCTTGGACTGCGAGCAAGCGACACCACGGAGGTGATCTTCGAGGACTGCCGCATTCCCCGTGAGAGTTGCCTGGGGGAGCCGGGCCAGGGGTTCGTCGATAGCTTGCGGGTGCTTGACCGCGGCCGCATATCCATCGCGGCCCTGGCTCTCGGTATGGCGCAAGGGGCTTACGAAGCTTCGCTCAACTACGCCCGCGAACGACGGCAGTTCGGCAAGCCTATCGCGGAGTTCCAAGCGATCCAGTGGAAGCTGGCCGACATGGCCACTGAGATCGACGCGGCGCGACTGCTCACCATGCGTGCCGCGAATCTTGCTGATCGCGGCTGCCGCGTGACGCGCGAAGGGTCAATGGCCAAGCTCTACGCCGGCGAAATGGCCGTCCGCGTCGCCAACGAAGCCGTCCAGATTCACGGCGGGTACGGTTTCATAAAAGATTACCCGGTGGAAAAGTTCTACCGCGACGTGAAGCTCTGCACCATCGGCGAGGGCACGAGCGAAATCCAGAGGTTGGTGATTGCGCGAGAAATACTTAAAGGCAGTGGTTAGTGGTAAGTGGTTAGTGGCAAGTGACGAGTGACGAGTGACAAGCGACGAGTGACAAGCACCGATCGGTTCATTGATCCTCAATAATGCGCCAAATTGATGGCGAAACTTATGCGATGTTCACGATTTTCAAGCATACGGCGCTATGATGGGGTTGTTTCACAAAGCGTCCTTTTAGTACGGTTTGTGAAGAGGCCGCGTAGCACGGTCGGCTTCG
>DATJYK010000290.1:0-4670 GCA_035578005.1 Terriglobia bacterium
GAAAGCCATCCGGCTTCCATTCTCCAGCGCGATCACCGCGGCCCCATCCTTCACCTGCAGGCTATCCCCACTGAAGATTACCGAATTCGGCACCAGGGCTTGCCCGCCTACCGTGGCGTTCAGGCTCCCCGCGACCGAGCCAATTACTGCTGAACCAGCAAAAACCGGAGCTGCTCCCAGCACTCCTGCCAGAAGAAGCACCATCAATGCTCGTGGCACCAGTTGCTTTATCGACATGCTCTCTTCTCCTTTTTAAAGTCGGGCACTGTCTTGCTTGCTAAGACTCTGATTTACGCCACCCGCCTGAAACAGCCCCGTGGTGCTGATCGCAATAAGTTTATGTAGCACTATCGCGCTTGTCAAGTACTATCGTAGAAAAAATTTGTCACCGCCGCGTGCCCTGCTCCTGCCGCGTTTGACCTCCGGGCGTCGGCCCAACCCTCTCGCCGCCGCCCCTGCCTCCCGTAAAACGTGCGCGCCAGCCGTCAGGCCAAGTAACCCTTCACAGCCGACGAAACTAACCCGACAAGATATAAGGTCGGCAGCCCTATCTTCGAGCGAAGTCTTCGACCTTCAAACCAACGAGCCCACGCCCAACCACCGGGAGAAGCTCGGGTTCGTTTCCTGGTGTCAGGAACCTGGCTTTCCCCGTCCGACTTTCTCGCACCCCGGGTATTCAGGGATGGTTGCGGGCTCCGGCTTCAAAACTTGCTTGGAATGGCTCCTCCCGGGAGTCTCTCCACTGGACGTCCGATCGCGGCGAAACCTGACAAGGGCTCTGGGCCGCGGCACTTGATCCATAAGTGCTCGCTCGCGACCGCATCCGCTGAGTGAAGCTTGACTCAGTGAACGCGGCGCACCTTCTTCTCCATATAATCCATCAGCAGGTACTGCCCCAAGGTGTATGGCGTTGTGAAGTAAGCCTTGCCGCGGCAGATCTGGGTAACTTTCTGCACGAAGTTCACCAGCCCGTAGTCCGAAGCCAACATGAAGGTATTGATCAGAATACCGTTCCGCCGGCAGCGGCCCACTTCACGCAAGGTCTCGGAAACCACCAGCGGGTCCAAACCGAAGGCGTTCTTGTAAATGCGCCCGTCTTCGAGGGTGAGCGCCGACGGCTTACCATCGGTGATCATAATGATCTGGCGCATGTCCTTCTTTTGCCGCGATAGGACGCGTTGCGCAAGGCGCAGCCCCTCCCGGGTGTTGGTATAGTACGGACCCACCTTCACCCGCGCGAGTTCCCCAATCGGAATCTCCTCCGCCGAATCGTGAAAAAGCACCATGTGCAGCGAGTCGCCCGGATACTGGCTGCGGATCAGGTGAGAAAGGGCGAGGGCCACGCGTTTGGCGGGCGTGAAGCGGTCCTCACCGTACAGAATCATGCTGTGGCTGCAATCGAGCATCAGGACGGTGGCGCAGGAGCTCTGGTACTCGGCCTGACGGACCTGAAGATCGGGGTAATCCAGGTCAAGCGGCATCCTCAGACCGTTCCGCTGGATGGCCGAAAGCAGCGTTGCGTTGACGTCAAGATTGAGCGTGTCACCAAACTCGTAGCGGCGAGTCGAACCGGACACCTCCACGCCCGTGGCAAGCTCACGAGTATCGTGCCGCCCGAAGCTGGATTTTCCCAGCGACCCTAAGAGGTCTCGGAGCGCCTTAAAACCGAGAAAGTCGAGCGCCTTATCCGTAACCTCGAACTTCACCCGCCCTTCGGAACCGGAAACCGCACCGGCCTGACCCTCTTCGGAATCCCTTGGCTGCGGCGGCGCGTCAATCGAGATGTATCCCTCCTCCGCTAAGCGCTCAATGAGCCGGTTCAACACCTGTTCAAGCGGAGAGGTTTCACCGTCCGACTGGA
Organism: Terriglobia bacterium; assembly: GCA_035578005.1. Lineage (GTDB taxonomy): Bacteria > Acidobacteriota > Terriglobia > UBA7540 > UBA7540 > Gp13-AA77. Next base: position 1,862 of record DATJYK010000290.1, read on the forward strand.
GCGCCCGCTTCATAAGCTCCTCGAGCAAGTCCTCGGGCACGATTTCACTGTCCCGCATCGCTTGGAGCAACGCTTCTCGAAGCTCCTCCAGGGTGCGCTCCGAGTCCATTTCGGAAAAATCGAAGTACTGGCTATGGAAGCCGCTGTCGAGCAGGTAATTTTCGAGCAACTTGAGCAGGTCCTCGGCGCTCAAGCCCTCAAGAGCGTCAGCGACGTGGCGGGTGTACTTGATGTACTTCATGGGTCCTCAGCATCCCTAGAAGGGTGTTGATCCACGTTTCTTCGCGCACGCCCCAAGTATATCGCGGAACATTCGCCGCAGGGTCGATCCTTGTTACTCCGCGCTTTTCTCGGAATGCCCACAGTCTCGCTGAAAATTCCCGCCAGGGTGCGCACCATCTTTTGACAACATTGTGACAAGCCTCTGACGATCGGCCCTCAGAATTCGGTTATGATAATGAACTTCGTTACGGAGTCAAACGATGTCACACGCTACGCAGGGCGAGAAACGGGCGGCTCAGGCGAGTGGGCACGCACCGTCACCGGATCGGCGGTCGTTTCTGGCAACCGTATTGGGAGCGGTTATGACTGGCGCAGCGGCGCTGCTGGCCATCCCGCTGGCGCGTTTCGCGCTCTACCCCATCCTCGCGAAGTCGGATGACGCGGACTGGTCTGACGTGGGCCCCGCCAGTGACTTTGCCTCGCTTTCCGATCCGGTCCAGAAGATGGTCACGATTTCGCAGGTCGACGGATGGCGCGCGTCTCTCTCGCAAAAGGCCGTTTACGTTACGAAAGACAGCCAAGGCCAGTTGGAGGTGTTGTCAGCCATCTGCCCTCATCTGGGTTGCCAGGTGCCCTGGAACGCCGAGAAGAAAGCGTTTTTCTGTCCCTGTCACGGAAGCGTTTTCGCGCCCGACGGCGCTCGCGTCTCGGGACCCACGCCGCGCGGTCTCGACTCGCTTGAGAGCGCTGTGCAGGACGGACGTTTGAAGGCGCGCTACCAATATTTCCGCCAGCTTCTGCCGGACAAGGAGCCCGTAAGCTAAATGAGCGCCGACGACGAGCACGAAATGACCGAACCCAGCGTTCCCGCACCGGTCGGGAAGAAAACGGCTCCTGGAAGCGCCCTGCGCGAATGGATCGACCAACGCACGGGTCTCAACAAGCTGATCCGCGCCGCGCTTGATGAGCCCATTCCTGGCGGCGCCCGCTATGCCTACATCTTCGGGTCCGGCCTGCTCTTTGTCTTCCTGACCCAAATCATTACGGGCACCTTTCTGGCGCTGTACTATGTGCCCTCGGTGGACCACGCGCATACAACTGTAGCCTATATCACCAAGCAGGTGGCCGCCGGCGCTTTTTTGCGGAGCCTGCACGTCTACGGCGCCAGCGCCATGGTGATCATCGCCGTCCTGCACATCTGCCAGACGTTCCTGTACGGATCGTACAAAGGCCGGCGGGAGCTGATGTGGCTCTCCGGCTCCATCCTCTTCGCGCTCGTGTTAGGCATGGCTTTCACGGGGTACTTGCTGCCCTGGGACCAGAAGGCGTATTTCGCCACCGCTGTGGGAACCAACGTGCCGAGCGAGCTTCCCCTGGTGGGCAACACCGTCAAGATCCTGATGCGGGGCGGCACGGAACTCGGCACTCTTACCATCTCGCGTTTCTTCGTGGCCCACGTGTTTTTCATTCCGGGTCTGATGCTGCTTTTCATCTCCACCCATTTGTTTCTCTTTCGCAAAGCGGGCCCGGCCGGCCCTCCAAGCGAGAATCCACTGCATCCTGGGTTGCCCACTGAACCTTTCTATCCCCGGCAGGTGATCAAGGACATGCTCTTGGCCCTGGTCCTGATTATCATTCTGGCCAGCCTGGCTTACTTTTACCCAGCGGCGCTCGGCCCCCAGGCGAATCCTGCCGACACTCAGTTCCTTCCACGGCCCGAATGGTATTACCGGTCGCTCTTTCAGTGGTTGAAGTATTGGCAAGGGAACGGAGTGCTGATCGGCATCGGCGTGATCCCTCCGCTCATCGCCTTTCTTTTTGTCGCTGTACCGTTCCTTGACCGCCGCCTCGAGCGCCGCCCCTGGAAACGGCCAGTGGCGGTGGGCCTCTTTGGCTTCGTACTTCTCGGAATCGTGGTGCTCGAAGTGTTGAGTTACTATGACGACGCCCACAACCCCACCATCGCGCGGCAGTTGGCCTTGCAGGATCAACAGGCTCGCGACTTTATGCATGAGCCGTTCAAACCCGAGATGGAAGGTGCGCCGCCGGCCGCGCTCAGCCTCATGGCCAGCGCCGCCCCCACCCCAGACCCCGAGGGCGACAGCGCGCTAGCAGGCGCGGGCAAGGCCATCTTTGAATCACACGCCTGCATGGCGTGCCACGGTCAGGGCGGGGCCGGCACTCCGCTTGCTCCCAAGATCGCGGGCATCGGCCAGAAGTACAACGCTGACCAACTGCTCAACCTCTTCAACCACCCGACAGCCAACATGGACGCTGGCCACATGCCCCATTTCCAATTCACGCCGGACGACGTGAAGGCGCTCCTGGCTTACCTCGATAGCCAGCCCTGAGGAAGCAAGTGGCATAGCCCGCGGTTAGCAAGTAAGTAGCGGTCACAGAGTTTGCCTGCTTGCTTTCGTAGACTTAACAGCATAATTTTTCAATCAGTTGACGGCTTTGCACGAATAACACCCATGTTTTGAGTAACTTGACGGCTTCGAAAACCTCGGTCCTTTGTTTTCATACACCTGACGGTTTCGTTTCGTAATTTTCTCTGGTTAATTTAGTAACTCGTGAGTAAACTTGT
>DATJYK010000291.1:0-5807 GCA_035578005.1 Terriglobia bacterium
GGCGGCGACTTCTATGATCGTCTTGAACCCGAACGCCTGACCCGTTATTACGTCAAGCGGCTCGAAGGTCTAGGTCATAAGGTCACCCTTGACCCCAGCGTTAATGCCTGACCGAAATTTTCGGAACAGAAATGCGGGTTAGAATCACGTCGTTTGACTTGGAGCCAGTCGGCAGGGTAGAACTACGGGCGAGTTCGTCAACCGGCGATCGTTTGCCCTGTGACGCGTCTCGAACGGCAAGGTCCGCAAGAGAACGAACAACGAAAATGAAGGAACATCCCACGATATTGTTGAAAACAAAGGATCGATTTTTCTATCCCACGATGTTGTTGATATATAAGATGGTTAGCGTAGTTATCCCACGATGTTGTTGATATATAATGACTTGTGGTCGAAGCCTAAGACTCCTTTAGAATCAGTAGGGCTAAGAACGAACCCGTCAGGTTGTTGAAAATACGCATGTTACGCCTTGAAGGCCATCAACTAACAGAAAATAAGCCGCTTAGCTTAACGCGTCGCGTGGGTCGCCCGCATTGAAAAGGCAGAGCGGTTGCCGAACCGCATGTCCTCCGGCAAGACACTAAGCGTTGAAATTCCCGAATGGGTGCTGGCCGTTCAGGCTTCGAGGCGCGGCCCCTTACAATCGGCGCCCTTAAATTAAAGATATTAACGGTGTGACCGATGACTATAGTAGAGTGTGTAGCTTGGTGAACATATCCTGATCCCACGGGCGGTGATTGATGGAAGCTACCACGACGAATTCGGAATTGGCCAATAAGCCTTGGGCCCTGATGAATCTGCCTCCATTTCCGGCGGTGGCGGCTCGCATTCTTCAACTGCTTTTGCAGGACACAGCGAGCATCAAGGACCTTGCGGCTCTGGTCCAAATGGACATTGCGTTTTCGACCGAGATCCTGACGCTGGCCAACTCGGCTCTCTTTGCGTTTCGCAGCGAGATCACCAGCATTTTACAAGCGTCGGTGCTGTTGGGGTTTGAACGGCTCAAAGCCATCGCGCTGACGGTGGGTCTGCGGTCATACGTCAGAAATTTTCTGACTCCCGGCCTGGCGGCCTGCTGGCGTCATAGCCTGGCCTGCGCCGTGGTCTCGGAGCAATTGGCGACGGCTTGCTCCGTCGAGCGCGACCAAGCCTACGTGTCGGGGCTCATGCACGACATCGGCAGGCTGGCCTTGGCCACGGTCGAGCCGGTCGCATATAAGAAGCTCCTGGACGAAGCCGCGGCCATGAACATTGACGTCTTGGGTCGCGAAGAAGAACTCTTCGGGGTGGACCACCCCGAAGCCGGCAAGTGGCTGGCGGAACAATGGAACCTTCCGAAGATCTTCGGGGATGTCGCCGCTCGTCATCACAGCGAGCCGACTCCAGGCGAGGCTACTATGATAGGTCTAGTCCGGGTGGCCTGCCGCGCGGCAGACTGCGTGGGTTTTGCGGCTGTGCGCACGCACCGCCCCTCGGAACTTCAGGAAATTCTGCGCGGGCTGCCGGGATCGGCGGCCAGCCGTGTAAGCCTCGACCATGACCAATTGGCCTCCATGGTCGAGACCAAGATCAAATCCGTGGAGTAAGCGCACGGTGCCCCCCAGCGCCGGTTGTTTTCCGACGCCTCTGATCGATATCGATATGTCAGACAGGTCCGATCAATTTACATGGAGCGCATACTGGCGACTGGCGTGGAGTCAGCGGCCATCCACCAAGGCGATGTCTCCGATCCGTCTACTCATCGCCCTTGCGGCGGCAGCGGTTCAGTTCTTCTACCTTGCGAACTTTCGGCCTTTCAATGAGAAGCTAACCGTAGCTGTAACGGTGGTCTCGGTGTATACGCTGCTCTCTGCGGTAGAGTTTGCCTGGAATGTCATCTTTGTCGGTCCGGTCAGGGTGGACGAGACGCGGCGCCGCCAGGCGAAGACCGACGCCATCAAGATCTATTGTCTCCAAAGCGAGCTGCAGGAGGCCACCGAGCGCTTACGGCCCAAAATCGGTTTCCAGTTGAAGTCGGGGAAGTCTGGCCACATGCCGACCGGAACCAACGGTCAATCGGGGCTAGAGCCCGGGACTGTCTCGCCCCTCAGCCTTGACGTTTGGAACGAGGGCCAAACTCACGTTCAGGTGAACACCCTGCGGCTGGAAAACGTGGCAAACCAAAAGCGCAGCACCGTTGACGTGAACACCGTGCTGGTGCCTTCGCTGCCGCCGCAGACGGTCGACATCACCGCCGAGCTTTCAGCCTTTCTCGCCGGAGTGCCGGCCAGCGGCCCGGTGACCAACTGGGACGCAGCCGCCGGCGCGCACCACATTGCAGTTTCGTTGCAGTACGAGGGCGGCGGAACCAGCGCCGAGACCGAGACCAAGAATTACCAGGTTCAGGTTCAAAGCTCGGAGACAACTCCGTGGCTGGTTAAAATATCTCGCGAGTCTTAGCCAGTAAACTAGGCTCTCCGTCGCGTACCGATCAAGGCGACGGCCTCGGCGCGCACGGCTTCACTGCGCCCCACTTCGCCGATCCCTTCTCCGCTTTTCGCCTTGACACTCACTTGCTCCACTCGAACGCCGAGGGCGCGTGCCAAGTTGCGGCGCATGCGATCGATGTAAGCAGCCAGACGCGGCTTTTCCATCTCGATGGTGGAGTCGACATTCAGGATCACGAATCCGCTTTCGCTCACCAGCCCGCTTACCTGCCGCAGGAACATGAGACTCGACACGCCTTTCCAGCGTGGCGAGCTGTCCGGAAAGTGCCGTCCGATATCGCCAAGCGCGGCAGCGCCCAGCAAGGCGTCGCAGATTGCGTGGCTGAGGGCGTCGCCGTCCGAGTGACTCATCGGACCTCTGCCGAATGGAATCCTGACGCCTCCGAGAATGAGCTTGCGGCGTATCACCAGGCGATGCACGTCATTGCCAAAGCCGATTCGACAGCCAAGCGAAAGCGCGAAGGGAGACGACTCAAATACTGCCTCACGCGGCTGGAGTCCGAGTGTGCCCTTCGCCAAGTGGCTTTGAGCCGCGATCCTGGCATTGTCAATTTTGCTGACTCGGACCATTACCGCATTCTCTCTTGCACCATGCCTGGCACTTCAGGCCATCTCAGCCTCTTGCGCCAAATAGAGCCGGGCCAGCGCTAAGTCCGAAGGCTTCGTGATCTTGATGTTGCGGTCGGAGCCCATCAGCACGGTCACGTTCGTACCCAGGCGCTCCACGAGGCTAGATTCATCCGTTCCTACGTAGCCTTCCGTCCGAGCGCGGCTGAAAGCGTCACGCAGAATGGCGTAGCGAAAGGCCTGCGGAGTTTGGGCGAGTACGATGCGCTCGCGAGGCAGTGTGCCGAGAATAATTTGCCGTTCCACCTGCTTGACGGTATCGACGCTCGGGATACCGAGAATCGCCGCGCCGCCACGCCGGGCCGCTTCCACGACACGGCTGATCATTTCCAGCTCGACAAAGGGCCGTACCGCATCATGAACCAGCACCAGCTCCGTGTCGGGCGGCGCCGCATCCAGAGCCTTGTCCACGGTTTCGTGGCGCGTCACGCCCCCTGCCACGACGCGGACCCGCTTCGCGAGACGTTCGCTGCCCAAGGCTTCAGCCACACGATCCATCTCCTCGGGACGGACGCCCAAGTAGATCACGTCAACGGCACTGGAGCTCGAGAACTTCCTCAAGGTATGAACGAAAATCGGGACGCCATCAAGCGAGAGGAATTGTTTCGGCGTGCCGCTGCCCATGCGCAGGCCCATGCCAGCGGCCGGAATAATGGCGAGCACGCTCATGCGCGGAATCTCGATGCGATTGCGGGCGGCCAAGGACGAAGCCTGGCGCGGTCGGCAACGCCGGGGGCTCTACTGGGCGCCCGAATGAATCACCTCGACAGGACGCAAGCGGTCATCGTAGCGGCCGAAGATCATGCGGCCGGCCGTAGTCTGCAGGACGCTGGTCACCGAGATGTCGATGGTCTTGGACATCATCTTCCTGGCATTATCGACGACCACCATCGTGCCATCATCGAGGTAGGCTACACCCTGGTTGTACTCCTTGCCTTCTTTCAGGATGAAAACTCGCATCGTCTCGCCCGGCAGCACCACGGGCCGGAGCGCGTTGGCCAGCTCGTTCACGTTCAGCACCGCGATCCCCTGAAGCTGGGCGATTTTGTTCAGGTTGAAGTCGTTGGTGATGATCTTGCCTTCATACGCCTTGGCCAATTCGATCAGCTTCAAATCGACGGTCCGCACCTGGGGAAAATCATCCTCGACAATCTGCACCTGAACCGTGCTCATCTTCTGCAGGCGCTGCAGCATATCAAGGCCGCGGCGCCCCCGGTTGCGTTTGAGCGCGTCGGAGCTGTCGGCGACAAGCTGTAACTCCCGCAGGACAAACTGAGGCAAGATGAGCGTCCCCTCGATGAAGCCCGCCTCGCACACATCGCAGATGCGCCCATCGATAATCACGCTCGTATCCAGGATCTTGGCGGTACGCCGCTGACGCTCCCCGGTGAAGAGGCCACCCATCGCTGAGAGATTCAGAAAATCGCCCTTGGTGGCGCCGAGGGCAAGGCCGATATAGGCCATCAGCAGCAGCAGCGTGACTTGAAAGAACGAAGCCGACCTCCTTTCCACCGAGGTCAGGCTTAGCAGGTGGCTGATCATCAGCGAGGCCAGGATGCCCAGCGTCGCGCCCACGCCCGCGCCAATCAGCCGCTTGAGGCTCACCTGCTCCAGGCGCACTTCGAAAAGCACGGAGATAAGGCCCAACGTAGCGCCCACCACGGCCGCCTCGAGCGGAGGCCACTGGAAGGGCCGCAGATGGTAAGTAGCGCCGGCGAACCCGATTACAAACAGAGCCCGCAAGCCCCACATCTCAAATTTCATGTCAATCGATCCCCCTTCTGAGACCGTCGACTACGGACTGCAGTCATCCTGCAACCATTGGGAGTATATCATCAGTTCATTCCGCGCCCATACCGCGGAAGAAGTAGCGCTGCCCCGAAGTAATACTCAATCGAGAGCCGTGCGGGCCAGCGCCCCGGCGTTGATTCCAAGTCCCGCCGCACTCGCTGACGAACTGTAAACACGATCCGCGGTGTGTCAGCCCGGGCGTTGATTCACCCTGTCACCGCGATTCGCCAAAGTCAGTGGCGCGTGAGCGGAACGTAATCAGGCGGCAAGGCGGCGCCCTCTCCGAAAAAAAACTGCTCCATCTGCTTGGCGATGATTTCCTGCGCTTCGGGCGTTGAAGGATTCATGCGGAACTCGTTGATGAGCATCTTCATGTGCTCCACCCAAAGATCCCACGCCTGCTCTGAGACGTTGTCGTAGATGCGCTGACCCAGTTCGCCGCTCCAAGGCGGCTCATCCAAGCCCGGTAGCTCGCGTCCGAACTTCACGCATTTCACCATTCGTTGTGTCATTGAAGAGTCCTCGATCCCGCTCGCCCGTGTGACGCGAGCCTCGGTAAGTCCGCTCGCTGGAGACATCGTTCCGGCAAGCTCCCCGATTATATCGAAAAGCGGCCGAAGCCGCCCCATGACGGCTGTTTAGGAAAGCGGCGCCGCGCCCAGAGCACGTCAAACATGCGACCCGTGTTCTAACGCCTGGTTGAAGTCCTGCCCTTTTCGAGTCCTGTTGAGAGGTGCAGGCTAACATGGTTTCTTTTCAATTAGTTGACGGCTTTGCACGAATAACACCCATGTTTTGAGTAACTTGACGGCTTCGAAAACCTCGGTCCTTTGTTTTCATACACCTGACGGTTTCGTTTCGTAATTTTCTCTGGTTAATTTAGTAACTCGTGAGTAAACTTGT
>DATJYK010000292.1:0-66475 GCA_035578005.1 Terriglobia bacterium
GAAAGCCATCCGGCTTCCATTCTCCAGCGCGATCACCGCGGCCCCATCCTTCACCTGCAGGCTATCCCCACTGAAGATTACCGAATTCGGCACCAGGGCTTGCCCGCCTACCGTGGCGTTCAGGCTCCCCGCGACCGAGCCGATTACTGCTGAACCAGCAAAGACCGGAGCTGCCGCTACGAGCGCGGCTAAGACGATCATGATTATCCTGAGCCTAATATTCATCTGTGTCACTCTCCTTAAGTGATTAGACTTGCTCATCGACCTTTCATTGCTAGCTGCTGCCGATCTGTAAAACAAGCCAAGATTCTATGCTGCCTTATTCCAGCCGTCAACCCCTTTTTTTTGATTGGCAACGGACATATTAGAAATTTTTATTGTTCGAACCGACCCTTACCGTTCGAACCAACACACAGTCTGGCGATGCCAGCTTGAGTAGCTACACCGGCGCAAGCTTGCTCCGGACGAGACTGCATCTCTCACGAGCAATTCCTCTCACCTGCCGATCCATTGCAAGCCATACCAAGCCAGGCCGAAATGTTCGGAGCCGGTCATCGTTGTCTCAAATTCGGACGGAATATTCTGCGGCCGCATGCGGAATCCGGCAGATTCAAAGGAATTGCTCTGGAACCAAAGATGCGATCATGAATTCCCCGCCGCGCTGTGGCGGGGTGTGAGCGCCGGAGCTTCACACTACCACTTGGCCTAGAAAGCGTTCACCCGCTTACGTGGCCCCAAATAAGGAGATCGATACACCATGCTCCGCCTCCGGCTTGCAACGAATCTCGGTCTCGTTCTTTTCACGCTGCTGCCTTTTGTTGGGATCAGTCATGATCTCCCAAGGTCTCAAACATTCCCCCTGGTGGACACGAAAGGCCTGACCGAACGGAACGTCGGCCTAGAAGTGGTGGAGTACAAGGGCCGCAAGGCTGTCCGCCTCACAAAAGAGCCTCCCGGCGATGGGCTCGCACTTCTAGCGGCAACTGATTTCCGGGACGGAACCATCGAAGCAGACCTGGCGATGAAGCCTACCACGCCGCCCGGCTTCAGGAACCCCGGCTTTATCGGAATTGCATTTCGAGCCCGGCCTGACGGGTCGCGTTACGAGCTCTTCTACTTGCGGCCGGGTAACTCGCAGGCTGCTGACCAGGCGATGCGAAACCATTCGCTGCAGTATAGTTCAGAGCCGGACTTCAATTGGTACCGGCTGCGGCGTGAGTGGCCGTGGATTTACGAGGCCTATGCTGACCTGCAGCCCGAAGTTTGGACCCACCTCAAGATTGAAGTGGCTGGCCGCTCCGCCAAGCTGTACCTGAATGGATCGGAAAGGCCCAGCTTGGTTGTGGACGGACTGAAAGGCGAAGACCTGCACGGCGCCGTGGGACTCTGGGGTTACGCGGGCGAAGAGTGCTATTTCTCGAACCTCAGCATCACGCCCTCGGAGGTGCAGCCAGTAAAGAACGGTACTGACCCGAGTGGCGTGTGGGACGTGACATTCGCGGCGGACACTGGGCCTAAGACGGGCGGGCCGCTGACCGGCTCGTTGAAGCTTAGTCGCAATGGCGACAAACTCAGCGGCGTGTGGTCCGGCGCGCTGGGCGACAATCAGCTGGTTGCGGGAACCTGGCGCGACGGCTACGTGGAACTTACTTTCCCTGGCACTTGGCCCGACGAAATGAGGGAGGGTGCGCCGGGCCCTGTTAACGCGCGACTCGCCGGATGGTTCGACGGCGCCTCCGCCAAAGGCCGAATGACGGTGGAAGGCCGCGCGGATGGGCCGTGGATGGCCACGCGACGGCAATAGGATAGAGCGGCGAGGCGCCCCCGCATCCCGCACCGCCAATCGCGGCCCTCCTGGACTTTAGGGGCGCGCTTCGAAGACCAGGTTGAAGGGTGTCTCGGCGGCCCGGCGGAAACGCGTGAAGCCGGCGGCCTGCACCACATTCCGGATGCGTTCTTCGCCGGCCTGCGCGCCCAGCGCGGCACCCACCTCCTGCGCGAGTGAGGCCGGCGTGCAGATCATCGTAGAGGCCGAGTAGTAGATGCGTCCCACTGGATGTGGTTCTGCTCGGGACGGTCATGCGCGAACGGCTCAACGATCATCCAGGTTCCGTCCGGCTTCAGCGTGCTCAACACGTGCTTGGCCGCGCCCCGTGGGTCACCTATATCGTGCAGGCAGTCGAAGAATGTAACCAGGTCATAGCCGTCGTTGCCGCCCGGGTAGCTCTTGGAGCTGGCGACTTCGAAGATCACTTGTTCCATTAGGCCACCTCGTTCGGCTACGTGCCGCGCGTGTTCGATGGGTCCGCTGTGGTCCCCATCGCGGTATGCTAACGCTTGTTTGACCCTTGCACCAGACAGTTCGCATGCGCAACGCTGGTGGCGCTCGCGAAAAAATCCCTTTCATCGCGAGCCCAAATTTATAATCTGCTTATGTTTCCTATAGAAATCTTCTTGACTTGCCTTCCTGCGTGTGATAGCAAATCAACCCGAGTCGATTGAGGGCTGTGTCAACAGCACCTCATGTACGAGAGACTACTCTGCGTCTGGGGGCGCATGCGTCAATCTCTCTGAGGGAGGGTACAATGCGGTCAGGCTCCAGTAGATTCCATCTTCAGTCAGAGTCGGTATGTGGGCGGACGCGGTCCGCTGTCAGCTTTGCAATCGCGCTTTCGGTGATGATCTTGATTTGCCCTGAATGGGGCGCCGGACAGCAGCTTTTCGGGTCACTCGTCGGTACAGTGAAAGACCCGTCCGGGGGTGGCGTGCCGCAGGCTACGGTCACCGTCACTCAGACACAAACTCAACTAAGCCGCACCGATACCACAGATCAAACCGGCGCCTACACCATACCTACCCTCGCGGCTGGAACCTATACGGTGAAGATCACCGCGCAAGGCTTCAAGACGTTCATTCAAGCCAATGTCGATGTAACGATCAACACGGCGCAACGTGTGGACGCAGTCTTGCAGCTCGGGGCCGTAAACCAGGCGGTGGAGGTGTCCGCGGCGGCGGCTACCCTTCAGACGGAGCGCGCGGACGTCCACCATAGCCTGAGCGCGGAGACCATCCAGAACATACCCGTGCCGCCCGGGAACAACTTCCAACAGTTGTTCCGGGCAGTTCCCGGCATCAATCCTCCGGTCAGCGCGCACTCCGTTGCCACCAACCCCTCGCGCTCGCTTCAATTCAACGTGAACGGCGCCAGCAGCTACGGCAACGACGTCCGCATTGACGGTATGAGCCAATACAACATCTGGGTTCCTGAGAACGTCGCCTACATCCCGTCTTCCGATGCCATCCAGGATGTGAACATCGCCACCAACAACTTCAGCCCGGACCAGGGGCTGGCGGGAGGCTCTTCCATCAACGTTCAGATCAAGAGCGGAACCAACCAGCTTCACGGTGATCTGTACGAGTTCCATTACGACAACGCTCTGGAGGCTCATGGATTCTTTGACCCCAACAACCATATCAGCCGCGTTCCCAAGGATGTCTTCAACCAGTTTGGCGGCAGCGTGGGTGGTCCGATCAAGAAGGATAAGTTGTTCTTCTTCGTAAACGTGGAGGCCATCCGGCAGCGCCAGTACGCCACCACCAATGCTTCGATACCTACCGCGGCCATGGCCGAGGGAGACATGCGGGGTTTGGACATGCCGGCACTCAATCCCGATTTGGTTTACGATCCGACCACGGGAAGTGCGGACGGCACGGGGCGCTTGCCCATTATGGCGTCGGACAGTCCTGCATCGCCCAACTACAATGCCGTCTGCACCGCGACCACGGCCGACGCCTTGGGTAACTGCGTCAACGTGATTCCCACCAGCCGCATCAGCCCCACGGCTGCAAAGTTGTTTTCCATGATGCCTGCGCCCAACCTTCCCACCGCTACGCCGAACGTGCCCAACAACAACTTCCTGGGCGCAGCCGACGTGGCTTATAACCGCCTCACCTCCGACTCCAAGATTGACTGGAACGCCACGGAGAAGCTGAGGATCAGCGGCCATCTCGGATTGGCAAGGTATAACACCCTGAATCCCCAGATTTTCGGCGACGTCGGAGGACCTCAGGCCAGCGGTTTCATCGGTAACGAAGGCACCGCTTACGGGCACACCGTCAGCTTCAGCGTGACGGGCAGCTACGTGGTGAGTCCCAATTTCGTGATCGACGCCATCGGCGGACTGACTCGGATGGTGGCCAACTCGGAGCAACTCGATGTGGGCAAGAACGAGGGCCTCGATGTTCTCGGCATCCCGGGAACCAACGGCACCCGCAAGTTTGAGGGAAGCTGGCCCGAATTTGATATCGGGGGCGGTACTTCAGGCAACTTATCGCCCTTCGCGCTGATCGGCACGCAGCACAACTTTATGCCCTATTACCGGAATGACCCTCAGTTCCATTACGGCGCCAATGCGAGTTGGATCAGGAGTAAGCACTCTATTCGATTCGGCGCCGACATCATTGGTCAGCACCTGAACCAACAGCAGCCCGAATGGAACGGAGCAGGTAGCTCCTACGGCCCGCAAGGAGGGTTCTCATTCGGGACGGGTCCCACACAGTGCAATAATAGTGCTACCTGTGCCACTTCAGCCTTGAGGGCGTCAAACGGCTACAACAATTTCGCCAGCTTCCTCTTGGGGATTGACACCGCTTATGGCAAGAACATTCAGGTTCCCGATTACTTTCACACCGTCACGCACGAGTACGGCCTTTACGTAGGGGATCAGTGGCAGACATCCGCGAAATTGACGCTCACCCTGGGTCTCCGTTGGGAGTACTTCCCCGTTCCCACTCGCGGAGGCAGCCGCGGCCTGGAGCAGTTCGACTTCAGCAACAACAACATGATGCTCTGCGGAGTGGGAGGCAATCCCATTGACTGCGGTGTGACGGTCAGTAAGACGAATTTTGCTCCCCGCTTTGGCCTTGCCTACCGCCCCACCGATACCCTGGTTGTTCGTGGCGGATACGGTATCACGTGGGAGCCTTACAATATCGTCGATAACTTGAGGACGAACTTTCCAGTGCTGATCCCCTTGTATGTGAGCGCCCCATCCTCATACCTCGCCGCCGGCGCGCTCGATGCCGTAGGCCAGGCAAATGCACCGGTAGGCCAGTCGCTTCCTGTCGGTATTCCGCTGCCGCCCACTCCGGACTTGACCCAGCCCGAGGTTCCGGTTCCAGGAAATGTCGGCGTCACCACAGCCCTGGATCACGTCAACCGCGGATACATCCAGTCATGGAATGTCACGGTTGAAAAGCAGTTGTCGAGGGGCTGGCTCGCGCAGGCAGGGTACGTCGCCTCGCGGACGATCAGGCAGCTCGGAACGCTAAACTTGAACGTCGGGAGCCCCGTATTGCCCGCGGGCTGCAGTCCGGACTTGGGCAACTGCGGAGGTAACGCTAGCCTGCCTTTCGGCAATCTGGCTCTAAGCAATAAGTCCACCGCGGATTGTCCCAACGGCTTCGCCAGCACCAATTTGGGCTGTCGGACGCAGGGTACCGGCATCATCACGCCCCTCACTAACAACCACTACGACTCCCTGCAGGCCTCGCTAAGCCACCACTTCGCAGCCGGCTATCAGCTTCAATTCAACTACACGTGGTCGAAAACGATCGGCGAGGCGGGAGTGGAAAATGAAAAGAGTACGGCCCTCATCCAAGTCCCCAGCTTTTACGTCTTGAATCGGGGCTTGTCGCCCATCAATCGTCCCCAGAACTTCGAGGCGGTTTTCGTGGCCCAGTCACCGTTTGGAGCGGGCAAGCGTTGGATGACCACCGGAGCCGGCGCCAAGATTCTGGGCGGCTGGCAGTTCAGCGGGCTGATTTCCGCGGTTTCAGGGTTGGTGGTGCAGGTTTCGGCCGATGGTACCTCGCTGAATGCCACCGGCAATAGCCAGCGTCCGGATCTTGTGGGTCCGATTAAAACAACCAAAAACGTGGGACCGGGCACAACCTGGTTTAACACCACGGCCTTCGCGGGCGTTACCAATTCCCCGAGCACTCCCACCCAGCGCTTTGGCACATCGACCTTTTACCCGTTCCAAGGGCCGGGGTTGTTCAACATGGACGCGGCGATCTCCCGCGACTTCAAACTCTCAGAGCGCTTCACTTTCCAGATTCGGGCGCAGGCCGTCAACCTTACCAACACCGCGTACTTTAACAATCCGAACGCGAGTTGTGGCGTTTATAGCAGTGCCACCCTTACTTGTAGCAACGCTTCGTTCGGCCAGGTCACTTCCACGAACAGTCTCGCTCGCGAAGGACTCAACTCGAGGCAGTTTGAATTCAGCGGCCGACTGAGCTTCTAACGAGTCGGAGAAACCTCTTCCGACAAGCCCGGGGAGAGCCCGAATTGCGGGAAGAGGTAGGCCAGTTTGACGTAGGGGCGGCCCTTGTGGCCGCCCATTTCAAAGCAGTGCTGTTACTTGGGCGGCCACAAGGACAGCCTCTACGTCAAACTAGCCCACTACCCCGGAAGATTTCGCGTTCACGAAACACGGTCCTACCCTACAATACGGGATATGAGCCGGCAAAATGTGTGGGTGCTGGCGGCCGCACTGGCAGTGCCGGCGGTCTCCTTCCCGGCGCACCCAAACGGGGCCTCTGAACTTCCGGCGCTCAATCTCGCTGATTTTTCACCCGCCATCCGCCCGCAGGTTGAAGCTGCGGAAGCGGGGGCCCGGGCCCAACCGGGAAGCGCCGAAGCTTCCGGAAACCTGGGCATGGTGCTTGACGCCTACCAGCAGTATGACGCGGCCGCGCTCTGCTACCGCCACGCGCGCCAGCTTAACCCACGCTCATTTCGGTGGGCCTATTACCTGGGAACGCTGGAATTTCACCAGGGGAAGTATGACGAGGCCGCCGCCACGCTCCGCGAGGCGCTGCGCCTGGAGCCTGATTACCTGCCGGCCAAGCTTAAATTGGGGGAGTGCCTCTTGGCCCTTGGCGACTTCAAGGAATCCCAGAAACTTTACGATGCCATTCTGAAGCGGGAAGCGGACTCGGCCGCGGCATGGTATGGATTGGGCCGCGCCGAGGCAGGAGAAGGTGACACCGCCGCCGCTTTACGTTCCTACCAGAAGGCCTGCCAGGCCTTTCCGGCCTACGGCGCCGCCCAGTACGCTTTGGCGCTGGCTTACCGAAGGCTGGGCGAATCGTCCCAGGCCCCGCCGCATTTCAGCGCTTACCAGGCCAACGTGACGGTGACGCCCCCGGTTGACGATCCTCTGCTGGGTGCGATGCAGGCCCTCAATCACACCGCGGAGGCGCACCTGCGGCGTGCCGTCGATCTGGAACGGCAAGGCCAGCTCAGCGAGGCGATCAGCGAGCAGGAGCAGGCCCTTCAAATCGATCCCCAAAACGTCCAGGCCCATGTCAACTTGATCGCACTTTACGGGCGTGTGGATGAATTCAAAGAAGCGGAGGAACACTACCAGACGGCGGTGCGTTTGAATCCCAATCGCGCCGACGCTTACTACAATCACGGAGTGCTGCTTTCGCTCCAGCGCCGGGACGCGGAGGCCGAGGACGCGTTCCGGAAAGCGATCGGCATCAACCCGTTCTACGCGGAAGCTCACAATAATCTCGGCGCTCTCCTCGAAAGGCAAGGACGGACGGAAGATGCCGCGGCGGAATACCGGGAAGCGCTCCATGATCAGCCCAATTACGCGCTGGCGCACTTCCATCTCGCCGGAATCCTGGTGAAGGAAAGGAAATACGACGAGGCTATTGCGCACCTGCACGAGGCCGCAAGCTCCGCGGACGAGAACACTCCACGCTATCTGTACGCCATGGCCATCGCTTACGGGCGCAAGGGCGACTTTCAAGAGGCTCTGAAGTATGCGCGGGACGCGCGCGCGCAGGCAGCCGCGCGAAACCAAACCGAACTGCTTGCCAGCATCGATCGCGACCTTCACGCTTTGGAGCAGGATGCAGGGCAAAAGTGAAGGGCCAGCATACGTAAGCAAAGGGTCGCACGCAAAGGCGCAAAGCAAAGGGCCGCAAGCATAGTCAAGGAAGTTGCACTTTGCGTTTTTCGCGCCTTCGAGTCTTTGCTGAAGCCATTCATTGTTTCACATCTTCTTGAAGGTCGGTTTGCTGCCCGCTTTGCGTCTTTGCGCCTTTGCGTGAAACTTTATCTGGTTCCTTCCCAACCTCTAACGTCCAATTGAGTCTTTCCGTGGCCTGCTAAACTAAGGGCTGAACGAGGGCCTATCGCTTGACGCGCCGTGAATTGCTCGCCGCTGGCTTCGCGCTTGGTCTCTTCTCGCCCCAGGAATTCGCGCGGGCGTCCGCCGGCCCAACCGACACTCCCATCTTCCGCGACGTTGCCGCTAACGTGGACCTGAACTTTCATCACTTCAACGGCGCTACCGGAAAGTTCTACATGCCGGAGATCATGGGCGCCGGCGTGGCCCTGTTTGACTATGACAATGATGGCGACCTCGACGTTTATCTGGTGCAAGGCACCAGGTTGGATCAGGACGGAAAGCTCCTGGTTCTTCCGCCGGACGGCTGGAAGCCCGGCAACCGGCTGTTTCGCAATGAGCTGGCGGAAAGCGGCAAGTTGCATTTCACCGATGTTACCGCGCAGGCGAAGGTTGGCCACGTCGGATACGGAATGGGCGTCGCTGTGGGAGATTATGACAACGACGGCTTTCAGGATCTCTACGTCACCAACTTCGGGCACAACGTCCTCTACCACAACAACGGAGACGGAACGTTCACGGATGTAACCCAAGACGCCGGAGTGGACGATGCCCGCTGGAGCACTTGCGCGGCCTGGGTGGACTACGACGGCGACGGCCTGCTGGATCTGTTCGTCGGCAATTACGTGGATTTCACCGTGCTCGGCAACAAGCGCTGCGTGAGTTCAACCGGCGAGATCGACTACTGCACGCCCAAAGCTTATCGCGCGGTTCCCTCGCGGCTATTCCGGAATCTGGGCAACGGCAAGTTTCGGGACGTCACCGAGTCCTCGGGAATCGGTTCGTCCTATGGTCCTGCGCTGGGTGTGGTGTGCGCGGACTTCAACAACGACGGCAGGCCGGACATCTACATTGCCAACGACACCGCGGCCAACCGCCTGTGGCTGAACCGCGGCGACGGCACCTTTGAGGAGACCGCGCTGGAGGCCGGGGTAGCCTACAGCGCAGATGGCCTGCCCAAGGCCGGCATGGGCGTGACAGTGGAGGACGTCGACAACGATGGCCAGGACGATATCTTGGTCACGAACCTGACCGGTGAAGGCGCCACCCTCTTCCTGAACGCCGGCAAGGGCCAATACGATGATGTGACGGCGCAGTACGGGCTGCTGCAGGCCACCGTCGGCTTCACCGGTTTCGGTACGCAATTCTTCGACTACGACAATGACGGTTGGCTTGACCTGTTTATCGCCAACGGGGCCGTCACCCGAATGGAAGCCACGCGCGGCGAGCCGATTTTGTTTGCGCAGAGAAACCAGTTATTTCACAACGAAGGCGCCACCAAGCGATTTCGCGAGACGAGCAGCATCGCCGGGCCCGCCTTTCGCCAGGCCGGAGTCAGCCGCGGCGCCGCCTTCGGCGACATTGATAATGATGGCGCCGTGGACATCGTAGTGACCCAGAACAACGGGCCCGCTCAGTTGCTGCTAAACCAAGTGGGCGCCCGGCAGCATTGGCTGCAAGTCAAACTGCAATGCGACAAGACGAATCGTTTCGGGATTGGCGCGCGCGTCGGCGTGTTCCGCCGCGGCCAGGCTCCCCTGTGGCGCTGGACCCACACGGACTCGAGCTACCTCAGCGCCAGTGACGTGCGCGTCCACTTCGGGCTTGGCCTCGATCCCGAGATCGATACGGTGGAGGTCCACTGGCCGGGCGGGCCGAAGGAGAAGTGGCACAACATTCAAGCCGACAGGATCGTGACGCTCCGCCGAGGCTCGGGCAAGCTGACGTAAGGTTCCCGCAGGCAGCCCCTTTTTGGCCATCGCCCCTCTGCCAACATTTGGCAGGAGGACGGCTCGCCCTCCTCTGGGGTAGGGCAGGCCTTCGGCTTCAGGTGCCCGCTTCGCCCCGACCACGTTACATCGCGGCACACTACTCATCCCTCCGAATGGACCGTATCGCCGTCACCGCCACCGGCATTTCCTCTTCATACGGAGCCAGTGGCGGACCGGAGAGTGGTCGCATATCAGGGAAGGTGGGGAACTGTGCGGGCTCGGACTCGCGGACCGCGCCCAGCATCTCGGCTCTCAATCTAGCCTCGAATTCCTTCAGCTTGGCTTCGATGTCGCGCTCTTTTTGGTTGCGGGCGATCATGTCTTCGCGGTAGCGCTTCAGGAAGTAACCGATGGTCTCCACACGGATTTTGATGGAGCCGGCGGGCTTGTTTTCGTCGATGTCTTTGAAGGAGAAGTAGGGTGTGCCTGATTTGGTGACGGTCTCTTCGACCACGGTGTAAATGGGGGCGTCGTGGCCGCACTTGAAGCTGGAGAGTTCGAGAGCCACCAGGTTGGGGTGGCGCGCGGTGAATTTCGCCGCCCAGACCTTCTGAGAGGTGTTTTCGCTGTAACTGTTCTTCCAGCAGTCGGAGATGTCCATCGGGTCTTGAATCAGGCCGGCCTCGATATCCTCGGCGAAGAGGGGGCCCACGATCTCAGGATCGATGGGCAGCGACTGCATGGTGAGCACCGGATAGCCGATTTTCTGGAATTCCTCCAGAATCTCGTGGTTGACGCCGGGGTCGTTGTGATAGGGCCGCCCCAGCACCACGATGCCGATGCGGTCTTCGGCCTCGAGCTTTTTCAGCACCTCGCGCCCTTGTGCGCGCAGCACGTCGTTCATGAACTTGTCCTGAGCCTTAAATCCCGCCTCGACGGCCCGCATGTTCTCTTCGAACGAGAGGCCCAGCACGTCCTGGAACTGGTCAAACAGTTGCCTCGCGAACAGCGCTTTGTTGCCCGGGTTCACAAACGTATCGCAGAAGAGGATGTTGTTTTCCTTGAAGAGGTCCCCTTCCTTGGTGAAGGCGGCTTTCACGGCCTCGGGTGTGGTGGCCACGGTGGGGCAGGAGCGGTGGCCCTGCACGTGAGTCAGGTCGCTCGGCAGGTCATCAATCATGGGGAAGAAAATGATGTCGAGCGGCTTCTTTTTGTGATGGACGTAAACCAGGTTGTGAACGTGCGGAATGCCCACCTTGGACGGGAAGCAGGGGTCAATCGCGCCGCGTTTGGCGCCTTCTTTGTAAAGCTGCTCGTTGGTGAAATCGGAGTAGATCAGGTTCTCGCCCGGGATCCCCAGCGCTTCGAAGTAGGCGCTGAACATGGGCGCCACCGAGTACATGTTGAGCACGCGCGGAATGCCGATGCGCAGGTTCTTGCGCCGGTTCATCAGCTCGATGCGCTTCTTCTGGGCAGAGGTGAAAGTGTACTTCGGGGGCTGGTCAGTCACCGGGGGCGGCGCGTAGCTCTTGAAGGCGGCCTTGGCGCCGACTTCGGCCAGGTTGGGATTGTCGCGCTTGGCCGCGTCCAAACCCTTCTTGATTTCCCGCATGTCGTTGACGTCTTCCACCAGGCCCTTTTCGCAACTGTTGCCCACAATCAGGCGCTTGATGCCTTCGACGATGGGAATCTTCGACTTCTTCCAGGACTCGTCGGCGTCCGCGATCTTGACGTCGATGAAGGTGCGCATGCACTTGTTCTTGCAAAAATAGCAGCGCGTATTCTCGTTGCGATGGGTCTCGTAGGTGATGTTGGCAACGGCCTCGAAGCCGATGAACGATGTCCGATGGCCGCGCTGGTAGAGCCGCCGCGCTTCAATGGCGGCGCCGATGGCGCCCGATTCGCCGCAGTGCTCGTGAACGATCACGTTCGGCTTCGAGCCTTTGTCTTTGAATCGCGACTCGATGAAGTCCACCTGCGCCTTCACGGCCGCCAGGTTGTGCTGCGTTCCGCCTTGCAAGATGAAGGTTTTGCCGAGCGAGGCCAGGTTAGGAATCTGGGAGACGTACAGCCAGATGTTCTTGGGCAGCACGTTGGCGAGGCCTGCCATGATCTCTTCGGGCTTCCAGCCTTGGCGCTGGAAATCCACGATATCAGACTGCATGAAAACCGCGCAGCCATAGCCGAACATGGGCATGGCCTTGGCGCCGAAAGCAAGATCGGCATACTCCTCGACCTTGTGACCGAAACCCACGCAGGTGGATTGCAGAAAATAGCCATTGCCGGCCGAGCATTGGGTGTTGAGCTTGAAGTCCTTTACGCGCCCGTCTTGCAGGATAATCAGCTTGATGTCCTGGCCCCCCACGTCGCAGATCACGTCCGCATCGGGATAGAAGTGCAGCGCGGCTTCGGTGTGGGCGACCGTTTCCACCAGCGCCACGTCGGCGCGGAGGGTGTCCTTGAGTATGTCCTTGGCGTATCCGGTGGAACCGACGCCCAAGAGCTCCAGCGTGGCGCCCTGATCCTCCACTTGTTTCCGCAGGTTGGCGAACATCTCCATGGTGTCTTCGAGCGGATTGCCTTTGGAGAGCTGGTAACACTTCACCATCACTTCGCCATCCTGGCTTAGCAGCACGGCCTTGGTGGAAGTGGATCCGCCGTCGATGCCCATGAAGGCCTGGACGTGCTCGCCGGGCTGGAACTTGCGGGGCGCGAAGCGATGGGACTTGAAACGGTCCTTGAATTCGACCAGCTCGTCTTCCGTCTTGTAAAGGCCGCTGCCGCCCTTCTTCTGCTTCTCTTCGAGGCGCCCAACGTTAATGTACCAATCGAGCTTCTCGTAGCCCTTGTAAATGCCCACCTCGGCATCTTCGTCGAGTCCGAAGCGCACGCAGCCGAGCGCGGCGAAATACTGGGCGTTGTCAGGCACGCGGATGAGGCTTTCGGGGTCCACGCCTTCGGGTAGCGGGAAATTGCGCTCCTCCCACACTTTGGGGATGTTGTGCTTCCAGCAATCCTGCATGCCTTTGATGTAAGTATTGGGACCGCCGAGCAGCAGCACCACCGGCCGCAGCGTGTTGCCACGAGTCAGAACCGCCAGGTTCTGCTGGATGATGGCCTCAAACAGCGACGCCATGAGCTCGCTCGGAGGCACACCGGACTTCTGCAGGCCGTTAATGTCGGTCTCGGCGAAGACGCCGCATTTACCCGCCACCGGGTGGAGCTTTTGGCCCACGTAGCCCATCTGGCAGAGCTGCTCGGCTGGAATGCGCAGCTTGGCGTTGATCTTGTCAATGACCGCGCCCGTACCGCCGGCGCACTTGTCATTCATGGAAGGGATTTTCTTCTTGCGGCCGGTCTCGGGGTCTTCTTTAAAGATGATGATCTTGGCGTCCTGCCCGCCCAACTCAATGACCGACCCGCACTCGGGGTACAGGTGCTCAACTGCCAGCGAGACGGCGTTGACCTCCTGCACGAACTTAGCCCCGATCATGGGCACGATACCGCTGCCGCCTGAGCCCGTCAGGAACACCCGCGACTCGCCCGCCTTGATACCCGCCTCGGCCTCCATGCGCTTCAAGAAGTCGAGGCACTTCTCGGGTTGCTTGGTGTCGTGGCGCTGGTAGTCGCTCCAGATGATCTGGTCCGTCGTGGTGTCCACCACCACCGACTTCACGGTGGTGGAACCGACATCCAGTCCCACCATCAAATCACGGGCATTTGGCATCTTTGACCTCGTTTGGCCCAGCAGAATACGGATTTCCAGAGATAATCTTGTAAGTTATCTTCTACCAATAACATTCCGGCTTCGTTCGCAAGACAGAAGTCAGGAGCCAGAAGCCAGAACTCAGAATTCCCCAAATAGGCTCGCATTCAGGAACCCTGTGGGTTCGACCGGCCGATATATTTCTATAAATTCCATAAATTCAATAATATTCCGGCTTCGTTTGTAAGACAGAAGCCAGAAGCCAGGAGCCAGAATCTAGCGCGAACCGCTTGCTTCTGTTTCGGCCCCCGATCTTACCGGCACCGAAAGTGAGATATTTTTCCAAGTCTAACCACTTCAATAACATTCCGGCTTCGTTCGCAAGACAGAAGTCAGGAGTCAGAAGCCAGAAGTCAGAATTCCCAAAAGCGGCTCGCATTCGGGAACCGCGGGGTCCGGTCCGTCGACATACTTCTGTAAATTATTCAGCATCAACAACATTCCGGCTTCGTTCGTCGAGTTTCTGAGCATTTAGAACAAGGCACCAAGGCGCCCAGCAGGAAACTGGAGCTTCTCCGAGCGCCTTAGTGCCTTCAAGGTTCACTGGTACTTAGCCTCTCACTTGTGGCCTGCCGCCTTGCTCATCTGGGAGAAGGCTTCCCGGGCACGCCGCTCCATCTCTTCGGGAGCAACGTCTTCGATGTGCTGACCGAGAGCCCAGCTATGGCCAAACGGATCCTTGATCTGGCCGTACCGGTCGCCCCAGAACTGGTTTGAGAGCGGCATGGTCACGGTTGCCCCAGCCGCAATCGCTTGGTTGAAGGTCCTGTCGATGTTATCCATGTAGAGGTTTAACACCACGGGGCTGCCGCCGAGCGCCTCCGGCCCCCTGGCGCCCATACCCGGAAACTCATCGGCCAGCATGAGAGTGGAATCGCCGATTTTGAGTTCCGCGTGCATCACCTTGCCATCCGGCGTATGATGCGGAGGTCCCGTGACCTCAGCGCCAAACGCCTTCTGGTAAAATTCAATCGCCTTGTCGGCGCCATTTACGATCAAGTGCGCCGTAATGGTGTGCTGACCTTCTCGAAGTGCCTTTACCTTTTCTGCCATTGGTATTTCTCCTTTCCCTCCGGCATTTGAGATTGAGACCCGAGCGGTCTCATACTCTCAGGGATAGCACAGCGCGAGCGGTTCTCGCTACCCGGTGTTAAGAAGGTCACGGTAACCATCATTTCAACTCTGCTTCATTTCCCGCGCTGCGCCGCCAAGTCTCGTTTGCCTGCGCCAAACCGTTGGAGTACTTGCCCACACGATGTCAAATGGAAGCAGCACTCGGTACTGTCCCTAATTTGACCCGTAGCGCCGGCTTCCAGCCGGCAGATAGCCGCCAAGATGGCGGCGCTACGTTCAAATTAGGACAGCACCCAGCACTCAGCGGGCTAATTAACTGCCATCAATTCCCGCTTCTCTGCCTTCATTCTCTCGGCAGCATGCAGGACGAAGTTGGCGGCCGTTCCGACCACACCTTTGTGGTGGCCGTACTTGTACATAGGCTGCTGCATTTCGGGGTGTTCGGCCACAAATTCCTGAACTTCTTCGAGGGTGCAGCCGGTCTTTTCCAGCACCGCTTTCATTTCGTTCTTGGCGCGCACTTTGGCCTCACCGAGCGCCATTTGGACGCGGCTGTGCGCGTTGACATCGCCCTCGCCCGAGGTTTCGACGGGCAGGAAGATCATGTCCTTGTATTGCGACACCACGGCAGACTGGGCGCCGTCTGACTGCGTGCTGGGCATGCAGCCGAAGGGCTTGAGCGAAAGCACCATGTGGCAAAGGTCTTTGTTGGAGTAATAGATATTCTTGGCCACTTCCAGGTGCCCTTCGCCGCCGCCGGCGCGCGAGTTGTAGAAGGGGTGGCCGATGCGCTGAAGCTCGTACTGGTCGGTAAGGTGATGCGCCACTCCGCCCAAAGCGTCAATGAGTTTGTGATATTCACGCTTGAAGACGTTCTCGGCGAAGGTGAGCTTGGCAATCTTCTGCTGGGTGTTAAAGTGGCTCCCGAATACCTTAGTAAAGTTCCACCGTGAGACGTTTTCCGCTACCAGATCGATGCCCCGCCGATCGCGGATCTGCTGCTTGGCCTGGTGGATCATGTAGGTGATCCAGGTGCCGATGGGCTCGACAAGTACCTGCGCGCCCTCTTTTTCGAGGAACTTGAACATGTTGAAATTGCCGTCGCCCTCGGTGGTCTGTGCCCAGAACTCACCGGTAATCTTGACGGTCGGCTTCACACGCGTGCGATCGATCGGTATGGCGTTAAAGCGGTCGCGAACCTCGCGGAGAGCGGCGGTATAGTCCTCGCCGTAAAGCTGGTCCATGAACTTGCCGATCATCGTCGCCGTGCCACTAAACGATGTTTTGCTGAGCCAATCGCCGAACTTTCCTTCAAGCGTGTAGGGACGCTTCCGCTTCATGACCTCGTGCAACAAATCCATGCACTCGTCCAGCACGCGGTCTGTTTCGCCCGGATTCACTTCGTAAGGCCGGATTTGGTAGGCGACGTCGTTGACCACATCACCGATGTTCAAGGCATTGAGAATGCCCAGGAAGAAGTCGAGATTCATCTCCAGGCCCGCCTCCGCCTCGGCCTGGTTCAAGCCGCCTGATTGCTGGAACAGCAGCACGCGGAAGCCGTCAAACCCCGAGTTGCGCAGGGCGAGCCGATACTCGGCCTCATACATGCCGAACCGGCAAGGGCCGCAGGCGCCGGCGGTGAAGAAGACGTAGCGGTCGATAATCTCTTTCTTGTTGAGCCCCGCTTCCTCCAAACCCTGCAGATGTTGCACGAGGTTGCCGACGGTGAAATAGGTGGGATTGCACTGGCCGTTGTTGCCGTACTCCTTCCCGAGCTGAAACGCGCGCTTGTTCGGAGTAGCCACAGCCTCGCAGTTATAGCCGAGACTCTCGAGGGCCCCATGGACGAGCTTTTCGTGCTTCCAGGTGAGGCCGCCGAAGAGGATCGTAGTCTTGTCGCGCTCCGCTTTCGTGAAAGGGCGTTCCACCGGCCGGTGAAACTGTTGCTTCGCGCGCTGCTCCAAACCGGCTTCCCGTTCCAGACGGCGGCGTTCCTCCGCAAGGCGCTGCCGCAGCAATTCTTCGCCTGAGGCAATCTGAACCAGACCTGTCGGCGGCGCTCCGGCCGGTCGAACGTCGGTCAAATTGTTGAATGGCGCAGTGCTCATATTCACCTCTTTTTTTTCGGACGCCGGCCACTTGAGTTCCGGCAAGTTAGATTCACGGAGCAGTTTGGTTGCGCCGAGGCCGTCAAAACCTCGTCACTGGATGTCGTTGTCCGTTCCGCTCCCCAGGGACAGCGGGTCACACACCCACCGCCGCGGGCCCAGGGACGGCTACCCCGCCCTACTTACACGCGCATTATGACTCTAGGTCACCTTCTGGAACAAAAATCATTACAGCGAATGGCGAAATTCCACAGCCGAGGGTGGGGTGAGCGACAGTGATTGGAAAGGCTGAAATTTCAACTTGTTAGGAGCAACCAGCCCGAACGGGTGATGGTGTCATTACTTCTCTTCAACGAAGGTCGCGAATTTTCGCAGCCGGCGATGGCGCTGTTCGATGAGTTTCTCGGCGGGCAGCCCCGCGAGCTCCTTCAGGGAAGCTGCGATGGCCGCACCGAGTCGCTCCGCGGCGCCAGGTGGATCAGCATGCGCGCCCCCCGGCGGCTCAGCCACGATCTTGTCGATGAGGCCGAATCCAAGAAGGTCGTGGGCGGTGAGCTTCAAGGCTCTCGCCGCCTGATGCTTGTGATCCCAATCCCGCCACAGAATTGAAGAACAGCTTTCGGGAGGAATTACGGAATAGATGGCATTTTCCAGCATCAGCACGCGGTCGCCGATAGCGATGGCCAGCGCGCCGCCGCTTCCACCCTCGCCGTGCACCACCACCACGATGGGGACGCGCAGCCGTGGAATCTCCTTGAGATTGTGAGCAATCGCCTCAGCTTGGCCGCGCTCTTCGGCGCCCTTGCCCGGATAGGCGGCAGGTGTATCCACCAAGCTGATAATCGGCAGGCCGAACTTCTCGGCAAGGCGCATCAGCCGCAGCGCCTTGCGATAACCCTCGGGATGCGGCATGCCGAAGTTGCGCTTCACGCGCTGTTCCGTGTCGCGGCCTTTCTGGTGGCCCACCACGATGACCGGGTTGCCCTCGAAGCGCGCCAAGCCGCCCACGATGGCAGCGTCATCGCCAAAGCGCCGGTCGCCGTGCAGTTCCTCAAAATCAGCAAATAGCGCTTGGATGTAATCCAGGGTGTAAGGGCGGTTGGGATGACGGGCGATCAGCACCTGGTCCCAGGCATCGCCGGAGCCCGAGTCGCCGGGCGCCCAGCGGAGGATTTCAAGCTGGCCGCGCAGACGCTCAATTTCTTCCCGGTCAGCGTCCGTGGGACTGCCCTTTTCGAGCTCGGCGATCTGCCTTTCGATCTCGCGGATGGGGTCAGAGGTCATAGGAAGAGCGAGTCTCGTCTTGTCCCTCGAGTGTGCCCTTCCGCGATATTCGCTGGGACCGAGGCCGCGGCACGCGTGAGTTGAGAAACCAGTCGATATGTTTCGACAGGTGGAAATCTCGATGTCAGCTTGTACGTCTGCTCCGCCAGGTCCATCGATTTCTGCCAGACCACAAGGTCACGATGCGACGAAATCCGGGCTTCGATCTTTTCCATAGCGGGCCTGTACCCTATTCCCTATGCCCTATGCCCTATTCCCTGTTACCTGTCCCCTGTCCCCTGTAACCTGAACCTGTAACCTCAACCGCGCCTTCTCCGCAGAGGGCGCGCAGCCCGGCAAGCAGTTCGTCATCGGCTTTCACGCCCGCGGGCTTTCGAGGTCTCAGCGTGACGCGAAAATTCCCTTGCCGAAGTAAGTCAAGAACCACTGCATCGGTGCCGGGGTGACTGGCCAGCAGCGACTGGACTTGCCCGGGAAGACTGGGCGGTACCTGGTCAAGATCAAGCTGGATACGCACCGCGTTACGGCTGCCGCTTGCAGCCGCAGTCTCCAGCGGCTGGACCTCGTTCACGATCACCTTGGGCTTGGCCGAAGCCTCGTCCCGCCGTATCCGGCCCTTGACCAGTACCACCGCCTCCGGCTTCAACCGCGATTGCACCTGCTGGAGGGTCTGGGGGAAGACGATCAGCTCCGAGGTGCCGCGCAGATCTTCCAGCACGCAGGCGGCCCAGAGGTCGCCTTTCTTGCTGGGCTTCACTCGGATGCCACTGAGAACGCCAGCCAGCGACACGGGCGCATCATTGGCCAAATCCTCGAGAGCAGTGCTGTCATGCTTGGCCACAGCAGCCATCTGGGCCCGGTATTTCTCAAGCGGGTGGCCGGTGACGAAGAACCCCAGCACCTCTTTCTCACCTGCCAGGCGCTCAGCTTCGGACCATTCGGGCGCCTGCGGGAGTTCGATCGCGCGGAGGGGTTCGGGTTCGGCGCCGCCGGCGAAGAGTCCCGTTTGGCCGGCCACGCTGGCCCTTTGCCGGGCCTGACCCAGTTCCATGGCGCGGTCGAGTCCGGCCATCATGCGCGCGCGATGCGCGCCGAGCGAGTCCATGGCGCCGGCTTTGATCAGGCTCTCGATCACACGCTTGTTCATCAGACGCAGGTCGACATTTTCGCAAAACTGGAAGAGATTGTCGAAGCGTCCGAGGCGGCGCCGGGCTTCAATCACCGATTCAATGGCCGCTTCACCCACGTTCTTGATGGCCGTGAGGCCGAAGCGGATGCCGAGACCTGAAGCAGTTTGCGAAGGCGTGAAGGTGCGGTCACTCGAGTTGACGTCGGGCGGCAGGATTTCGATGCCCATGTCGCGGCATTCGCCGAGATAGAAAGTAAGCTTGTCAGGGTTGCCGATTTCCGCGGTCAACATCGCCGCCATGAACTCCACCGGATAGTGGGTCTTGAGGTAGGCCGTGCGGTAGGCCACCAGGGCGTAGGCTGCAGAGTGTGACTTGTTGAAGCCGTACCCGGCGAATTGCTCGATCTGCTCGTAAAGCTTCTTCGCTTTGGCGTCGGGCACGCCATTCTTGCGCGCACCGGCCAGAAACTTCTCCCGCATGGCTACCATCTCTTCGTGTTTCTTCTTGCCCATGGCGCGCCGCAACACGTCAGCTTCGCCAAGTGAGAAGCCGGCCACGGCGTTGGCAATCTGCATCACTTGTTCCTGGTACACCATGATCCCGTAAGTCTCTTCCAGGATTTCTTTGAGTTGAGGCAGATCGTACGTGACGCGCTTCCTGCCCGCCTTGCGCGCCACAAAGTCGTCAATCATCTGCATGGGACCGGGCCGGTAAAGTGCGTTCAACGCCGTCAGGTCACCCAACCGGTTGGGCTTGGCGCGCCGCAGAATGTCCGTCATGCCACGGCTTTCAAACTGGAAGATGCCGGCCGTGAGGCCTCTCCCGAGTAGTTCGTAGGTGGCGGCATCGTCAAGCGCCACGTTATCCAGATCCAGCTTCTCGCCTCGCGTGGCCTCGATCATGCCGACGCAATCTTCGAGCACAGTCAAGGTGGTGAGTCCGAGAAAATCCATCTTGAGCAAACCGATTTTCTCGAGATCGTCCATGGCGTACTGCGTGGTGATTTCGTCTTTGTTGCTCTTGTACAGCGGGACGATTTCGCGCAGCGGCTGAGGAGAGATCACGACTCCGGCGGCGTGCGTGGAGGCGTGGCGGGCCAAGCCCTCAAGGCTCATGGCGACACGCAGGAGGTCCGCGATGCGCGGCTCACGCTCGTTAAGCTGGCGGAGCTCAGGCGTTTGTGCCAAGGCATCCTTCAGGGTGATGTTCAAGGTGTTGGGAATCAGTTTGGCGATGCGGTCGGCCTCGGCGAAGGGCAGGTCCAGCGCACGCGCGGCATCGCGCACCACAGCCTTGGCGCCCATGGTGCCGAAGGTGATGATCTGGCTGACGTTCTCGCGTCCATACTTGCCGGTAACGTACTCGATCACCTCGCCCCGGCGGCGCATGCAAAAATCGATGTCGATGTCGGGAAAGGTGATGCGCTCGGGGTTCAGAAAGCGCTCGAAGAGCAGATCGTACTGCAGCGGGTCCACGTCTGTGATGTGCAGCGCGTAAGACGCCAGACTGCCGGCGGCCGAGCCGCGTCCCGGGCCCACGGGGATACACTTGTCGCGCGCGAACCGGATAAAGTCCCAAACGATCAGGAAGTAACCCGCGAAGCGCATCTTTTTGATGAGCTCGATTTCGAAGTTCAGGCGCTCCTCGTAGGCTTCGATGGGAGAACGCAGCCGGCCCTCCGCCCGCTGACGCTCGAGGGCGGTGCGGCGCTCGTCAAATCCCTGCCGCGTTACCTTTTCAAAGAAGCTGTCCAGCGTCTCTCCGTCGGGCACCTCGAAGTGCGGGAAAACGTGCTGATTCTTCTCAAAGTGCAGGTTGCAACGCTCGGCGATTTCGAGCGTGCGCTCCAGGGCCTCTGGGATCTCGGCGAAGGTCGCAGCCATCTCCTCGGCCGACTTGAGGTAGAACTGATCGGTGCCGAAGCGCATGTGCTGCGCGTCACTCAGCGTCTTGCCAGTCTGAATGCACATCAGCACTTCCTGCGCACGGGCATCCTCGTGCGTCAGATAGTGACAATCGTTGGTGGCCACCAATCCAATTCCGGTTTCGCGCGAAAGCCTCACCAAGTCCGGGTTAACGCGGCGTTCCTCGTCCAGGCCCTGGTCCTGAATTTCGATAAAAAAATTCCCTTTGCCAAAGATGTCCCGAAGATCGTAGGCCGATTGCCGCGCCTGGTCGAGCCTTCCCGCGAGTGCCGACGAGGTGACCTCCCCTTGGAGGCACGCCGAAAGGGCGATCAAGCCCTCGGAGTGGCGCGCCAGCAAGTCCTTATCGATGCGAGGCTTATAGTAGTACCCCTCAAGGTAGGCGGAGGAGGCTAGCTTGACAAGATTCCGGTAGCCGCGCTCGTTTTCAGCCAGCAGCACTAGATGATGCGGCTTCTCGGCGTTTGAAGTGCGGTCGAAACGGTTGGCCACTGCGACGTACGTCTCGCAGCCGATGATGGGCTTGATTCCCCGTTTGCTGGCCTCTTCGTGAAACTTGATGGCGCCGAACAGGTTCCCGTGGTCGGTCATGGCCACTGCAGGCATCTTGAGCGCGACCGCGCGGTCCATCAGCTTGGGGATGTCACAGGCCCCGTCCAGCAGGCTGTAGTCAGTATGAAGATGAAGGTGAACAAAATTTGGAGAATCCATCGAGAGGTATTTTAGCAGAAAGGTGAGAACGCGTAGGTGCCGCATCGAGACACACGCAGCGTCAGCCTACTTGATCACTTGCAGCCAGCAATATAAGTTGCGCGCAGGGAATATCCACGCCAGGTGTTTCTCGTAGTAGTCCATCGAAAGTGCCGCACACGCGCGGCCGAGGTTGTCCAATATAAAGTTTCCGCCGAAGCTCAGCCGCCGTTCGAGGATGCGATATCCACCCGAGTGGTAAGTAAAGTCCTGGAAACTGTCGCGATCAAAGTAGTCGAAGCTGTGAAAGCCGAGGTGAAACAGGTGTGTGGGGTCGGTGTAAGAGTCCGGTGAACTGTAATGCGGCGTCACCACCTCCACCTCGGCGCCCGACTTCGCTATGCGATGCACCTCAGCCATCACGCGCAATATGTCGGGCTGGTGCTCAAGAAAATGCGAAAGGTACACTTTGTCTGCGCAGTTGTCGCGAATCGGCCAGGGAAAGCGTGTCAGTTCACACAGGACGTCCGCCGAGGAACCGGGCTGCCGGTCAAGTCCGATCGCTGCCGGGTCCTGCTTCTTCTTTCCACAACCGATATCGAGGATGAGCATTTGGTGCTCCCGAACTGCGGTGGAACTGGAGCCAAGCGGATTCCGTGTATAACCGAGCTTAGCAGAAACAACCGGCGCCGTAGGGGTACGGCTTGCCGTACCCAATGCTCACCCCCGACTCTCCCAATCGCAGATGTAGGGGCGGCTCTTGTGGCCGCCCAACTAACAATGGGCCCACAGGGTTTCTCTGTTGAATCGGGCGGCCACAAGGGCCGCCCCTACGTCTGCGATTGGGACACCGCCCTCCGCGGCGGTTGTTGACAAAACTTTTGCAAATGTCAGACACGCCCATGACATATGGGCGACTTCTATCCGCACATAATCAACACGCAACACCAAAACTCCGGCTGAAGATGACCTCCGGTTGGCTCTGCCCGGCTCCGGAGGTCACTTCTTCCGGGTCCAACAGAAAAGGAGCACATCATGACTGAAATGAGGCTCCGCCGGCGTTGGTCAAAGCTACTGCTTTGCGCGCTGTCGGTAGCTCTGGCGAGCGTCTTTGCGGCGTTGGGTGAGGGTAAGCCCGCGAGTGCCAACCTGCCTCCCGGGGTCAGCACCATCGCGTCGACCGTACCCGCGAACGGCGACGTAAATCCTTACGGTCTGGTTGTGGTTCCGGCGACGGTCGGAAACCTGACCGCGGGCCACTTCTTGGTAAGCAACTTCAACAATTCGCAGAATCTGCAGGGAACTGGAACCACCATCATGGATATCGCTCCGGATGGCTCCAGCAGCGTCTTTTCACAGTTCGCCAGCAACCACCTGCCCGGCCCTTGCCCAGGCGGCATCGGGCTCACCACCGCACTGGCCGTCCTTCAGACGGGATGGGTGATCGTCGGCAGCTTGCCCACGGTCAACGGGATGTCTGCCACGGCACAAGCCGGCTGCCTGGTAGTGATCAACAGTGTCGGAAAGCCGGTAGGGACGTTCTACGGCTCACTCATCAACGGACCCTGGGATATGACGGCACTCGATGAGGGCAGTACCGCAACGCTGTTCTTCACCAATGTTCTCAACGGCACGGTCGCAGCAAACGGAAATGTGGCCCATAGCGGCACCGTCGTCCGAATGGTGCTCAACATCCCACCCAACTCGAAGCCACAGATCGAATCCATGACCGTCATCGGCTCAGGCTTCGCGGAGCGGACAGACCCTGACGCGCTGGTTATTGGGCCCACGGGCGTGGGGCTTAGCGGCACCACACTCTACGTTGCCGACAGCCTGAATAATCGCGTAACCGCCATTGCCAACGCCACCACCATCACTTCGACGGCGGGAACCGGGACCGTGTTCTCTCAGAACGGATTCCTCAGTGACCCACTGGGTCTCACGATTGATCCCGGCACTGGAAATGTGCTGGTCACCAACGGAAACAACGGGGTGTTGATTACTATTGACCCGAGCGGAACCCAAATCGCGTGGAATCTGATCGACAACACAGGTTCACCTCCTGGAGCCGGAACGCTGTTTGGGTTGGTCTCGGTACCCGGCGCGGGAGTCTACTTCGTCGACGACGGATCAAACACGCTGAACCTGTTCCAGCAAACGGGCAATTGAAGACCGCAGTGTCTGACTAGGAATTCTCGTGACCGGCGAGGGGATGGGTTGAGCCCCGAGGCTGATTTCATGCACCTCGATGAACTGGGCATGGAATCGGTTTTGGGGTTCTGCTCTTCTAAGCCCCTTTTCGCGCAGTGCGACATCCAGCCAACCGTCACGCCACTTCGGGTGTCGCCGGGTCGCCCCTCGACATCTGCCGACCGACTGCTGTCTACTTCCCACCGCTCTTCAGCATTTCCTCCCGCTTGGCCCGAAACTCGCTGTCCGCGCCCCATTCGGGAAACTTCTCCGCATCGGCTACACGGTAGCCTACTGAGAAGTACAGTTGCAGATCCTGAACTGCCCCTCTCAAATCCCAATCCGGCTTAACTTTGTCAGAGGGCTTGTGATAATCATTGGCCGTGAACTCATCCAGCATCTTCAGACCCCAGCCTTCCGGGCGGCCGATATAATCCACACCCGAGTCGGGATCGAGCGCGGGCACGCCCTGCTTGGCAAAATTGAAATGGTCGGAGCGAAAGTAGAAGCCTTTTTCGGGCTCGGGATCGGGCCGCACCGTGCGGCTCTGTTCCGCCGCAACCTGGCGCACGTAATCATCCAGGGTTGAGTTCCCGAGGCCGATCACAGTGAGGTCGCGCGTGAGTCCGTGGACGTTGAGGCCGTCCATGTTGATCTCGCCGAGCGTGTCTCGAAGCGGATAGAGCGGGTGCTCCGAGTAATACTGAGAGCCTAGCAGACCCTTCTCCTCCGCGGTCACGGAAAGGAACAAGATCGAACGGCGCGGCCCGGGCTGCGCTTCCGTGAAGGCCTTGGCGAGTTCGAGCAGTCCCGCGACGCCGGAGGCGTTGTCCACGGCACCATGATAAATATTGTCGCCATTTACCGGATTCCCCACGCCGAGGTGGTCCCAGTGCGCGGTGTAGATCACATATTGATCCTTGAGCTTCGGATCACTGCCTTCAAGCTTGGCCACCACGTTGTGCGACTCGATGTCGCGAATGGTGTTGTGAAGCGTCACGGAGGCATTCATCCCCAGTGGCACGGGTTTAAAATCCGGGCTGAGGGCTGCCTTGTGCAGAGCATCGAAATCCCGGCCCGCGTCCGAAATGAGCGCCCGCGCTTTCTGCTCCGTGATCCACCCTTCCACGGCGCAACGCGAATGCCCTTTGTCCGGTGAGAGCAGGCTGAACTGCTCTGGCGAGCTGCTGCCTTCGACGACTTCCCAGGGATAGCCAGCCGGGCCCGTCTCATGGACAATCAGGGCGCCGGCTGCGCCCTTGGCGGCTGCGATTTCGAACTTGTACGTCCAGCGGCCGTAGTAGGTCATCGCCCGGCCCTTGAACATTTTCGGATCAAGTCGCGTGGGGTCATTGGGGTCCGGTATCTGCGGGTCATTGATCAGCATCACCAGAACTTTGCCGCGCACGTCCACGTCTTTGTAATCGTCCCAATGATACTCGGGCGCCACCACGCCGTAGCCCACGAAAACGAGCGGCGCGTTCAGCGTGACTTCGGGCTCGACGCGCTTGGTCCAGGCCACGAAGTCGGGACCGAATCGCAGGTGCATGGTGGTGGATTTGCCCATGCCGCCTTCAGGCGTTGCGCTTGGTTTGGAAAACTCCAGCTCGGCGCTGGGATCGGCCTTGATCCCCACCAGCGGCACGTTCTGCACGTAGGTTCCGTCGGGATTGCCGGGCGCCAAACCCAGCGACTTGAAGCGCGACACCAGAAAGTCCACCGTGAGCTTCTCGCCTTGGGTGGCGGGAGCGCGGCCCCCGAACTCATCTGAAGAGAGCGTCTTGATGTCGTCGAGCAACGCCGGCGCGCTGATGGCCTTCCAGGCCACCTGCTCTGCGGCCGGAGTTGACGCGGAATCGGAACCGCTCGCGATGGCCGCCAAGGCAGCCACGAACATAATCCCGAGCCCGATCAGACCCGGCCAATGAAGCGCTGCTCTCAGTATCATTCCGACTCCTCGAATATCATCCTAGCTTCAGTTTGGACATAGGGCGAAACGCACTCCAGCGAGCGCCGCGGTAGATTTCCCCTTAAGCGCGAATGACTGTGAGGACAGGCTTCCGCATAGCACCTCGGGCTACGAAGCCTTTAAGAGTGCCTGCTCAACAGTTTTGGGCAGCTCAATCATCAGAAAGCGGTTGGCCGGGTAAAGGTAGTCCTCGCCGCTCTCATCCACTACGCGCAAGTCTCCGTCGCGCGCGGCGTCGACATCGGGCAATACACGGTAGATCTTGTGCAGTTCCAGTGATGCGGGATAGCCCGCGTTATCCACGCACACGGCAAATTGGGGGCCAGGGTCTTTGGACTTCTTCATGCGTCAGTCCTGATCAAACATCACTTCTGAAAAATCAAAAAGTAATACGTCTTCCCGTCCGACGGCCGCGTGAAACCGGGCTCCGACCGCAGAAAATGAAAGTCGTGTCGGGCCAGGTCTTCGCGCTCCATCGATTCCGGCATCCGGTGCATGGAATGGTAGTCGTCGCGAGACTTGCCCGGCTTCGTCTCGCCGTCGATTAATCCGAGCAGTCCGCCGGGCTTAAGTGCCGCATAAAGATGGTCCAACATCGAGTCGTAATCCACCCACTCATGGTATGAATCCACGGAGAGCACCACGTCCAGCGAATGCGGTGGAAGGTGAGGATCGTCCGCAGCCCCAAGAACCGCAGTGACCTGCTTCAATCCTTGCTCTCTTGCTTCGCGCCGCACGTCGGCCAGCACCTCGTCTTTGATATCCACAGCGTAAACTTTTCCAGTCGGTCCTACCCGGGCCGCGAGCTTCATCGTAAAGTACCCGCGGCCACAGCCGACGTCCGCCACGAAGCTGCCGGGCGTCACCCCAAGCGCGTTCATCACCTCATCGGGACGCTGCCAGCGGTCACGCTCGGGACCTGAGTTTTGGGCTTGTGAACAGCCACCGGTCAGGAACAGGCCAACAAAAACGAGGGCAGCAGAGACGTCGCCGCTGCATCTCAGATCAAAGATGGTACGCCTACGTCCGGATTGTTCGGCGGTCAAATGTCTCATGGCGCGTCGCGCGACTACCGCTTGCGGCGTGCGCTGACGGCTTTCTTCGCGGCTGGCCTCTTCGATTTCGCTGCCGACTTCGCTTTAGTGGTGCTCGGCTTCGCGCCTGTCGCTCGCGTTTTCGGCTTTGCGGCTCTAGCAGCCATCGGCCGCCGCGCCATAGCTGCAACCTTCTTCACTGACTTCGCCGGAGTCTTCGCTGCCGTCTTCGCCACCTTCTTCGCTACTTTCGCTGGAGCAGGCGGTGGGGCTGTTTTTGGCGCCGGCGCAGCTTGGCCCTTCTTGACGACTTCCTTGGGCGGCGCTGCCGCGTGCTTAGCCGACTTTGGTGCCGCCGGAGTCGGACTCGTCGAAACCGCTACAGGTGCTGGCGCGCTAGGAGGCACCCCTTTCGATTCCGCAGCGGGTTGAGGCCTCGCAGCAGCCTTTGCGGCCTTTCCCTTCAGTGCCGGCGGTTTGGCTGGCACCGGGGGTGGCGGGGGCGGCGCCTTGATCCCCGAAAGGTCACGCAGCGCCTGAGTCAATTGATTTGGAGTCTTCAGCTTCCCGTCGAGCTGCTGAAGCAAAACCTCCTCTAGAATCTGTTCGAACTTTGGACCCGGCGGCAACCCTATAGCCTCAAGTTCGGCACGCGGTAACTGCGCGCGCACGGGCGGCACCTTGGTGAAAAAGGCCTTCACCCGGTTCTGCACTGTGGCGTTGGCAGCATTGATCAGCAGCGAGGCCACCAGAGCATTCGGCGCGCCATGGAGTAGCGAATAGACTTGGCTCAGCTTAGCCACCTTGGGACTCGCCACTGCTTTAGCAAGCTTCCCTGCTTCGCGCTCGTGGTTGAGCACGCTCTTGACGGTCTTCGCGTCTCCAAACACCTTTTTGGCCAAGCGGTTCTGTTCCCCTGAAGACAGCTTCGCCACCAGCGCCAGGAAATTCAGCAGCAAGGCGTCATCGTACGCAGCAGCGGTGCGTATGGCGTTGTGGACGCGTTCGAACCTCTCGAAGTCAATGCGATCGGAAGCGAGTTTCGCATCGAGGCCGGCCAACAGACCGCGCTCTCGCAGAGCCTTCAGGATCCGGCCGGATGATTCTTCCGCGAGCACGGCGCGGAGCTCGCGGGCCTGCTGTTCCTCACGCATCGCCTCCCAGGCGCGATTCTCAAGCGCCAACTCCAGCCAGTGCGCGGTGCGCTCGTCAGGCTTGTAGTCGAGCCGTTGGCCCAGCCGGAACAGCCGATAGATACGCGAGGGATCGTCAAAGAAACTGCGGCTATGGAGCGCCCGGAGCTCTTTTCGCTCAATGTCGGCGGCGCCGTTGGTGGGGTCGAGCAGCAGGCCGCGCGAGTTCGGGTGGAGCGAAATGGCCATGGCGTTCACGGAAAAATCGCGCTGCCTCAGGTCATCGAAGACCGTGCCTGGCGACACCTGAGGAGGCTTCCCAGGCAAGTTGTAGGTTTCAACGCGGCTGCTGGCGATTTCTCCCTTAATTCCGCCTTCAAACACGACGTCTGCCACATTGAGTTTCGGGTTGAAACGGATGCTCTCAACCTGAAGATCAAAGCCATTAACGTCGGCTGGCTTGGGACTGGGCCGTGACGAGACGTGCCGTTTAGCGGCGCTTTCGAGCGGTCTCAAAATCTTCTGGATGTTGCCTTCCACCATGAAGTTCAGGTCGCGCGGGGTCTCAAGACCGGTGGTCAGGTCGCGAACCGCACCGCCCCCAAGGTAGAGGTTAAGGCCCTGGCTAGCCGCCAAGCGGCCAAGCTGATTGATCACCCTCAATTGTCCCGGCCGGAGCCGGCTGTCCATTAGGAAGTTGTAGTCAGGCATGGATTTACCTACCAGTGGTTAGTGGTTAGTGTTTAGTGTTTAGTGGTCAGCTTTTGGAGCACCACCCACACCATGCGCTCGCTCATTGGCTTTACGACTAACCATGCTCTACTCCTTGCTGTCGCCAGTTGCTTCTTGGCCCCGTACGACAGGCATATCCCTATACCGATCACTGAATCAGACTTTCGTGGTCAATCTAGAACACCGCTTGCCTTCTATCACTGACTATCACTGACCACTAGCCACTAGCCACTTGTTCAGGCTCGCGGATGATGCGCTTGATAGACTTCCTTCAACCTTTCTTTAATCACCTGCGTGTAGATTTGCGTAGTGGAGATATCGCTGTGTCCCAGCATGATCTGGATCGAGCGAAGATCGGCCCCGCGCTCCAGGAGATGGGTGGCGAAAGAGTGACGCACCAAGTGGGGACTGAGCGGCGTCGGAATACCGGCAATCCTGCCGTAGCGCGACAAAATCTTCCAGAAACCCACCCGTGATAGTTTTCCGCCTCGCTGGTTTAGAAACAGAAAAGGAACTGCCGCCTTTTTGGCCAGCTTCGCCCTGCCGCCCGCTACGTAGTGCTCAAGGCAGCGCAGGGCTGATTTCCCCACCGGTATAAGGCGTTCTTTGTTGCCCTTACCCAGGCAGCGCACCACGCCCAGATCGGCGTCGAAATCCTCCCAGCGCACATTCACGAGCTCCGATACCCTCATCCCGGTGGCGTAAAGCACCTCCAGCATGGCCCGGTCCCTCAATCCTGCAGGGGTTGAAAGGTCAGGCTGGGTAAGGAGCTTCTCAACTTCGGCGGCCGCTAGGTACTTGGGAAGGGCCTGAGAGAGACGGGGCGGATCAATTTCTACCGTTGGATCCCGTGAAACCTTGCCTTCGCGGACCAAGAACTGGTAGCAGCCTCTAAGAGATACCAAGTGGCGGGCGACGGCGCGTGCGGTGAGGTTTTGCCGGTGAAGGTGCTCCAGGAACTGCCGCACGTTGTCGCGGTCGGCCTGGCTCCAATCCCGCCCTCTTCCTGCAATGAAAACGGCAAACTTCACGAGGTCCCGGCGGTAGGCCAGAACCGTGTTGTCGGCGAGGCCTTTCTCTACCCGGACATAATCGAGGAAACTGCTGATTTCGAAAGGCACAGCGCGGGAAGCCCCTTCGCAGGCCACTGCATGCTGCGCGGGTGCTGTCGCTGGCGAGCCCGGCATGATCATCAAAGCCTCAAGGCCCGGGGAGTCATGTTCAGCGCGGAATACCGGCTGTCACTTGTTAAACGACTGTCAAGCCGAGGCGTGGGTAAGAATTCGACCAGGCACGATCGAGATCAAGCCGTTTAGTTGCAATCTGTTGCGTAGCTCCAAATCCTTTTGCCCACACCCTTGCAACCGCCGCGCTTCTGCACGCGAGGGCAATGTTAACACATCGAATTTCAGGTTTGCAACAGCATCTACGAGAAGGTCTTAGCCTGTATTTCTCCCGAGGATTCGAAAGGGCGGGGCTAAAGCCCGGCTGAAACCGGCTGAAACCTCGCCCTTTTGGCGCACTGCAAAGGCGCACTCTGACCAGCTATTTGCGTTGCGGCCCTAAGTTACCCTTATTATTAAGTTTGCGATCGGGAGCAAGGTAGTTCACTAGGATCGGCTTGAGCTTGCCCTGAGCGCTCAGAATCAGTTCGATGGTCTCCCTAACAGCGCCGAGACCGCCGGGCGCGCGGGTGACGTAGTGCACATACTTCGGCAGCAGCGGATGACCGCCGCTCACTCCGACGGCCAGTCCGGCGCGAACCAGGGGCGGCAAATCGACAAGGTCGTCCCCGATATAGCACACCTCCTCGGACTGCAGGCCGGCTTCTCGCAGGATTTCGCGGTAAGGGGCCAGCTTTTCAAGCGCGCCTTGACGCAAGTAGTGGATACCGAGCTCGCGGGCACGATACTCCACCACCGGTGAAGCGCGTCCGGAGATGATGCCGGTCTTGATCCCCGCCCGATGGGCAAACCGAATGCCGAGCCCGTCGCGGGTGTGAAACGTCTTCGTCTCAATGAATTGCGGGACGTGCTCGCCGCCCGAGCCCGCGCCGGTGGAAACTCCGGCTGGCACGTAGTAAATGCGTCCGTCGGTGAGCACCCCGTCCACGTCCATCAGCAGCAGCCGGATCTTGCGAGCGCGTAAGCGAATGGCGCGGCTGTCTCGTCCAGGAAGCGCCACCTTGGTCATTCTAATGCCTCCCCCTGCTGATTCCTAACCGGGCACGCCGAAATACTGCCGCGAAGGCGCTGAAATGGTGCACTCATTCTAAAGTACTTGATTCGTTCGCCGTAGCCGGAGGGCTTGGGTTCGTTTTAGGTTCGTTTTTTCGCGCTGCTGAAATGGTGCGCTCATTCTAAAGCACTTGATTCGTTCGACGAAACCATGGCTTGGGTTCGTTTTAGGTTCGTTTGGGTTCGTTTTAGGTTCGTTTTTTCGCACTTTTGTTGATTCTGCAGCACTTCTCGGGTTCGTTTTTGCATTTAAGGCATACCCCCCGGGGGGGGTACACCGAAATTGACCCGTTCATTAGAACATTCCAATGCGCCAGAGGTCATGAATATGAACCACTCCCGCAAGCGTTCCGTCCGGCGAAATCACCGGCAGCGCTGTGATGTGGTGCGCCTCCATCAGGGCCAGAGCGCCGCTGGCCAACTCCGTGGGACCGATCGTAACCGGAGAAACTGTCATGCAGTCGCTTGCGGCGCGATCGAGGGCCCGGCTGCCTTCACGCTGAAAGAAACGGCGCAAGTCGCCGTCGGAGACGAAGCCGGCCAAACGCCCCTCGGCATCAAGCACCGTGGTCAAGCCCAGGCCCTTACGGCTCATCTCGTAGATCACTTCCGGCAAAGTCGCGCGCAGCCCGACGTGCGGGACCTCATCGCCCGTGTGCATCACGTTTTCTACGCGCCGGAGCCGTACCCCCAGGCCGCCGCCGGGATGGAGGTTGGCATAGTCTTCCGCGCTGAAGCCCCGCTTCTGCAAGAGTGCCATCGCCAAGGCATCGCCCATGGCCAACATCGCTGTAGTGGATGCGGTGGGCGCCAAGCCAAGAGGGCAAGCCTCCTGCTTGATGCCGACGTCCAGCGCCACGTCACTGGCCTGCGCCAGCGTGGAAGACGGGTTTCCTGTAATGGTAACCAGCGGAATCGACAACCGCTTGACCGTCTCTAGCAGGCGGAGAAGTTCCTCCGTTTCGCCGCTATAAGAGAGCGCCAGCAGCACGTCGCCACTAACCAGGCGGCCGAGGTCCCCATGCAGTGCTTCCGCTGGATGAAGGAAGAAAGAGGGCGTCCCGGTGCTTGAGAGCGTCGCCGAGATCTTCTGGCTGATCAGCCCTGACTTACCCATGCCCGCGGCCACCACGCGACCGCAGCAACGAAACAGGATGTCAAGGGCAACCCCAAACCGCTCATCCAGGCGCTCTGCCAAGTCGGCGAGGGCTTGGGCTTCAACCTCAAGAACTTTGCGGCCAACGTCGAGGCTCATGACGGGCAGGAAGGACTGCTCCCAAGCATTGAGCATAATATCATGGTCTGAGGCGCAGAGGCGGCACTTGTGGCCGCGGATAGTGGGTCACTTTGAAATTCCCCGCCTTTCCCGCCCT
The DNA here is from genome assembly GCA_035578005.1 of Terriglobia bacterium. Taxonomy (GTDB): domain Bacteria; phylum Acidobacteriota; class Terriglobia; order UBA7540; family UBA7540; genus Gp13-AA77. Next base: position 32,565 of record DATJYK010000292.1, read on the forward strand.
GTCATTCCCGCGCAGGCGGGAATCCAGACGGTGGAGCACATCTCTCTCTGTTTTGTGGATTCCCGCCTGCGCGGGAATGACAGGGTGGGAAAGTGCCGAGAGACAACTCAAACTGACCCACTACCCGGCCGCGCTCGTGAATGGGGCAGCCACAAGTCACAGGGGTCGCCCCTACGTCGCGAGCCTGCCGTCGCTTACCAAGAAAGTTAATGCTGAAAATTTTCCTTGACACGCCTCCGCACATTAGCAAGAATCATGTGTCCTGAGCCTCCGGCTCACGCTTGAGGTTCAGGGCAAACGAAGGCGTCGGGAGTTGGTCCGTTCTTAAGCTGGGCCTGTGGGGGTTACAGACTCTGTTAAGATCACGTAAATTTTTGAACGTACCAAAAAAACCTCTTGACAACGGAATCTGGTGCTGGTAAAAACATTGATGCCTTCTCTCAGTTTGCGGCTTGGGAGGGGCGTCAAGTTCATCGGTGGGACCGCAAAGAAGACAGATCGCAGTTTAGGGAGGGGAAAATGCGTAGAGTACTAGCGGTTCTTTTTGTAGCAGCGGCTCTAAGTGTGGCGGGGGCTTCGGTAGCAGTGGCGGATACCGTCACATCGACTCGAGTGGCTTCCACTTTTTCGAGCAATGACAGCCTGCACTGGGGTTTGCTCGGCGTCAACAATTTCTTCGTTGCGAACGGTGCCACGCTTTCCACAGACAACGGCATCCTCACAACCGTTAATTTCGGGACAGGCGGTACCGGTGCCACTCTAGAGCAGTGCCCGATTAGCACTTGCACATGGACCGGCAATTTTGCTCCTGGCTCCGAGCTTCTGACTTCCATCAACTTTAGCGACACGGATTCCGGAAGAATTATTCTGAGCTTTGCCACCGGGATTTCCGCCATCGGCTTTCAACTGGAGCCTAATGCTGGCGGGCCGATTACGTTTGCGACTCAGATCGCCGTGTACGACGGCAGCACTCTACTGGACACGTTCTATTTCCCGGGTGGCTTCGAGCAGTCTCACGCTGAGAACAACAGTGCTGGCTTTTACGGCGTGATCGATTCAACGGGTGCCAACATCACGTCGATTCAAGTCCTCGCTTATGATTGTGGCAGCGTGGGTGGGCCTTGCGACGGCTTTGCGATCAACAGGGCCCGAATTGAAGATGCCGCAACAAGCTCTGTTCCTGAGCCCGCCAGCTTGGCGTTGCTCGGTTCCGGCTTGGGCATGCTCGGCTTCCTGCGCCGTAAGCTAGCTGCGCGGAAGTAACGCCTTCCTCCCACTGACAGCCTGTCTTTCCCGGAGAGGGAACCGTGACGACGGTTCCCTCTTTGGCGTTGCTGCACCCTCTTCAAACGTTTCTAAGAGTTCACCTGACTCCCTTTAGCACTTCCCCAATCTCGATCGCTCGATCATGTGTTGGGCATGCTTGGCTTTCTGCTGAGTCCGCTGTCGACGCGCCGGGAAGCCAAGAGGTGCCCGCGAAAGCTCCGGCCTGGAGTTGGTGTCCTACTCCTGGCGTAAGGCGATCATGGGATCCACTCGGCTTGCGCGACGCGCAGGCAAGAAGCTGGCGAACAATGCAGCAGCGATCAGGACTGCAATCATAAGTGCGAAGGGCAGCGGCTCCACGGCCCGCACTCCCTGAACCAGCCTCACCAGGAGGCGTCCTGCCACGAAGGCTCCGATTGCTCCTGCAACCACACCCGCCAGGATCATTCTCAGACTCTGCCGGAGCACGAGCTGCATCACGTCAGCAGCGCGCGCTCCGAGCGCCATGCGGACCCCGAATTCCGGCACGCGCTGACCGGTGACGTAGGCGAGTACGCCGTAAATGCCCACGCAGGCCAGCAGCAGGGCGAGGCCCGCGAAGATGCCGAACAGGAGCATCAGGAACCGCTGCCGGGCAAGCGAATCGTTCACAAGCTGCCCCAACGTACGCACCTCGTAGAGAGCTTGATCGCCGGGCGCTCCGCCGGTGGCGCCGCGGAGTTCGCGCCGCATCGGTTCGACAACATTCAAGGGTGGAATGCTGGTGCGGACGGCAATCGACATGAGCTCGGACCACCGGCGCATCAACGGGTCTGGCACCTGGGCAAAAGGATAGTAGAACTGCGCGCGTACTCGCGCTTGATCGTCCGCGGCGAGGCCCCAATACCGGACGTGGCGCACAACACCCACCACCCGGGCGGCGTCAGGACCCGCAGACCCTGACAAGAAGGGACTGTCCGTGTTGGGAAGCCAGAGGTACTTCCCCACCGGATCCTGGCCGCCAAAAGCGCGCGCGGCCAAGACGTCATCAATCACGACGGCGTGCTCACTGCCGATGCGATCGTGGTCATCGAAGAATCGCCCTTTAAGCAGCGGGATGCCCATAACCTTCAGGTAATCCGGCGTCACGCTCGTGGCCAGGGCAAGGGGCTGCTGGTCCGCCGGCGGAATCGCCGGTGTGTTCCAGTAGCCGATCGGGTTGTTGCCCTCGCGCATCGGAACCGTATCGACTACGGCGGCGGACAGCACTCCCGGCACGCGCCGCGCATGATCCAGGACGTCTTGCCAGGCGGCGCGGATCTGCGCGGGGTTTCGAAGTACGTCGGGCGAAAGCGCCATCCGAGCCGCCAGCACGTTCCGGGAGTCAAAGCCGGGGTCAAGCGAGGAAAGCCGCAGGAGAGCGCGCCCCAGCATCCCGGCAGAAACCAACAGCACCACTGCCAAGGCGATCTCGGATACGACAAAGCCGCTATGTAGACGGCGCGACCTTCCCGCCACGGCGCGGGCTCCGGCGCGAAGAGCCTGCTCGAGGTCGTGCGCGGGAGCGCGCAGGGCAGGCGCCAGTCCAAAAAGAAGGCCGCTCGCGAGCGACACGGCAAACGCGAAGAGCAGTACATGCCAATCGAGATGCACCTCCGCGGCACGCGGCAAACTGCCCGGCCAGAAGGCCACAAAAGGACGGATGCCGTCGGCTGCAAACAGGACTCCTAGGACGCCTCCGCAAAGCCCCAGCACGCCGCTCTCCGCGAGGCATTGACGCACCAGTCGGCTCCGGCTTGCGCCGAGCGCCGCGCGCATGGCAAGCTCACGCTCGCGTGATACCGCGCGCGCCAACAGGAGGCTGGCCACATTGACGCACGCAATCAACAGCACCAGGCTGACGGCGCCGAGAAGCAACCAGAGTGTGGACCCGACATCCCCGACATCCGGACGAAGAGGTTCCGCCGCAAAGCTGCGGTCCTCATTAGAGTCCGGGTATTGCGCGGCGAGCTGACGGCCGATCAGCCCCAGTTCCGACTGCGCCTGCGCCAACGTGGCGCCCGACCGGAGGCGGGCCAGCACCGCAATGCCGGGATGCCGGTCGCGACGCTGCATGCTCGGCGAAGGGTCTTGGCCGAGCGGAGTAAACACGTCCGCCTCGTCTGCGTTCAGCCGGAAGCCCGCGGGCGTAATTCCGACAACGGTATAGGGCTTGCCGTCGAGAGTCAGCGACCTGCCGACTGCTGCCGGGCTTCCGCCGTAAAGGCGCTGCCAAAGACCGTAACTGATGATCATCACGGGCCCCGCGCCCCGCTGGTCTTCTTCGGGTAAAAAGGCACGTCCCCTTAAGAGCGGAACACCGAGAACGGAAAACAAGCCGGATGACACCTGGAAGCCGTCAACGTACTCGGCCTCCCCGTGCTCGCTTACCAGGCCTCCGCTATAGCGCCAGGCCGCCAAATCCAGAGAGCGGCTCGCGCGCTTGCAGTCCAGGTAGTTGGGGTAAGCAAACGCCCAGCGATTACCCCAAATTGGACTGGTAACCTTTTTGGTCTGCTCGTTGAGGATGACGAGCCTCGCGGGTTCCAAATAAGGCAGCGGCTTGAGCAACACACCATTGACGACCGTGAACATCACCGTGGTGGCTCCAATGCCCAAAGCCAGTGTTACCAGAGCAGCGACCGTAAACCCCGGTTGCTGCCGCAGCAGTCGCAGCGCGTAGCGGCAGTCTTGCCAAAGGTCCTCCAGCCAGCGCGTGCCGCGAGCGTCGCGGCACTCCTCCTTTACTTGCTCAGTGCCACCGAGCGCGAGCTTGGCGAGCCGCCGCGCTTCCGCCGGATCGTGGCCTTGCGCGACGAGATCAGCGGCGTGCTGATCGAGGTGGTAGCGCAGCTCTTTATTAAGCTGCTCTTCCATTTGCTTCCGGCGCAGCAGGCGATGCCACCAGCTCATTCCGCACCCCCTTCGGCCATCCCCAGAATCAGGCCTACGGCCTCGGTCAATCGCTGCCAACTTGCGGCTTCGGTTTCGAGCTGCGCCCGCCCGCGCCGCGTAAGGCGATAGAACTTGGCCTCACGCCCGGTTTCGGTCTCCTTCCAGTCAGCAGCAAGCAGGCCACGGTTTTCGAGCCGGTGCAGCGCCGGGTAAAGCGACCCTTGCGGAACCTGGACCACGTGGCGCGACACCTGCTGCAGGCGCTGGGCGATCGCGTAGCCGTGGACGGGGCCGAGCGCGACGACTTTCAAGATGAGTAGATCAAGTGTGCCTTGAGGGAGATCGGACTTCGCTGCCATCGTCTATACCTCTGACTTCTACATATTATAGGGATGACGTGTAGAAGGTCAAGGTATATTTACCTTGGAGTTACTTGTGTTGCCCGCGTTTATGTGGTATAATTAATGAGGGAGATTCATGTCCTGTGCTCATGGAACTCACAAGGCAGGCACAGGTCGGTTGAAGACCACCATTTCTTGAGGAGGACAAATGATAACGAGCCAGGAAATTCCATACCGTGATGGCGATGCGGAACTCCGCGGCGTATTGTTCAGCGACCCTACGATGCATGACCGGCGGCCCGGCATCCTCGTTGTCCATGGGGGCGCGGGGATCGATGATCACGCGAAGGGACGCGCCAGAACAATGGCCGGCCTCGGCTTCGTCGCATTCGCTTGCGACATGTACGGCGCGGCCGTACATGGCAACCGGGAGCGCATCATGACCTCGCTCCAGGAGTTCAGGCAAGACCCGGAGAAACTGTGCCAGCGCGCCCGTGCGGCGCTTGGTGTTTTGGCTTTGAGCCCGCTCTTCGACGGGCGCATCGCTGCGGTGGGCTATTGCTTCGGCGGATTGACGGTTCTCGAAATGGCGCGGAGCGGCATGGACCTGGCCGGTGTGGTCAGTGTTCACGGAAGCCTATCAACAGCTCGACGGGCGGCGACGGGGGCAATCAAGGCAAAAATTCTCGTCTGTCACGGTGCCCTGGACCCGCACGTACCCATGCCACAGGTCACAAGCTTCGTTGAGGAAATGAATCAGGCTGGCGCGGACTGGCAGCTCATCGTTTACGGCGGCGCCATGCACGGCTTCACTCACGATTCTGAACCCATTGCTCCAGGGGTTGCGTATCACGCGGCGGCGGACTCGCGTTCCGCGACGGCCATCGGAGATTTCTTGGTCGAGATCTTTGGTTCGCGCTGAAGTTTGAGCTTGTGGTCAAATTGACCAATGTGGGCCAATACCCCGGCGGGCGCGAAACGGGACGCCAAGAGGCGGCCACAAGGGCCGCCTCTACCTGCCCACATGGCTCAGCGCCGGGCCGCGCTGATTTCCTGGTCTTTGTACTGCAACTGGTAGAGCTTGAAGTAGAGGCCCTGCCGGTCCAGCAGCTCCTGATGCGTGCCGATCTCACGCACCCGGCCCTTGTGCATCACGACAATCTTCGAGGCGTTCTGAATGGTCGAGAGCCGGTGCGCGATCACCAGCGCGGTGCGGTTCTCGAGCAGGCGGTGAAGCGCCTCGCGAATGAGATACTCGGTTTGTGGATCGATGCTGGAGGTCGCTTCGTCAAGAATAAGGATGCGCGGCTGATGGGCGAGCGCGCGCGCGAAGCAAAGCAGTTGTTTTTGGCCCACCGAAAGCGTGACGCCTCGCTCCTTCACGGGCTCATCGAAGCCGGCGGGCAAGTCTTGGATGAAGTCCAGCGCGTTTACCAACAGCGCGGCCTCGCGCACCTCAGCGTCAGTGATCCATTGTGTGCCCAGGCGAATGTTGGAGGCGATGGTGCCTGAGAACAGAAACGAATCTTGCAGGACGAGTCCAAAGTTGCGCCGCAGATCGGCCAAACGAAGCCGGCGAATGTCAACGCCGTCCAGAAGAATCTGTCCTTCTTGCACGTCGTAATAGCGCAGCAACAGGCTCGAGAGCGTGGTCTTGCCTGCGCCCGTGTGCCCCACCACAGCGACGGTCTCGCCGGGTTCGATGGTGAATGAAACGTCTTCCACGACGCGATGAACGCTGTCGTAAGCAAAGCCCACGTTCCGAAACTCGAGGTGCGCGCCCAGAGCCGGGTCATGGCCATTGCCTCCATGGCCGTCTGGTTGCACATCCAGCAGACCCCCGACAGCCGCGTCCTTATGCGCTTCGGCGAGCGCAGTAGGGACAGGGCTTACCCCACCCCTCAGTTCCCGAGGCGAGACTTTCGAAGAGGGTAGGGCAAGCCCTACCCCTACAGGCTCCGCTCTTGGGGACTCCGCACCCTCTTGGGGATCTGTGATTGTAATCGGCGTGTCGAGCAGTTTGAAGATCCGTTCCGCGCTCGCCATGGCTGCCTGCAGGATGTTGTATTTGTCGCTCAAATCCTGAATGGGCCGGAAAAACCGCTGCGAATATTGGATGAAAGCAATGGTGGTGCCCACGGTCACCGCACCGTGGAAGCTCAACAGGCGGCCCCAATACAGAATGATGGCGATGGCCATGACGCCGAGGAACTCCACCGTGGGGTAGAAGAGGCCGTACGCCAGAATCGAATCCTTATAGGCCTCCATGTGCACGCGATTGATTCTTTCGAATTCCTGGTAGCTTCGTTGCTCACGGTTAAAGAGCTGCAGCACTGCCATGCCCGTAATGTGCTCCTGAAGATACGCATTAATGCGCGCGATTGCCAGACGAATGCGCCGGTAACTCTCGCGCACCGCCTTGCGGAACCACATGGTGACCAGGACGATCGCGGGCAGCACTGAGAAAGTCAGCAGGGCCAGCTTCCACTCGACGCGCAGCATGATGGCCACGATGCTGAGCAGGGTGAAGAGGTCGCCGAAGATAGCGACAACGCCTGAGGCGAAGAGGTCGTTCATCACGTCGACATCGGTAGTGACGCGCGTGACGAGCCGTCCCACCGGATTCCGGTCATAAAAGGCCAGCTCACTCCTTTGCAGGTGAGCGAAGATCTGCCTGCGAAGGTCGTACATCACCTTCTGCCCGACGAACTGCATCGCGAAGTCCTGGCCAAACTCCAGGAAAAACGTCAGCAGTACGCTGGGCAGGAAGAGCGCCAAGGCGATCTGAACAATGCCCACAGCAGGATTCGGACTCAAGAAGTTCGCCAGAAACTTCGGGACCCGGCCGTGGCTGGTGGGATCGAGGTAGCGGTCGACTTCCACCTTCATCAGATATGGCGGCAACGCCTGCAGCAATCCATAGAAGAAGATGGCGATCAACGCCAAGATCACAACTCGCCGGTACGGGCGCAGATAGGTGAGCAGCCGCCGCATCAGGCGGGAGTCATACGCCTTACCGAGGATTTCTTCTTCGTGAATTGCGTCTGCCATCTGCTATGTCCTACTTCGTCCTTGGAATCGTCATTCGGCGGTCTGTTGTCAGTTGTCCGTTGTCAGTCGTCCCTGGTTCTCGCAAGGGCTCCGAGACGAGCCCGATTGACCGCAAATATGCGTTCAGTTTCGGCGAAAGTTCATCCAGTGTCTTGTTTCGTTTAGTGAACCGCGTGCCATTCGTATGAAGCGACGATTATCCTGAAAACTGCCTCGGCCGGCTCCCTCCGCGATGTTGGCTCCGACGCTGTCAGCAGCGCGCACCATTTGCTTGCCCACCGTATCGCGCGGAAAATAGTCCCAGGCGAGCACGATATGCCAGATCTCGTCGGCCAATTTCTCCGCCAGCTTGTACACCTGGAGGTTCTCGAAATGTGTGCGGGTGATGCTCATGATGCACAGTCCCAGGACAGCATGCGAAGGACGACTGACCACGGACAACTGACAAAGGACTTCTGTCTCCTGACTTCTGCCTTTACGCCTCCTGCTCCAACTCCTCTTCAATAAGCTGCCGCCGGTACAGCTCCATGTAATAGCCATCGGCGGCGAGCAGTTCGCTGTGGGTTCCGCGCTCCACGATCTCTCCGTCGCGCAGCACGACGATCTCGTCAGCGTTTTGCACCGTGGAGACTCGGTGCGAGATCAGAATTGTGGTGCGTCCGGAAAGCACCCCCGAGAGCCCTTGAAGGATTTTTTCTTCGGTGCCCGTGTCAACGCTCGAAAGGGCGTCATCCAGAATTAGAATTCGGGGGTCGCGGATCAGCGCGCGGGCGATAGCCGTACGCTGCTTCTGACCGCCGGAAAGCGTCAGCCCGCGCTCCCCCACCGTGGTGTCCATACCCTTGGGAAAGCCGCGAATCTCGGGCAGAATGTTGGCAATCTCCGTGGCTCGCTCCACCTCCGCCTCGCCCGCCTCCGGCGCTCCGAATCGCACATTTTCACGAATCGTGTCACTAAAAAGAAAAGTCTCCTGAGGCACGAACCCGATGTGCCGGCGAAGCGCAGCCAAAGGGATGCTCTCGATGGGCACGCCGTCCAGCCGGAGGCTTCCTTCCGGGGCATCCCAAAGGCGCGGGATGAGACTCACCAACGTTGATTTACCGGAGCCTGTCTCGCCGACGATGGCCACCGTGCGCCCGGCGGGAATGCGCAGGTCAATGTGTTTCAGAACCGGACGACCGTTATACGCAAAGCTCAGATTGCGGAATTCGATCTCACCCCGAATTGAGGTGATGGGTTTCACGGCAATGTGACGGTCATCGATATCAGGCCGCGCGAGGAAGATTTGCCAGAGCCTGCCCAGCGAGGCCAAGCCGCGCTGCACGAGATTTGTGACCCAGCCAAGCGCGATAATGGGCCAGATGAGGTACATCAGATACACGTTGAAAGCCGCCAGCGTGCCCACCGAGATACTGCCCGCCAGCACGTGGCGCCCGCCGAACACCAGGATCAGCATGAAGGCGACGGAAAACATCAGCGCCAGCACAGGCCACAGAAAACTCGATATCCAGATCAGGCCTTTGTTCTTTTCCACGAATTCCTGGTTCATGGTGTCAAAGAGGGCCACTTCCGGCTCCTCCTGGCAGAAGGCCCGCACCACGCGGACGCCGGAGAGGTTTTCGCGCACCCGTTCCGTGAGTTGTGAATAGAGGCCCTGAATCTGCTCGAAACGGTCGTGAATCTTTTGACCGAAAATCTTCACCAGGACGGAAACTACCGGCAAAGGGATAAGCGCGAGCAGCGTGAGCCGCCAGTCAAGATGCACCATCAGCGCGATCGTGGCCACTCCTACTACCACCGTCGTCGCTGAGTACATGATGCCCGGTCCCACCAGGTTGCGCACGGCGTTGAGATCATTGGTGAGCTTTGACATCAAGTCCCCTGTGCGCGTCTCGTTGTAATATCGTTGGGAGAGCCGTTCGAGGTGAGCAAACAGATCGTTCCGCAGGTCGAACTCGACGTCACGCGAGATACCAATCAAAATCCAGCGCATCCAGAACTGGAAGATGGCCTTAACGAGCGCGATGGCCAGCATCAAACCGGCATCAAGAAGAAGCGTCCGGGCGGCGGCGCCTCGCATCAGGGCGTCAACGCCTGCCTTGATGATGAGGGGAATGGTGACACCCACAAGCTGCGCGATTGCCAAAGTGAAAAAGCCCACTACATAGCGCTTACGGTAGCGGGCGAGATAGGGGAGCAACGGGCTTAGGCGTCGGAACATACGTGAAAGGTATTCCCCGGGGCCACGGAGAAAGGCGGATCAGCGCCCAGACTTTAGATTATAGTAGGGTGCCGGAGGGCGCGCCAAACCGGTGATTTCTGGGCGGGGGCTCGTGCGTGGATTCCCGGTTCGCGGGAATGGCGTAACAGGGCAGCAGGGGAAAGTTCCAAATTGACGATACCCATTTGGTAGTTGTTCCACGACTTCTATTTCGACGTTGTACAATCCAACCCGCTGCGGGTGCCGGCATCCAACTGAATGCGTCGACGGCCGCTGGTTTGCCTTTGACGGGTCTAGGTCTTTGATGGTGAAATGAGAGAATAGCCCTGGGGGTATCAAGTTGAGCTTCGGAGAGAGCGAATGAATAAACAGCTTCTGCGGGGATGGATGATTCTGGTGGCGGGCGTGGTGCTGAGCGCGCCTGCTCTGTACGCGCAGGACGTGGCGGCCCCGCCTCCCGACCAACCCAACGCCAACGAAATCGTGATCCCCGAAGGGACCGAATTCAAGTTGCAGCTCCATACCTCCATCAACTCCAAAACTTCAAAATCGGGCGACCGAGTGCTGACCACGCTGCTTGACCCTGTGAGCGTGGAAGATGAGGATGTGCTGCCCAAGGGAGTACGCATCGATGGCCACCTCGGCGAGGTAAAGGAAGCGCAGAGACGGGGCCGGGGTGGTTACCTGACGATCGTCTTTGACACCGTGGAAATGCCGAACGGCGATAAACTGGCCATCCAAGGCTCGCTGACTGAGGTGTTTTCGGCGACCAACGGAGGCAGTGATAACGTGGGCCCAGAAGGCGACCTTAAGGGCGGCGGAGCTAACCACAAGGAGCAAGCCGCCATGATCATCGCGCCAGCCGCCCTCGGGGCCGCCGGTGGTCTTACCACCGGCATTGTCGGTGCCGCCGCAGGAATTGCGATTGCGACCCTGGTGCCGCGTGGCAAGCAGGCTGCTCTGGCATCGGGCTCGCTGATCGGGATGCGCCTCGACCGTGACGTTACAGTTCCGCTGCCCGCCTCGGCTCTGAAATAGCATCAGGCAAGTCTGCGCTGGCTCGCGCTTGCAGCGTCCGGTTTCAGTTCCTGCCTACCACTTCAATCCTGCCTTCCATTACTGCGTACGGGCGCTGCTGCGATTCGCGGCGCTTCGGGAGCCCCTGCCAGCGTCGAGGCCGGCACCACCTCAACGTCATCGCGCTCAAGCTCTGGGAGGAACTCGTGGAGGGCCGTGATGGTGGTGGGATGGGGGTGGCCGATGGCGAGCGCCTCACCGTGCTCTTCGACATCCGTGCGCAACCGCTTCAACTGACCGAGGGTGTACTCCACACTTTCAGTGTCATCCAGAAATACCGAACGGTAGAAAGCCGGAATACCGGCACGGCGCGCCGCATCGAGCGCCACTGTGAAAGCTGTGGTGCGGCTGTCGATGAAGTAAAGGCGCCTCGAAGCCAATTCCTTCATCACCGCAGCCATCAGCGCCGGGTCTGAAGTGGCGCGAGAACCCATGTGGTTATTCACTCCAGCTACGTACGGCACGGAGGCGAGATCGGTTTCGATGAGGCGGTCCACCTCAGGGCTCCGCATACCGACGCGAATGGCGCCTTCACCCGGGTTCACCTGGGCCGCCAAAGGCTCCATCGGCAAATGAAGCATAACTTCCCGGCCAGCCCGATTGGCCGTCTCCGCGGTTTGGCGCGAAGCGGGCAGATTCGGCAGAATCGAAAAAGTGAGGGAGTAAGGGACCGCGATCAGCTCGTGCGCCGCCCTCAGATCCTGACCCAAGTCGTCAATCACGATGGCAGCGCGATAGAGGCGACTAACCTGCCTGAGGCGCCAAACGCAGACGATGCGGTTTCCTTGGAAGAGAGAGACCTCGTCCGTGGTCAGGGTAGCGCCGGCCTTCGGCGGGTCTGCAGCCTGAACCTGCAAGCGCATGCCATCGTGTGCAGCCTGCTGTGCCATCGAACGAATAATCGTCTGCGCGGCTGGCGCCAGCGCCAGGACCTCACCGTCTGCCCGCGGTCCGCTTTCTCCGGCCGTCGGCGCGGCGGCGCGCTTTAGCCACGCCGACTCGCTACCGGTGCGCCTGATAATTGCGTTATAGGTGGCTGCGATTGGGGCAGCGCCAGAAGCCCTTGCACCTGGTGCGCGTTGCGGAATACTTTTTTGGCTGGCGGCGGACTTCGCGGCAGAAGGCTTCGTAGTGTGGGAGCGCCTGCGCGTTAGCAACACAACGACAAGCGCCAGGGGAAAAGCAACAAGCAGAAAGTACCACCGCCGCCGCAAGTCGCGGCGGCGGGAACGTCTGCGTCGTTTTCGTGCGGGCACGGTTCAGGCGGCCTTGGCCGGCTCGGACTTTTGCTTCAAAACCTCAATTGCCTTTTGGAGTTGCTGGTCCTCTTTGGTACCGTACTGGTCAGGCTGCACTTCCTCGGCGCCGGGCTGATCGGGCGAAGGATACATCACGTCCGGCTTGACCCCGTTATCCTGAATAGCCTTCCCGTCGGGACTGTAATACTTGGCGACCGCCAGCAGCAGCCCGGAGCCATCCCCCACGGGGATCACTTTTTCCACCACACCCACTCCAAAGCTCTGGCCACCCACCACGTCGCCACGCTGGTTGCCGAGCACCGCATCGGCAATGATCTCCGGCGCCCCGGCCGTAGACCGGTTAATGAGCACGGCCAGCGGCAGATGGCAAACAGCGCCTTCCGGCTTGGCATCCAAATCCTGACGCGGGCTGCGCTGGCCGACCGTATAGGCAATTAGACCCTTGTCAATGAATAAGCTTGCCGTCTTGACGGCCTCGTCCACGCTGCCTCCCGCGCAGTTTCGCAAATCCAGGACGATTTTGCTTGCACCTTGCGAAGAAAGCTCCTTGAGCTTGGCTGAGATTTCGGCCGCCGTGCCCGCATCAAGCGCAGCCACGCGCAGGTAGCCGGCCTGGTCGTCGAGCATTTTCGCGACCACGGGCACATGGCCAATAGCGACGCGATCGAGCACGAGTTTTTGGGGTTCACCGCGCGACTCCCGCACCACCCACAGCGTCACCTGCGATCCCGGGTCGCCCGCCAGCATCCTTTCCAGTTGCGTTACTGAAAGTTCGCGCGTGGCCGTCTCATTAACGCGATCAATCAGGTCGCCAGGCTTGATGCCGGCTTTATCGGCCGGGCTGCCGGGCAAAACCGAAACGACCGGCGCATAACCGTAGCGCTTCGAAAGGAAAATTCCCACGCCTGCCGGCCCCGGCTCGGGGTGGGCGAGATAAGCCTTGAACTCATCAGGGGTGAAATACGTGCTGTAAGGATCAAGCGCCTCGAGCAAGCCGCGAATAGCGCCATCTGTGACTTTCTGCAGGTTCGGCTCGGTCACGTACTGGCTGTTGATTCTCGACAGAACCTCGCTGTACACACCCAGGTCGCGGTAGGTTTGGTCGTTGGACGGCGTCGATGAAGTGTCGCTGCGGCCGAGCGCACCTCCCACGATAATGTAAGAAACGAGGGCTGCCGAAACCGTCAGCAGCAATACGCGAATGCGATGGTTCATGCTTGACATAGCTCCTTGCCCAGACGAGGCGCTCTACGTCTGTTCTGATGAGTATACCATGCCGAAAGGTGCCTCATCCGTCCGCCTTCGTTGACCGATCAGTCTGAAGCCACCTTTGCCGGACCGCGTTCGCGCGAAAAGCCCTTCTTCGGCAGCCGGGCTCCTCCGTTTCCGGCCGGCTGGCCGGATTTCTGGGTTGAAAAGCCCGATTTCGCAAGGTCGATGCGACGGCTGGTTCGCTTGCCAAGCTTCTGATTTAGAAACCTTCCTTTGCCCATTTCAGCCCTGCTGCTGGCACAGCGAGGACCGGCTGCGCCACCTTCCTAAACATTGTAAACATTGTTCTGTTTGTTAGAAACGTTCGTAACATTCGAAACATTCTATACCTTTACGCCTTGCAGCCCTGTCTGATGGAATCAAACTGGCGGCAAACCGCTATGGAAAGACTCTCGGCACACGACTCGGAAAGCGCGCTGCCCATTTCGGTGGTTTGGGGTGAAAGGGCCGGCACGACGGTGTGCAAACCCGGTTCCTGCCAAAATTCAAAATCTTACGAACGAACCCGTCAACTTATTGAAAATAAAGGACTGTAATTTGAGAACCCCGTCAACTTACTGAAAGTAGGATCGTTAATCCCTTTACCCCGTCAAGATACTGAAAATAAGCTTGTTACATCTTAAAAACGGACCATCGGACCCCGTCAACTTACTGAAAATAGGATTGTTACTCGCACCACCCCGTCAACCTACTGAAAGGATAGGTAGTTCGTAGTTCGTAGTTCGTAGTTCGTGGTTCGTCGTTCATGCTGGACTGCGGACTGGGCCGACGGAAAGCGTCGTGGGTCGCGAGCCCCGAGTCACGTTCGCACAACGAACTAAGAATCAGCAGGCTATAATCGAGTAGGCTCGATTGCAGATCAGGAATAGCACTTCAAGTTCTGTGAGCGTGGAAAGGAAACAGATGAAGATTCTTATTCTCGGGGGTGACGGGTATCTGGGCTGGCCAACGGCGATGTATCTCTCGGCGCGCGGTCACGATGTGGCAGTGCTGGACAACTTCGCCAAGCGGCGCTGGGAGATGGAGTTGAACGTTGAGCCGCTGATCCCCATTCACACCCTGCATGACCGAGTGGCCGCCTGGCGGGAGGTGAGCGGCCGCCCGATGGAGCTTGTCGTCGGAGATCTGCGCAATTATGGCGTGGTGCGCGAGGCAGTCGAGAGTTTCCGGCCCCAGGCCGTTGTGCATTATGGCGAGCAGCCGTCCGCGCCTTACTCCATGATGGACCACGACCGCGCCGTCTTCACCCAGACCAACAACATCGTGGGAACGCTGAACCTTCTTTGGGTGCTGCACGACGTCGCGCCCGATTGCCACCTCGTGAAGTTGGGCACCATGGGCGAGTATGGGACGCCTAACATCGACATCGAGGAAGGATTCATCGAGATTGAGCACAACGGCCGTCGTGACGTGCTGCCTTATCCCAAACAGCCGGGCTCGCTGTATCACCTTTCCAAGGTTCACGACAGTAACAACATTTATTTCGCCTGCCGCATGTGGAAGCTGCGCTCTACCGACCTCAATCAGGGCGTGGTGTACGGCATCGAGACCGACGAGACGGAGCTTGACCCGCGGCTGGCCACCAGTTTTCACTACGACGAAGTGTTCGGCACCGCACTCAATCGCTTTTGCGTGCAGGCGGTGGCCGGGATTCGGCTCACCGTTTACGGACGCGGCGGCCAGACGCGAGGATTCCTCAACATTCGCGATACCCTGCGCTGCGTGGAGCTTTCCATCCTGAACCCGCCCCAGGCCGGCGAATTCCGGGTGTTCAACCAGTTCACCGAGACTTTCAGCGTGCTGCAGCTCGCCGAACTGGTGCGAGAGCAAGCCGGGAAGCTCGGTATCGAGGCCCAGGTGGACCACCTGGAGAACCCACGCATCGAAGCCGAGGCGCATTACTACAACGCGCGCCATCAGAGACTGCTGGACCTGGGCCTTGAGCCTCACCTGCTCTCCGACGTCCTCATCGACAGTATGCTGAAGGAGATTCGCGAACACGCAGGGCGCATCAAGCCCAATATCATTCTTCCGCGCGTGCGCTGGGCCGGCGCCCCTCCGCTTCGCGATCGAAAGGCGAGCGCAGGAAAGGATTGAAGCGCACGCGGAGTCGAACCGCCGCCACATTCTCACTCGGCGTTTCGCACCCCCCGTGCTCCCACAGGGAACGGTCTGGGCGTGAGAAGTGATGCCCCGGGGGCGAGCCCAGCGCAATAGGCCAGAGACCCATCTATGCAACTACTGCTGCTTGGAGCCGGAATGGGAATCGTGGGCGGACTGGTTCCGAGCCCCTTGCATCTGATTGCGCTCGCCCAGGTGGCGCTCGGCAGGTGGCCGCGGGCCATTGGCATTATCCTTGGGCCACCGCTGATTATCGACGGCGCCCTCCTGGCCGCCACTCTCTTCTTCTATTCGTACATTCCACACGGAATAGCTCACTACGTGGCCTATGTAGGAGGCGTCACACTGCTGAGCCTCGCCAGTTACGCGTTGCTCCAGATGCGGAGCAAGTCTCAAGAAGAACTCGCCGCGTCAACGCCACTCACTCTTGCCAGCGTGACGGCAGCTTCGCTTGCTGAGCTCAGCGCCCCGGGCACCTGGATCTACTGGATGACTGTCGCAGGTCCTATCCTCGCAGAGGGCCGGGTTGTCGGTTATTGGCATGTGGTGCCTTTCTTCGCCGGAGGCCTTATTGGCTATTACGGCGCTGCCGTGCTGAGTGTGTGGCTGCTGGCTTGGGGCGCCAGTCTGCACCGCCACTTTCGCCGCTACCTCTTCCTAGCAGCGAACATCTTGCTTCTGGTCCTCGGGATTTCCTATCTGATTCGCGCCGCGGGCATTCGACTGTAACCGAGCGTCAGCGCTCTGGTCCTACCTGGCAGGCACTACCTCCAAAATGATTCGAACCTGCCCCCAACGGATTCCGTATGAGTTTTATGGGCGACGAAAACGGCCTAACCGCTCTGGGGCTCGCAACGTCACATCATTTTATGGACGTGCGGCAAGGCCAAAGTAAAGAGAGGAAGTATGGGTAACCAAGACGTGGGACACGGTCTGCGGGCACTCGACGTCCTGAAGCAGGACGTGGGCTACGCTCTTCGCACGATGCGGCGAGACCGGGCGTTTACTCTGATTGCGGTCCTCATTCTTGGGCTGGGCATCGGAGCGAACGTTGCCGTTTTCAGTGTGGTCAATACGATCCTGCTGCGGCCGCTGCCGTTTCAAGACCCCCAGCAGTTGGTATGGATCGAGGGCCCTTCCAGAGAAGGTGGCCTCTCCAGCGTGACGTATTCTGTGGATGCATTTGAGGAATATCAGCAGCGCAACCAGTCACTCGAAAGCGTCACAGCCTACTTCCCCTTCTATGGTCCTTCTGACTACAAGCTGACAGGGCGTGGGGAACCTCAACCCGTTTCGGGCGTGATGGTGGCGTGCAATTTCTTTAGCCTTTGCTGGGCCGGTCGTTCACGCTGGAAGAGTGCCGGAAGAACGCCGCGCCAGCGGTAGAGTTGAGCTACTTCTTCTGGAAGCGCCAATTCGCGGGCGACCGTTCCATCGTCGGCCAGGCGATCACGCTGAATAATGCTTCTGTGGCGGTGGCCGGAGTGCTTCCGCCAACTTTCGACTTCGGGTCAGTCTTTGCGCCCGGCACCAAATTGGACATCCTCGTTCCCGTGGTTTACGACATGCGTAACTGGGGCAACACGCTGCTCTTTATCGGCCGCTTGAAGCCGGGAATGACCGTGGCACAGACCCAGGCCGAGGCAAGCCTACTGTTTCCGACCTTCTACTTCAACAAGGCACACCCGGAGTGGGGCACTGGTTACACGGCACGAGTGCAACCGCTCAGAGACCACGTGAGCGGCAAGCTGCGACGGTCGCTCATTGTGCTGTGGTCTGCGGTGGGTCTCATTCTGCTGATCGTTTGCGTAAACCTCTCGAACCTGGTGCTGGCGCGCGCAGCCGCGAGGAGCAAGGAATTTGCCATGCGCAGCGCGCTAGGCGCCGCGCGAGGAAGGCTGATCCGCCAGTTGCTGACTGAAAGTATGGTGCTCGCTGTGGGCGGAGCAGTCTTGGGATTGGTCTTCGCCTTCATGATGACGTACTACCTCGCTCACCAAGGGTCCATCGCACTACCCTTACTCGGCAGCCTGCGCGTTGATGGAACGGCGCTCGCTTGGACGCTCCTGGTGGCCATGGCCAGCGCTGTGCTATTCGGTATCGCGCCCGCATTCAGAATGTCGGGCAAGGACATTCAGGAAGCGCTGAAAGAATCGGGCCATGGCCGCTCCCGGGCATCGAGGAAGCCGGCATCACCGATATGCTGCCGCTCGACCGCAATCGGAGCTGGGGACTCAGCACCAGGGGAACAGAGAATCGAAAGGGCGAATATGCCGACGCGTTCGTCTACGTGGTTACGCCCGGCTACCTGGCAGCCATGGGCATGCGCCTGCGCGAAGGGCGCGACGTAAGCTGGTCAGACACCAGTGGTATGAATCCTGTGGTGATCTTGAACGAGGCTGCAGCGAAAAGGCTGTGGCCCGGCCAGGATCCTCTGGTACGTATCGCCGTGGTCGGCGGCGATGACCGGACCGTGGTAGGCATCGTCTCGAACGTCCGCGAAACCAGTGTGGAGGATTCCTCCGGTCCGGATGTATACCTTCCGGCAACGCAAGCAGGGCCTGTAGGCGCTGAATTGGTCGTGCGCACCAAACTGCCGCCGGATGTACTGGCCTCGAGCGTCATGAAGACGCTACGCGCGCTCAATCCCGGCCAGCCCGCCACCGAATTTCGTCCCATCCGGCAGATTGTGGACCATGCCGTCTCGCCGCGCCGCTTCTTCGTGCTGCTCGTTTCAGCCTTCGCCGCGCTCGGCCTCACTCTCGCTGCGCTCGGCATATACGGTGTGATCTCCTACTCGGTTGCGCGACGAACTCAGGAGATCGGCATTCGCATGGCCCTCGGCGCGACCGCGGGTAGAGTGCAATTCGGAGTCATTCAAGACACATTGCGGCTGGTTCTTGCGGGCATCGCCCTAGGCGCGGCCGCCTCATTTGTGGTTGCCAGAGGCATTTCCTCGCTGCTCTTCGGCACCGAACCCACCGATCCCACGACGTTCGTCGGCGTAGTTCTGCTGCTCTGCTGCGTGGCGCTCGTTGCCGGATTCATCCCGGCGCGTCGAGCTTCACGCATTGAGCCGATGATGGCTCTGCGAAGTAATTAGGGGTTAGGTGTCAGGTGCTAGGGGCCAGGTTTCAGGTGTCACATGGTAGTTTCCCTGTTGGGTCTTATTATAGGTGTTAGGGGCTTGGTTCAGGGGACGGGAGGCAAGAGTAAAAGCCCGCCGTGTGGAGACAGAAGCTTGAAGGCTAGCCGCCTTATACCTGGCTCCTGCCCTGTGAGTCTCGGTCAACCTGCTGATTCTAAACGTTCGAGGAATTGAGAGTCATATTCCGTTCAATCCGGCGTCGCCGGTGGCTGAGCTAACACCTGACACCTGAAACCTAGCCCCTGACACCTACCCCCGAGCGCTTACCTTTTGGATGGAGATACGTCAAAATAAGCGGGTAGAACAAGAAGAAAGATAACTTCGAATGGACGGCGCCTGTTTGGAGTTAGCTGGCAAAATTCCCGCCGAGGGCTCGCCTGGTGCGGGGGCGGAGGAGACTGTTCTCATCCGCCAGGCTCAGGCGGGAGACCGTTCGGCGTTTGATACCTTGGTGCGCCAATATGACCAGGGTGTCTTGCGTCTGGTGCTACGAGTGGCCGGCGGTGCGGACGAAGCCTCAGACCTGTTTCAGGAAGTGTTCCTGAAGGTTTATCGTTCTCTCGGTCACTTTAGGTTCGAGTCGCGCTTCTCCACGTGGCTCTATCGGGTGGTCACCAATGTCTGTCTGGACTACCTGCGGCGCAAGAAGACGCGGCGTGAGGTGCAACCCCCGGCTCCTGAAGAAGGGCAGCCGGAATACTTCAACACCCTGGCGGATGACAGGGCTTCCCTGGATCCCGAGCGTGCCCTGCGCTCGAAGGAAATCGCGTCCCGCCTGCGAGGGGCTCTCAAGCGGTTGTCGCCGCGCGAGCGCGTTGTATTTGAGCTGCGGCATTATGAAGGGATGAAGCTGAGGGCGATCGGGCAGATGTGCGGCACCAGCGAAGAGACAGCCAAGAATTGCCTGTTCCGTGCCACGCAGAAGCTACGGTCGGAATTAGGGGACTTGATTTGAGGGCGCTAGGAGAGGTTTCAAGCGTGAACTGTCAGGATTTCAGTGAAAATCTGGCGCTTTACGATTACGCCGAGCTGCGGGGTGATGAGCGGGCGGCCCTTGAGGATCACCTCGCGGGCTGCGAGCAGTGCCGCAAAGTATTGGAGCAATCACGGCGCCTTGCGGACCTGCTTAGCCAGCAGGATCAGGCGGAGCTGGTCGGCTCACTGCCCAGCTTGCTCGTTGAGTGCCGGCAGCACTTGGAAATCGCTCTCGATCGCGAGCAGACGGGTTGGCGCGCCCTGTTGAGGGCTTGGTTGCCGCCCGTGGCTGCGGCGCATCCGGCCCGGGCCATGACGGCGCTCACGCTAGTCGCCTTGGGCTTCAGTTTAGGCTGGCTGCTACGTCCGCGGACGGAAACCAATACTCTTACGCCCGGGCCCGTCACAAACACCTCGCCTGCCCAAATGGCGGTAGGCGACCTGGGGAACGCGCGAATCAACAGCATCAGCCAGGTGGCGCCCGATCCGGAAACCGGAGACGTGAAGATCACCCTGAACGCGGAGAGACGAGTGACGATGGAAGGCTCGCTCGACAATCCCAATATCCGGCAAGTGATGCTGTACGCCCTGAAGAGTTATGACAATCCTGGGATTCGACTGGACACACTGAACGCGCTACGGAAAGGCGGTGTGGATCCAGCCGTGCGGGACGTCCTGCTTTACACGCTCGAGCACGACCCGAACGCGGGAGTGCGTCTGCAAGCCTTGCGGAACGTCACCGGCGCGAGTTGGGACAGTGACATCGCGCACGGCTTCCTGCAAGCCGCGGAGAAAGACCCGAATCTGGGCGTACGCGAGGCCGCCATCGACAGCCTGGTGAGCCACGTCTCAAGCGAGGACGGCGACGACCTGATTCCCGCGCTCCAGCACCTTGCTTCCGAGGATTCGGACCGTTACGTCAGGATCAAGGCGTTGGCCGCATTACGCGAGATGGGCCAGTAGGTGTTAGGCCAGTAGGTGTTGTGAAAGACTGCAGAAGACCACCAACCTGTTGGTGTCGGAAGCCAAGGCAACGGGGAATCTCGCCCTGAAATTTACGATGGATCGTGGCCGGCGCGCCGAAAGAGCCGGTTAGGAGAAACTGTAGTGAGAAGGACGGCTCGGATCATTCTGGCGCTTTTCGCACTCAGTCTGCCTCTGGCAGCGGCGGAAACGCCTCTGGTTCGTCACGGAACCCCCAAGCGTCAGGGACGTGTTTGGGTTCAGTATGACCAGTGCTCAGTGCCGGTGCGACCGGGCGGCAGGCTGATCTTCCGTACCCAAATGGGATCTGTGATCGTCTTCTCGGGCGACACCGCCCAACTTCAGTGCTCGTTGAAACTGGTTGCCTATACGGCGTCGGAGTCGGAAGCGCGCGCCAGCTTCTCAGGCTCCGAGCTCAGTGCTCGCCGCCTGGGGTCCGACGGCGCCTATGTGGATTTTCGCTACCCTGAGTACCAGCCGTCGCGGCGGGTGGACGCGTCATTCACCATCGTCGTCCCACTACACTATAACCTCGACCTTGAGACCCAGAGCGGAGGCATCCAGGTATGCGGACTCGACGGGGAGCTTCGGGCCTCCACCGCCGGTGGCGACATCCAGACGGGGGACCTGACAGGACCCGTGCGCCTGCAGACCGCGGCCGGGAACATCAGCCTGGGCAACATTGATCAGCGGCTGGAGGCTCACACCGCCGGCGGCAGCATTCACGTGGGAGACGTGAAAGGCGACGCCTTTCTTGAAACCCATGGTGGTGACATCGTAGCCGGAACCATCTCCGGCACGGTCCGGGCTCTCACGGCCGCGGGCAATATCATCATGCGCTCGGCGTCGGGTCCGGTGGTGGTGCAGACTGCAGGAGGGCAGATCCGTCTGGGCGATTGCGGGGGCCCCGTGCGCGCTCACACGGCCGCCGGCAGTATCCAACTTGACGGGGCACGAGGCCGGGTGGAAGCCGAGACGGCGGGCGGCAATCTCGATCTGCTAAGGCTCATGAGCGGAGTTCGCGCCCAAACCGCGGCCGGGAACGTCCTGGCCCAAATCGACGCCAATCGGCAGAGTTTCGGACCTTCAAGCCTCGAATCTTCCGTGGGGGATGTCGAAGTGTTCCTGCCGCCCGACTTGCCGCTGAACGTCAATGCGCTAATCGATACAGCCGCCGGGCACACGATCTCATCCGACTTCCCCATCGTGATGCGCCGCGATGGTGGCGAATGGGGTGTGGGACCGGTGCAAGGCTCGTCCGTGCTCTCGGGAGGCGGGGCGCCGCTTGTTTTGCGAACCGCGCTCGGCAACATCCAGATTCGCAAGCTGAACCCCGGTTCGATGGCCCGGCTGAAGGCTTATCAGCAGGCGTTCTGGAAGAACTGGGAGGAACAGATGAAGGAACAGCAGGAGAATATCGCTCGCCTGCAGAAGCTCATGCAGACTGAGCAAGAGCGGTTGCAGGAGCTGCAGAAATCGTGGCCCGAAGACGATGGCAGCCAGTAAGAGAGAGAGACCAGAGCCAAGTGACGGGAGACAAGTATCGGGTGATCGGGCCTTTGAGCGATCGGGTGATTGCCTTAATGAGCCAATGAATCAGTAAGCCGATGCGTGCCTCTTGCTTGTCACTGTCGCCGATTTGTAGCGCTTCGTAAAGGGAGAGAGTCCTATGGCAAACAAGATGAAATTCAACGCGGTGCTCGTTGCGCTAGCAATCGGGCTGACGTTTGTGTCCACGCCGCTGCACGCGCAAGAGCCGGAGGATAATCCACTTCAGAACGAGATCATTACGGTTTCGGGTGGGAATGCGTCCTGGCTGGGCGTCCAGACAAAGGACCTAACGTCTGACCAGGTCCGCGACTTGAAACTGGGCGACGAGTACGGCGCCCTGGTCGAGAAGGTTGAACCCGATAGTCCCGCCGCGAAAGCCGGCCTTCAAAAGGGTGACGTGATCGTTCAGTTCGCGGGCGAACGGGTGCGCAGCGTAGCCGAGCTGACCCGCCTGGTGCGCGAGACCCCTGTCGGAAGGTCAGTTGAGATTCAGATTCGCAGGAATGGCGCCAAACAAACCTTGAATGCCACGATCACCGCCCGTAAGAGCGGTTTCGAGCCACTCCTGGGCGAAGGGCGCAGCGGCCACATTGAAGTGTGGCCCAAGGTTAATGTTCCGGACCTGAACCTGAACTTCGGATTCTTCGGCGGGCCACGCTTGGGCGTCTCGGTGGAAGAGCTTACGCCGCAGCTGGCGAGCTACTTTGGCGTGAAGGACGGCAAAGGGGTGCTGGTGACCGAGGTCAGTGCGGGCAGTGCCGCCGAGAAAGCAGGGCTCAAGGCCGGTGACTGCATCATCCGGGTAGACTCCACTGCCATCGAGTCGGCCGACGACGTCCATCGGGCGCTTTCAAGCAAGTCCAACGAGAGCCACGACGTTACCGTGACCATCGTTCGAGACCGCAAAGAACAGACCCTGCAGGCTCACCTTGAGGCGCCGGAGCGCCCCCACTTCTTCCCTAACACTGCGGAGGGACGCACCGAACTCCAAAAGCCGTTGGCGGAAGCGCGCGCCCAGGCCAAGGCCTTGGCGGATAGCAGCCTCGGCCAGAAACTGGAATCCGAGCGAGCCGAGCTCGACGCACACCTCGAGGAGGCGCGCGCCAGCGCCAAGGTTGTTGCTGATCAGGAAGTCCAGCTTCGGCTAAAGTTACTCAAGGACCAAGGCCAATGGCGGGAGCAGTTGAAGCAGCTTGCGCCGGAAATGAAGGAGCTTCGAGACCGCCTCCAGCAGCTTCGCGACCAGTACGCGTACGGCGTGGTGTAACCCGGATCATTTCAGATCATCGCGGTACAAGAAGAAGTGTGTACCTTCAAGAACCTCGAATACTCTCCGCAACTGTCCAACCTGTCATTTCGAGCGCCGCTGCGCTTTCCCTTCAACCACGCTCAGGGCCAGTGGCCGCAGCCGCGAGAAATTTCGCTCTGAACACCCTAGGGCGAGATTGGACTTGACTTCGTCAGTTTCGGTCTCAGTTAATGTGGAAGTATGAAGACCGCCACCGCCACCACGAACGAAGCCGACAGAAGCGCCATCAACGGTCCGCTCCAAATTACCGAAACGCAGAAGGATTTGTTTCGTCGCCATGGCTACGTCCACTTGAAGGGTTTCTTCACACCAGAACGCGTCGAGGCCCTTCGTCAACTCTCCGACCAATTGAGCGCTCAGGCGCTAGCGATCCTCCGGGCCGCACAGGCCGCTGGTGAATCGCTTTCACAGAGAGCCAGGAATCATCCTCTGGAGCTTATCGTCCTCCCCGAGGCGTCCAATCCGGCGCAGGTCTGCCGATACGAGTTCATGATCGGCAGCAACACAAAGTTCAGAGACTTTACTGCCGACTACGTCCAGCCCGCAGTGTCAGCCGTGGCCGGCAAAGCCGTGCGGCCGTTTAAGGACAAAACTAACGAAAAGCTTCCGGGTGGGGGCGCCTTCCGGCCTCACCAGGATTTCGCCGCCTACCAGTTCTTCAAAGCCCGTTACCACGTCACGGCTCAACTGAGCGTCGACGCGGCAACGGTGGAGAATGGATGTGTGCAGTTCTCCCCAAATTTCGGCGCCATAGCAGCCAGGCGGCCGGAATTTGTTGTGGACAGAGTGGACGGCAGAGCGCTGCTGCACTCCAACGACGGAGGCCCCCATCACGGAGACCTAAGAGCGGACATCGCCGCCGAGCTCCATTGGCAGCCCCTCGAAAGCGCGCCCGCCGACCTAGTGATTTTCGACTCGTTTGTTCCCCACTGGTCCGACATCAACCGAAGTTCAAAACCTCGAAGGGCGATCTTCATCACGTTCAATCTGGCGTCGGAGGGGTCGCTGTATGATGAGTACTATGCGGATAAACGGCTGAACTACGATGATCCGAAGTTTCATGTCTCCACTCCGACGTTGTACGGGAAGCAGGGAAATAGGGAGTAGCGGATAGTAGCGAATCGTCCGAAATGGCAGCTTGCAGCGCTTGGGCTTGCCCCGGCCAGCGGCCACCCTAGGGGCCGCCCGGCGGGCCCGCGCCGCCACGCCTCAGCCTGCCCGCTCCGCACACGGTTACGCGTAAGAGCTTGTCCCACAACTGAATAGCAAGATCGATATGTAGCCTAGCCGCAAAGGCTTACCCTAGCCCCTCCTCCGAGCCTCGAAGAAATAACTTGACAAACCGGATATAATGAGTTCTATAATCACCTTTCCTCGAGAAGGTTCCATGAATCTCGCGTGGCCGTTTCGGCGTCAGGCAAGGGTACTCGGCCCGCTCGGTCACTTGGGGGGAGTCTCGCCTAAGTTTGGGTCAACGGTATCCGGCACGAGGGCGAAGGTTTGTGACAAAAGTTACCTTGGAGTTACCAGTCGTCGCAAGCAAAATTACGAAACGAAACCGTCAGGTGTATGAAAACAAAGGACCGGGTTCGCTGAAGCCGTCAAATCTATGAAAATAAATGGGTTATTTTATTAAGCCGTCAGATTATTGATAAATAAGGCTGTTATCGACAAGGGTGAGGCCCGTTCTCCCTTGAACTGAGCACACGCGGTATGACGTCAAGCTCTTGGAAAGTCTCAGTCATAGGATCGGGTTTCAATGCTTCGCTGCCCGACCGAAATTCTCAGGGCGGAATCAGCGTAAGGTCGAAACGCTCAAGGGCTCATATTCACAACAAGGAGGTGAGTGAAAAACTCGCCGCTCATTTTGCCGGGCGGAACGACGACACTCAACGGAGCGAGGCCGGATAATCACCGGTTTCAGCCAGACGGTTGAGTTTGCGACACCGAAATTATGACCTCAGCATACGAAAGGAGTAATTTGTGGCTAAGCCCAGTAAACTTGTACCAATCTCAGGGAGTGAGCGACACGTCCGATCCGGTGCCCGGGAAGTGGGCGCGCCCGATCCCAATGAACGTATCAGCGTCAGCGTTCTGCTACGGCCGCGTAAGCCTCTCACTGACCTTGCATCCGGGAAGCAATTAGGAGCGAACCTTCAGCAGCGCAGTTACTTGAGCCGCGAGGAGTTCGCGGCCCAATACGGCGCCAATCCTGATGACGTGGCCAAGGTGGAAGCCTTTGCTCATGACCATAACCTGACCGTGGTGGAGGCCAGCCTGCCGCGGCGAACCGTGGTGCTGTCGGGCACCGTGGCAGCCCTCAGCGCGGCCTTCGGCGTTCAACTCGTGCACTACGAACATGCCGAGGGCAATTTCCGCGGCCGTACAGGACCTGTGCAAGTGCCGCAAGAACTGGCAGGCACCATCCAGGCTGTCTTCGGGTTTGACAACCGGCGCATGGCCAAACCCCGCTTGACTTGCTTCAAGCCGCTCGATCAAGCCGCACGGGCGGCCGGCGCCAGCGGGTACACACCCCCGCAGATCGCGTCTCTGTACAACTTTCCGTCCGGTACGGACGGCACCGGCGAGTGCATCGGCATCTTCGAGTTCGGAGGCGGCTATAAGTCGAGTGACCTTAACACTTACTTCAAGCAGATCGGAGTGACGGCGCCCACCATCACTGCCGTTTCCGTGGATGGCACCTCGAATCAACCCACTCCGGGCGCGAATAGCCCGGATGTTGAAGTTGACCTCGATATTGAAATGGCGGGCGGCGCGGCTCCGGGCGCCTCGATCGTCGTTTACTTTGCGCCCTTCACCGAGCAAGGGTGGGTAGACGCCATCACGACGGCCGTCAACGATAACATACACAAGCCCTCGGTGATCTCCATTAGCTGGGGATTCGCGGAGGGGAACGATATCTGGACCCCCCAGGCTATCCAGGCCGTGGACGAAGCCTTTCAATCGGCCGCAGCCATTGGCATCACGGTGTGTGTGGCCTCGGGCGACGACGGTTCCCGCGATGAAATCACCGACGGTCGCGCGCACGTTGATTACCCAGCCTCGAGCGAGTATGTGCTCGCTTGCGGCGGCACCACCTTGCAGTCTTCTGGCAATACGGTCACCAGTGAGGTCGTGTGGAATGAGGGCTCGAGCGGCGGCGCGACTGGCGGTGGCGTGAGCGACGACATTGCCCTGCCAAGCTGGCAGGCTAACGCCAACGTGCCGCCTTCAGTGAACCCGGGCGCTCACGTAGGACGCGGCGTCCCGGACGTGGCCGGCAATGCCGATCCCAATACCGGTTACGAAGTCATTGCGGACGGGCAGCAGGGTATGGTCGGCGGCACCAGCGCGGTAGCTCCCCTTTGGGCCGGATTGATCGCGCGCATCAACCAGCAACTCGGAAAGCCGGTTGGGTTCCTCAACCCCATCCTCTATGCCCTGCCGAACCCCAGCCAAACTTTGAACGACATCACCTCCGGAACCAACTCGATCGGCGGAGTGAAAGGCTACTCCGCTAGGCAAGGCTGGGACGCCTGCACGGGCTGGGGATCGCCCAACGGGACGGCCCTGCTGACAGCCCTCGGCGGGTCTACCGGCTCGGGATCAGGCGGTTCTGGGTCCGGTGGTTCCGGATCAGGCGGTTCGGGATCAGGTGGCTCGGGGTCAGGCGGGTCGGGATCGGGTGGTTCGGGCGGTTCCGGATCGGGCGGCTCTGGGTCAGGTGGCTTCGGGCCGGGCGGTTCGCCGCCTGGGAAAAAGAAGCACCACAAGCATCACAAACACTCAGAGCGTTGGTAGCCAGAGTCAGCGCAATTCGTGGGAGAAATTCGTGCGAGCCTCAGCCGGATTTCTCCCCCGACCTGCCTCGCCCGAGTGTTTTACGACACTCGGCGTCGGAAACGTGGCCCAGTTTGGCTCAGACCTGCCCGAACTGCGAAGAAAATGCTTGCGTCTTTCGCCGGGCGTCCGGAAGTAGCCTGCTCCGCTTTTTCCTGGCATCGGAAGGCCGTCGCCGTTCGGCGTTCTGCCCGCCAGAAGGTTCGGTTAAAAGCCCGAGTATTTGCGAATCCTGAGCTGGTGGCCACGCGATGCACCGGCAGATCGGTTTCAATCAGCAGCCGCTTTGCCCGATCCAGACGGCAGCGAGTGATCTCCGAAAGGATGGAGCGCCCAGTCGCGCGAGTGAAGCGTCGTTCCATCGTTCTCCTGCAGACCCGCAGCTCTTCAACGACGTCAGGCACCCCGATCGGCTGTCCGGCATGGTCCTTGATGAAGCGCAGCGCCGCCACTACCAGAGGATCGTCCTGAGCGATCACCTCGCTTGACCGCCGGGCGACCACCGCCACCGGCTTGACGAGCACCGTGTCATGGGGTTTCGGTTGGCCGGACATCATCGCCTCAAGCGACATGGCTGCTTCATAGCCGGCTGCCTCCAGATCCAAGGCAACGCTGGAAAGAGGTGGTTCGGAGAGTTCGCAGAGAAGCTCGTCATTGTCCACTCCCACCACGGCAACATCATCCGGCACGTGGAGTCCAGCGGTCGCGCACGCCTGCAGCACTTCGCGGCCGCAAGCGTCATTGCACGCCATCACCCCGACGGGTTTGGGGAGAGACTTAAGCCAGCCTTCAATGAGGGGCCGCTCGTGCTCCGAGGTTTGAATCCAGTCCGGCCTTTGAAGCCAGTTGGCGTACTGAATATGCAAGGGGTGGCAATCGAAGCCTGCTGCAGCCAGACATTGGACGAAGGCTTGCTCGCGTAGGCCGGACCAATTGCAGGCGCTGAAACCGCAGTACGCGAAATGGGGGAGACCTTGTTCCATCAGATGTTGAGCTGCTATTCGGGCGATGGCGGGCGAGTCGGTCCGAATTTCGCCGAAATCCTGCTCGTGGTGGTCCCAGGCCATCTCCTCCAGTGACGAGGCTACAACAGGCAGCCCAGTGGCCCTGATAAGTTCTGCCATCTTCGGCGAGTGAATGCGGGCGATGATCCCATTTCCGGCCCATGAGTTGGCTTTGGGCAAAACCGGCTCCAAGTGTCCGGGGCTGATGTAGACGGACCACGGTCCGTGAAGGCGGGCATATTTAACGACGCCGCGCAGCAGGCCTCGCCCATATTCTGTAGACGTTTCAAGCAAGAGCGCAACCCGAGGGACTCGAAGCATCGTAAGTCCTCCTTGAAGCCGAGGGATAGTCGACTTCAATTACCCTATGCGAGCTGTCGCAAAGATGGCTTCCGATCGTCACACGGGAAGCGGCATCAACTAATGTTGCGCGTTTTGCAAGGTAATGGCAAGAGTGCAATGAGCCGAGATGTCGCAAAGTGTCTATACTTTTGTGCAATTTGGTGACTAGACAACCCTGTGTGTGAATATTAGCATCGGTCTTTTCAATGGCTGCGATAAATCGTTCACGCTACTTCGGACGTTCATCGCAGCGCATGACTGTCCTCACTGAACGCTCAAAATTGCGCAAGTCGGGTACTGGGTCTTATTCCTGATACTGCTTTAGGGAGGATCCATGCAGGACACTCGCGACTTCATTCGCTCCTTAGGACGCTAGCGTTCGCCGCGCTCCTTCTGACCCTATCAGCTTGCAGCTTGTTCGCGCAGGAACTCGGATCGATTGTAGGGACCGTTACCGACCCCAGCGGCGCTGCTTTGCCGGGGGTCGCCATGACCGTAACGAACCAAAGCACCGGCGTCGTGGTGAGGAGCACGACAACTAATGCCGCCGGCAACTACGTGGCCGCAGACCTGCCGCCTTCAGTTTACAGCGTGAAGGCAGAGAAGACAGGATTTCAATCTGCCGTGCACAACGAGATCGCACTGGAAGTCCACGGGACCGTGCGCGCTGACCTCCAGTTGGGCTCTCGGCTCGGTCACCCAGGAGGTCACCGTCACCGCCCCGGTGGTACACTTGCAGACCGACACGGGCACCGTCAGCCATACGATCTCGGCTAACAACATCGCCACGATTGACACGAACGGCCGCAGCATCATTCAGCTCGCCACGCTGCTCCCCGGGGCAGCTTCCACCCTGCCCTCGTTCAACACGCCCGTCGGCGTTACGGCCAACACCGGTATTGCCTTCAACGGGAACGCGCCTGACCACAACGTCTGGTCAGTCGACGGCGTGGAAAACTACGACCGCGGCTGTGGTGGCTGCATGGAAGTGATTCCTGACCAGGATGCCATCCAGGAATTCACGGTTCTTACCAGCAATGCCGGGCAAGACGTGGGACACGGCTCTGCCGGCCACATCCAGATGGAGATCAAGAGCGGCGGCAGCCAGTTCCACGGCGAGGGTTTTGAATTTGTCCGTAATACCTCACTGGACGCTTCCTCCTTCTACGCCAACGCCAGCGGCGTCTCCAAGCCTACCATCCGGTACAACATCTTCGGCTTTAACATCGGCGGGCCGATCGGCAAACCCGGGCACGAGAATAAAACCTTCTTCTTCTTCGAGGGCGATTGGCGCCGGCTCTCCCAGGGCTCAACCATTCACACGCCGGGGGTACCCATGGACTGGTCAACTCAGGCTCTTTTCGACACGGGTCCTGTGATCCTCAATCACGCTGTCTCCTTCCCTTGTCCCGGGGCGGCCACGACCACCTGCTACCAGCCCTTCACTAACAACCAGATTCCTAACGCGATGCTCGACCAGAACGCCGTGCAACTGGGCAAGCCAAATTTCATCTTTCCCACTCCCAACAGTGGCAGCTTCTACACGGCCACGCCGTCGCCTCCGACAAAGGTGAACGAGCAGATCGTTCGGGTTGACCATCAGTTTTCAGACAAGACCTCCCTGATGGGACACTACATCCGCGACGGCATCGACCAGACGTTTCCCACGACGTTGTGGAGCGGCGACAGCTACCCTTCCGTGGGCACGGATTTTCTCAATGAGCCGCAGTCCTTCCTCGTGAAGCTGACCCGCAGCATCAGTTCTTCCTTGCTCAACGAGGCGCAAATCAGTTACAACCGGCAACCGCTCACGCTGCTGCCTACCGGCACCTATCAACTCCCGTCGGGCGTCAACATTACACCGGTCTATCCTGGAGTTAACACGGCAAACCGCATTCCGACGCTCAACATGTCCGGATCGGCGCTGGGAACAACCTACGATGTCGCCTCTTGGCCGTGGCACAACGTCCTCAACACCTGGACCGCGCGAGACTCGCTTACCGAGATCACAGGAAACCATTCTCTTAGCTTCGGCGGCGAGTACCAGTGGTATGAGAAGCAGCAAGAGCTGTTCGGAAACACCCAGGGAAACTACACGTTTAACGGCAGCGCCACGAACGGCAGCTATGTGGGTCCCGGAGGACAGATTCTTACCACGCCGGGCAACGAGTTCGCCGACTTCCTGCTGGGCAAGGCCTACAACTACACTCAGCTCCAGGTCCAGAACACCCCCACTTACCTCAACTGGTACCTCAGTCCGTGGATCGGTGACTCATGGAAGGTGCGTCCTGACCTGACCCTGAACTATGGATTGCGGTGGGAGCTCATGCCGCACGCGCGCGAGCATCGTAATCAGATATCGGTCTTCCGGACCAACCTCTTCGATTCCGCCGATGTCCCACAATTCAATCCGGACGGTAGCCTTGTGCCGGGCAGCAGCGCAGCCTTCGTTAATGGCATCTATCAGAACGGCATTGGCATCGCCGGGCAGAACGGCATCCCGGACAGTTTGGTGGATAATCACTGGGCCAATTTCGACCCTCGGTTCGGATTTGCCTGGCAGCCCAGGGCTCTGAAGGACACGGTGATCCGGGGCGGCTACGGCATCTTCTACGAGAACATTCAGGGGAATGACATCTACAACGTCGCCCCCAATCCTCCGTTCTCGAACAACGCTTCAATTTACAACACCTCGTTCAGCAGTCCGGGCGGCGCTGCGGGAACGATCTTTCCTGCCGGTCTGCAGGCCTATGATCCGCGCTATCTGCAGCCCTATACCCAGCAATGGAGCTTCGGGGTGCAGAGGCAGCTTGAATCGCGGATCATGGCTTCGCTGACTTACGTGGGTTCGAAGGGGACGCACCAGGACATCAACGTGAATATCAACCAGCCGTTCGCTCCGGTTACCAGCGGTCCCCTCAACCTAGGGCGCCCGTACCTGGGCTTCGCCAATATTAACTGGTACCAGAACGCGGTCAATACCACTTACAACAGTCTACAGGCCAGCGTGCGCTTTACGGGCTGGCGTGGGCTCACCGCCGGCATGAGCTACACCTACTCCCACTGCTTAGACTTCACCGACGGCGATGTTGGAGGCACCATCAACAACGCGTATAATGTGGGTGCAGAGTACGGCAACTGCGGTTTTGACATCCGGCACGACTTCATCTTCAATTACACCTATAACCTGCCGTTCTTCAGCTCTGACACCGGGGCGAAAGGGAAGTTGCTCGGTGGGTGGGAGCTATCAGGCATCACTTCTTTCTTCACCGGAAGACCGTTCAGCGTGGGGTTCAGCGGCGATCCGGCGCATTGCGGCTGCGGCGGATATCGCGCCAACGTGATTGGAAATCCAAACAGTGGGCTTCGCAACGCAGCGCAATGGTTCAACCCGGCCGCTTTTGCGGCGATACCCGACGGGGAATTCGGAAACGGCGGCCGCGACATCGTGTACGGCGCCAGCATCAACAACTGGGATATGTCCCTGTTCAAGAATTTCAGGGGGATCCCGTTTCCAGGTTCGAAGGAAGGAGCCACCATTCAGATCCGCGCTGAATTTTTCAACGCCTTTAACCATACGCAGTTCAACGGCTACCAAACGACCTTCGGAACGCCCGGTTTTGGCGCCCCAAACTCCACGCGGGATCCACGCGAGGTCCAACTAGGCGCGAAGTTCATGTTCTGAGTTCTATCAAGTGGCTGCTTATTCTCCTCTGCCAGCCTTGGCCCACCCGAGGTTGGCAGAGGTTTATTAACCTTCGCTTCCTCCGTCCCGCCCGATCCTGCGCGGTGTGCTCTCTCGCTTGCTACGGGAACCCAGTTCCTGCGCAGCGCCGATGGCTTTGCCAGGGTGCTGGTTGACGGCAAAGCGCTCGCGCAGGAATTCGGAACCCACGGAGTCAAAGCGAAGGTCGGGCGCGTGCACCTGGAAAAGGGGCAGAAGGTCGCGCTGAGGGTGAACTACGGAAATATGGGCGGAGGCCAGCCTCGCGCACAGTTGATCTGGGCGAAGGTGAACAACGCGCCTTCGCCGGAAGCCGTGGCGGCGCGAGGAATGCCGACGTCGTGATTGCCGCCGTCGGGATCACCAGCGAACTCGAAGGCGAAGAGAGGCCGGTGAACGAACCCGGTTTTCTCGGTGGAGACCGCACCAGCATCGATCTGCCCGCACCCGAAGAAGCTCTCATCGCCGGCGGCGAATACACCATCAGCATTGGCGGCGGACAGCCTGATACCGGAGCACCGGGCGTCACCGGGCACTTCCGTGTTGAAGGCCAAGTCGATTTACCAGAGTAGCTGGGCCGGCTGGCGCAGAGTGAAACTGTAGCGGCGGTCTGTGACCGCCGGTCGGCGCTCATAGAGCGCCGCTACAACCTATGTCCCCGTGACTAGACGTCCGATTGGCATGGAATCGCAACAAACGTGTGACCGCCGGTCGGCGCTCATAGAGCGCCGCTACAACTTCCGTCGTCCTGTTATAAGAAGCGGGCGGGACGCCCGCGCTCCCAGGATTCTATCTCGCCGTTTGGGCGCACGCATCGTCGGCTGACACAACGCGAATAAAGTGATCAGACATGCTAAACGGGGAAAGGGGGATCTGGCACTTCGGCATGTGACAGGTGACGCAATCCCGCTTTCCGACCGGGCACACTTTGCCTGAATGCGCGGCCGCCGCCGAGCCGCCGGATGTGCTCTGCTTGCTGCCTGAAGAGTGACAAGCAATGCAGGCCTGGTCGTAAGCCGCTGAGCCGCGCGCAAGAGGCTGATGCGGATTGTGGCAGTTGAGGCAGGTGATGCGCTGCGACATAATCCAGCACTGGCTCAGCTCCAACCGATAAGGTTCATAATGAACCGTCTCCAGGCCGTGAAGGCCTTTCGCCTGCACCCGCAACGACGTGCGATGGCAGGCGCCGCAAAAGTCTTCTACGTCTGATGGACCCAGCGAGGCCGGATTGAAAATATACGTGGCCGGCTCTTTAGCAGGACGCTGAGGAACGGGATCTCGGGCCTCGGAAGGGCGGGGCTTCAGCCCCGCCGTACCGAGCCCCGAATTGTAACCTATTGAAGAAGTGAGAATGCGTTCTACGGCGGGGCTAAAGAGTTTGTGTGAGAACTCGCGCCGCCCGAGATTCTCTTTCGCAGTGTAAGCGCGGAGACGTGGCAATGATCCCCTTCAACGTTTCGCAAACTCGATCCTCGCTCGACCCAGCCCGACGGCGGAGGTTACCGCCCCAGCG
>DATJYK010000293.1:0-14569 GCA_035578005.1 Terriglobia bacterium
GAGACCCGCGGCTGAAGAATTGAATGATTCCGACCGATAATCTGTCAGTTCAGCATTTGGTGAAACTGGCACGCCAGTATGACTCCAGGCGGAAAATCGGGATAGTCTCACGAGGATTCGGAAAGGGCGGGGCTTCAGCCCCGCCGATCGCGCGAAACTGCGCTCTCTTGTCTTCCGATCTCGGCACAGCTTGGGAATGCAAGCTGTGCCGAGATCGGAAGGAGGCAAATATCCGACGGACGTTGTAACGGCGGGACTAAAGTCCCGCCCTTTCCGAATCCTCGTGAGTCGTCATGTCGCTTCGCGACACCCCGAAGCATGAAAATGGCGCTATCGAGGCGAAGGGGCGCTCGTTCGAAAACAAAGCACTTAGCGCCTATTTTCGGAACAGAACAAAGCACTTAGCGCCTATTTTCGGAACAGAAATGCGGGCTAGTCGAGGTTGGCGCAGCAAGCGGACGCGCCCGGGTTTCTTGTATAATAAGGCGAGTCTGCTAGCCCGTTGTGGACGACAGTAGTTATCTCATGCAATCCAGTCCGGAGCTTTGAATGAGCTATCTGGTCACTCCGTTCGAGGTCAGCGCCAACGCGTTGCCGGCGCCCGCCCAATGCCGTTTTGTGCACTTGTTTCCTGCCATCGCCACTCGCCACAGCGACACCATTGACTGCTGGTTTCGGGTGAACGGCCAGCGCGTGACGGTGTCGATTTCCTGTGCCGCGCTCACGGCGCTGCGGCAGCTTGAGGGAAAGGCGCTGAAGGATCAGCAACTGGCGGAAATCGCTGCCTTGCACTTACGGCGCACCCTCGAAAGGGGCTACGACGCCACGCAGGCGGAATTGTTCATTGACATGGCTCAACTGCGG
Organism: Terriglobia bacterium; assembly: GCA_035578005.1. Classification (GTDB taxonomy): domain Bacteria; phylum Acidobacteriota; class Terriglobia; order UBA7540; family UBA7540; genus Gp13-AA77. Next base: position 865 of record DATJYK010000293.1, read on the forward strand.
AACCTCGGCAGGGAACTGGGCTACCTTTAGCCTGCATTTTCTCGCCAGGATTCGAAAAGGGCGGGGCTGAAGAGTATGTGTGAAAACTCGGCTGGCGCGTGGCGGGCCGTGGACCCCCGCCTGCGCGGGGGTGACGCCATTGGATTTACGGGGTCTACCAAAACGCGTCATTCCCGCGAAGGCGGGAATCCACGAGTTTTCACACAGACGCTGAAGTCCCGCCGAATCCTGCGAAGTTGTGGCCTTTGTGTTCCGCTCTCGGCGCAGCTTGCTGTCAGCAAGCTGCACCGAGGGCGGAACACGTCAAAATATCAAACCGACGTTGTAACGGCGGGGCTGAAGCCCCGCCCTTTTCGAATCCTGGTGAGAAGTGTAAGGGACCGCCGAGAGTAGCTCAGTTGACGACGGCCTCCGGGTCTTCAGAGCGAGCGTCAGAACCCATATGTGTGGCATCGTTGCCTATACCGGCCGGCAAACAGCCCGTGACGTCCTCATCGACGGGTTGAAGCGGCTCGAATATCGCGGCTACGACTCGAGCGGCGTGGCCATTCTCGATTCGGATACGCCCTATCTGGCCCGCGTCGTGGGCAAGGTTGCCGCGCTCGATGAAAAGGTAAGCCGCGAAGCGCCGCCTGGAGCGGTCGGCATCGCCCACACACGCTGGGCGACGCACGGCAGGCCGACAGAAGCCAACGCCCACCCTCATACCGACTGCACCGGCCGCATTTTTTTGGTGCACAACGGCATCATCGAAAATTACCAGGCGCTGAAGAAAAAGCTGCTGGCTGCGGGCCACACTTTCCGCAGCGAAACGGATACCGAGGTGTTGGTGCACCTCGTGGAAGCCGCCTACGCGGGCGACCTGGAAGCTGCCGTTCAGAAGGCCCTGCTACAGGTGCAAGGCACCTTCGGGGTTGCGGTGGTGCACGCCGCCCGGCCCGCTGAGATCATCGTGGCGCGCCGGGGCAGCCCAATCGTGCTGGGCATCGGGAAGGATGAGTCGCTCGCCGCTTCCGACGTCGCCGCGCTCGCTCAGCATACGGACCAGGTGGTGTACCTCGAGGATAACGAGGTGGCCCGCCTCGAGCCGGGCCAGTTTCGAATCAAGACGCTCGATAACCGCGCGGTGGATCGCGGCCCCACACTCATCGACGGGGGCGTGGAGTCCATGGACCGCGGCGAGTTCCCCCATTTCATGCTCAAAGAGATCTTTGAGCAGCCCGAAGCGGTGGAGAACGCCCTGCGCGGCCGGCTAAACCACTCCGAAGGCGTGGCCAAATTGGGAGGTTTGGAGTCGGTGTTTGATCGCCTGCTTCAGGCGCGTCATTTGATTATCGTGAGCTGCGGCACGAGCTACTATGCGGGACTTTACGCCCGCTACGTGTTCGAGAGCTTCACGGACTTGACAGTGGAAACCGAACTAGCCTCCGAGTTTCGTTATCGCAAGCTGAATATCCGGCAAAACACCGTGGTGCTGGCCATCAGCCAATCCGGCGAAACTGCCGACACCCTGGCCGCCCTGCGCGAGGCCAAGCGCAAGGGCGCGCTGGTGCTGGGCCTGGTGAACGCGGTGGGCAGTACCATTGCGCGTGAAACACACGCCGGCGTCTACTCGCACGCGGGGATCGAAATCGGCGTGGCCAGCACCAAGTCTTTCGTTTCGCAGCTCACCATTCTGATTCTCATGGCCGTGCTGGTGGGCCGCAGCAGGGATCTCTCCTACGAGCAAGGTGACGCCGTGCTGAGGGGGCTCGAGCTGGTGCCCGATCAGATCCGTGAGATTTTGGCGGGCGCCGACCGCGTGCGGCAGTTGGCCGAAAAATACTGCCAGGCCAGCCACTTTCTTTATATCGGCCGGAAGTATCACTATCCGATCGCTCTCGAAGGCGCCCTCAAGCTCAAGGAAGTAGCCTACATCCACGCCGAAGGATACGCGGCCGGCGAGATGAAGCACGGGCCCATTGCGCTGATTCATCCCTCGTTTCCCACCATGGCGTTGGCGCCGGCCGACGGCTCCTACGAAAAGATCGCCTCCAATATTCAGGAGATTCGCGCTCGCGAAGGCCCCATCGTTGCCGTCACCACCGCCGGCAACGCGCGCCTCGGGCCGCTGGTGGACGACGTGATCGAGGTGCCGACGAACCACGAAATCCTCACGCCGCTCCTGACCGTCGTGCCTCTTCAGCTCTTTGCCTATTACTGCGCCGTGCTCCGCGGTTGCGACGTCGACAAACCTCGCAACCTCGCGAAAAGCGTGACCGTGGAGTGAGGCAGCGTTCCGCAAGTCGCCGTTCCGCAAGTCACCAAATTTCGCGGTAGTGGTGTCATTTGCAATACGGAATCCCTTTCGAAGCGTAGTCATTCCCGCGAAGGCGGGAATCGATTGTGTAGCCTTTTGCAAATCCAGTGTGAAAGAATTGGATTCCCACTTTCGCGGGAATGACTGCGATCCGGTCTCCTCAAATAACAGCACCACCAAGTTCGGCCCAGACTATTCGAGGACGTAAGCTGTGCTACGATTCCGCTTATGAGTGATTCAGCTTCATCCTCCTGGAACCGGCGCTTCGGCCTCTACGCGTGGTGCGTGCTCGCCTACAATCTTGTCGTGATCCTTTGGGGCGCCGTGGTGCGGGCCACCGGCTCAGGCGCGGGTTGCGGAGAGCACTGGCCGCTTTGCCAGGGTGTGGTGATTCCGCACGCCGCCCAGATCGCGACCCTCATCGAGTTTGCTCACCGCGCCAGCAGCGGCGTTGCCGTGATCCTGGTGGTGCTGTTGCTCGTCTTCGCGTTTCGGCAGTTTGCGTCCGGACACGCGGTCCGGCGCTACGCGGCGGCCGCTTTGATCTTCACCTTGACGGAAGGCTTGATCGGCGCAGCCCTGGTCCTGTTCGGCCAGGTTGGGAACAACGCCTCGCTCACTCGTGCAGGGGTCCTCTCACTACATCTCATCAATACCTTGCTGTTGCTGGCATCGATTGCGCTCGCTGCGCGAGCCGCCGGGGCGCCGCGTGCGGCGGCACAATCGCTCCAGGAACCCGAACCCACGGCCGCGGAGGCGGGTAATGGTGCAGGTTGGGATTTGTTACCGACCACCCCGGCCTTCGGCCACCCCTCCTCACTGAGGAGGGGAACTGCTCCCCGGATGAGTACCAGTGGCGAATCCCAAGTTGAGGAATCGAGGCTTGAGGAATCGAGGCTTGAGGAATCGAGGCTAACAAGTCCCCTCCTCGGTGAGGAGGGGTGGCCGAAGGCCGGGGTGGTCGGTGACTGCAAACTGCACCGCTACCCAAAGGCGGACCGTGTGGACGTGAGAGTGTATCTGTGGTACGGTGCCGGTCTGCTGGCCGCCCTGGCCACGGCGCTGACGGGGACAATTGCCGCGCTCAGTGACACGCTTTTCCCTGCCGCTTCGCTCGCCCAGGGATTCCAACTGGACTTCTCGGCCTCGGCGAATCCGCTGCTTCGGCTGCGGATCGTTCATCCCCTGATCGCGGTGGCCGCGGGCGGATACCTCATCTTGCTCGGCGTGCGTGCCATCGGTTCGTCTGTTTCTAGCGGGGCAAAGCGCTTGGCCTACGCCCTGGTGGCGCTGGTTGCGATACAGTTGCTGCTCGGAGTGCTCAACCTCGCCCTTCTGGCTCCTCTGGCCATGCAACTGCTTCACTTGCTGACGGCGGACTTGATGTGGATCACGCTGGTCCTGCTCTCGGCAGAAGCGCTCGGCGCGTGGCAGACAACGCGGTCCTCATTGAAACCAGCCTCCGTGACTGCGCCCGAAGCCGTATCGGCGAAGATAGCCTAGTCTGCATTCCTCACCAGGATTCGGCACAGCTTTGGAGTGCGGCAGCTTGCTGCCGCTTTCGTCTCGCGAGCTTGCTCGCGGCCACCCTGGGCTTTCGAATCCAGGAACCGGCCAGCAAGCTGGCCTCACCAAAGCGGCAGCAAGCTGCCGCACTCCAAAGCTGCGCCGAGAGCGGAACACGTCAAGTATCCGACGCAACTTGAATTTCACTTGCACACCCTCTTCTTCAGCTCTTTGCCGAATCTTGCGCCGGTCGCCGTGTTGTGGCAACCAGAATCCATAATGACGAGGTCCCCTGAAAACCGTTCGCCGAAACGCCCACGGATACGGACGTTCTTAATGTAGCCTACTTATAAACGCTACAAGCCCGTCAACAGAGGCACGATCTTCGCTTGACAAGCGATGCCCTCTGTGCTACCAAGGAGGCGTGGCTGCCGTGATTCGGACCTTATCGCCCGGATATAATCTGCGAAACGCCGGAGGCGGTCTCACGGCCAATGTCGGAGAAATGATTACAGGAATGTTACAGCGCGTCCGGCGGCTACTTTACTTAGCAGTAACGGTTACATCTGCTCAAAGTACCGGTTACACCTGCGGCATCGGGCAAAATCCCTGGCAGGCCGGAATGTCGAGTCAAATCAGTGACGTACGGGGTTATGTGCCGGTTACAAGCAACCGAGCCCGGCGAAATCCGGAAATGCCATCGAGAAAGCTGAGAAAAGTGAGAAACACCCGTAGTACCCCGGAATGTAAAAAGGAATGAATAAGTTGGCGGGTTATGTGGTTCGCGGCGGGAGAGAAAACTGGGATTTTCGAGAAGTTTTGCATCGAATGGGGAAGAAGATTGGTGTCATAATTGCTCCGCTTGCTACGCCCCAGCCCCGCGTCGCGGCGTATGCTATCCTCATCCTCAGATCGTCATATGGAAACCATCGGCATCATTGGAGGCGGTCCCGCCGGAGCGACGGCCGCGGAGCGCCTGGCGAGTGGCGGCGCGCGGATTCGCGTCCTGGTGTTCGAGGAAAAGCTCGGCTGGGAGAAGCCATGCGGCGGCGGCCTGACGCACAAAGCTCTTCGCCGGTATCCCTTTCTACTCGACGCCACCGAGCCGCACACGCTGATTCGTGACGCGGAGTTCGTGGCGGCGAACGGGGACGCGGTGCGCTTGCAGCTTGCCCGCCCGCTCGCCATTTACTCGCGCAGCGTCCTGAATAGCTTGCTGCTTGACCGCGCTTGCGAGGCCGGAGCTGAGGTGATCGCGGAGCGAGTGCTCGGGTTCGAGCGCAGAGGGGACGGTTGGGAGCTTCAGTCAAGAAACGGGCGCTACTTTTGCGACCGGCTAATTCTCGCTGCCGGCGCGCGCACGGCGCTGCGCCGCCGCCTGCTTCCGGACTTCGGCCCTGACGACTTCATCCAGACCTTCGGCTATTACGCGCCGGGCGGCGACGGCCCGGTTCGCGTCCAGTTCTTCGAGAACTTCGAAGGCTACGCTTGGGCCTTTCCGCGCCCCGACCATCTCTCCATCGGCATCGCCGGCAAGATCGGCGCTTCGGCAATGGCCGGATTGAAAAGTCGTCTACACGCCTTCATGCGGGCGTTCGGCTACGATTCAGACGCCGCCTTGAAGAGTCTGTGTGAAGACTCGCGCCGTAGCGGCGATGTCCCCATCGCCGGATCCGGAAAATCAACGGGTTCGGCGGTGAGGACACCGCCGCTACAGCGCGACGGTCGAGTTTTCACACAGACGCTAAGGGCGCCCATTTTCAGCCACGTGCTTCCTACGCTCAGCCGCGCAAGCTGGAAGAACCTCACGCTCGCCGGTCCCGGTTGGGCTCTGGCTGGAGACGCCGCGGGCCTCGTGGACCCGATCACGGGCGAGGGAATTTATTTCGCCATGCGATCAGGCGAGCTGCTGGCGGACTCAATTCTGGAGGGTGTGCCCGAAAGGTACCCCGAACGCGTGCGGCGTGACTTCGTCAGAAAGCTGGCTTTTGGCGCCCGGCTTTCGCACCGGTTCTACCTCGGCACATTTCTCGGTGAGTCCTCAGTGACGCGAATGATCGAGTACGCGCGTAGGAGCCGCGCCTTCCGGCAACTGATGCAGGATCTGATCGACGGGTCACAGACCTATCCCAGCCTGGCTGCGAGAGTTTGCTGGACCTTCGTACGCTCATTCGGAGACCTCCTGCGATCATCCGGGGATAGCATGATCGGAGGGCCTTGGAGCGGCTCGTCACCGGGAACGGCAAAGGTATGAAGATTTCCTGGCAGCGCGGGCGTCTCGCCCGCTCTTTCCACTGATGATTGACGATTTTCGATTGCCGATTGGACGGACACGCCTTGAATCGTCAATCGGCAATTGACAATCTCGCCGGGCGGGCGAGAGGCCCGCGCTCCCAGGTGTTTAACTTTCAACTGTCGACTGTGAACTGTTGACTGTGAACTGTTGACTTCTCATGACCAAGTCCCAGCAACTCTTCAAGACCGCGCTCGAACGAATGCCTGGCGGCGTCAATTCTCCAGTGCGGGCATTTAGGGCTGTGGGGGGCGAACCCGTTTTCATCGAGCGGGGAGCCGGTTCGCGGATTTTTGATGTGGACGGCCGCGAGTACATTGACTACGTGATGTCCTGGGGTCCGCTGATCCTGGGTCACGCCCACCCGGAGATCGTCGAAGCGATAACGCGAGCCGCGAAAAACGGTACCAGCTTTGGGGCCTGCCACGCCGGCGAGGTGGAGCTGGCCGGTCGCATTCAACAAGCCTTTCCTTCGATTGGACGCGTGCGGCTGACGAGCTCCGGTACCGAGGCCACGATGTCTGCGCTGCGAGTGGCGCGCGCCGCCACGGGGCGAGACAAGATTCTGAAATTTGACGGCTGCTATCACGGACACGGGGACAGCCTGTTGGTGAAGGCGGGTTCGGGCGTTGCCACCTTAGGATTGCCGGACAGCCCGGGTGTTCCAGGTGCGTTGGCGGAACTTACCGTGACAATTCCTTACAACGACCTGACCGCGCTGGAGGAGGCTTTTGGGACGCATCGGAACCAGCTTGCCGCTGCGATTGTGGAGCCTATCGCTGGAAACATGGGCTGCGTTGTGCCCCGCACGGGATTCCTCGAGCGCCTGCGCCAGCTCACGGCGGAGCAAGCGACCGTCTTGATTTTCGATGAGGTTATCACGGGCTTTCGCGTGGCCTTTGGGGGAGCACAGGAACTATACGGGATTTCGCCTGACCTCACCACGCTCGGCAAGATCATCGGCGGTGGGTTGCCTGTGGGCGCTTATGGCGGCCGGGCAAACTTGATGGATCAGGTCGCGCCCGCGGGACCGGTTTATCAGGCTGGAACGCTCTCTGGCAACCCGTTGGCTGTAGCCGCCGGCATCAGAACGCTCGAAGTCATCGGCCGGCCGGGTTTCTATGAGCGGCTTGAGAGCATTTCCCAAGGGCTGGCCGATGGTCTCATCAAAGAGGCACAGACGAAGGGTGTAGCCTTAACTTTGAATCGCAGGGGATCGATGCTGACGCCATTTTTCGCCGCGCAGCCGGTCGAGGACTATGCCGGCGCCCGCAAATCGGACACCGCTCGTTTCGGTACATTTTTCCGAGCGATGCTGCAGCAGGGCATTTACTGGCCGCCTTCGCAGTTCGAGTGCGTGATGCTTTCTTCGGCCCACACGGAGGCGGACACTGACCGTACCATTGCTGCCGCTGCGGCTGCATTCGGCGCGATTCAGGAAAGTCGCAATGCTTCAGCTTGAGCGAATATGACTGTTCATAGTTGCAGGAGGTAGCAGCAGATTGTAATTGATTTAGAATCAGGCGCCTGGAATAACCATTTTGTTCACAGATCGTGGCGGGCCATGCGGCAAGTTTACAGGTAAAATTTACACGGTTGATTGAATCAAAAGGACTTAAAGACGTAGCATGAGCGACTGGTGTGTAAACCGAAGTGTGGCGGCCAGCCTAGAACATCGTAAGAGCATGTAGATGTGTGACTTAGGGCTTGTCAAGTGACTACGAGGTGATGCCACAACCGGAGAGAACTTGTAAACCGACCTGTGGAAAACGTGTAAACTGAATTTTACAACTTCACACAGCCTTCCGCAGAGTCGGGAAGTACTTGACGGCGCCAACCAACGCTTCGATGGTGCGCTTCGAGCCTTTGGTAGCAGCAATCTCATTGGCGTTTTCGATCAACGCCTCGGCAAAGCCGGGCGATCCACCCACCAGCTTCCAAAGCAGCGAAAACTCTTCATCTGTCACGCCCTGGCCCATGAAGTCCAGCACGTCGCGCAGTTCCGCCTCGCGGAGCTGTGGCTGCGCAAAGCGGACGCGGATGCGGCGGAAAAGGCGCTCGTGCTGGCGATTAAGCTTGTCGGTCAACACTTCGTTGCCCACCAGCAGGATCGGCAACCTGGCATCATCCCAAAAGTCCCGGAGCATCTCGAAACAGTCTGTTCGCAGGCGGTCCGCCTCATCCACAATCAGTAGATATGGGCGCTCGCGGACCTTCTCCACGATGCGGGCGTAAAGGTCTGAGGCGCGCATCCAATTCCGGCCGTGGGTATTCCACCTCTCACCACGATCAAGGCCCATTGTGTGAAGGATCGAATAGCGCGTCGTGATTGACTTGCACCGGATCACCAACCGATCAAAGGGCAGGTTGCGCTCGGCATAGTCCACAGCCGTGGACTTGCCCACTCCCGTTGGAGCGGTGAACGTGATGATCCACTTCTTTTGAAAAGCGCGCGTGGCGAGAGTCGAAAGGCGCTTGACCACGCTATTAACGAGTGCGTTTACGGGCGCCTGTGATTCCGGGGTGTCTGGGCCGGCCATAGCTTTCTCTCCCTTCGATCCTTCGTTCCACAGTGCGGGTAAGCTCGTCGCGGGTTGCGTTTGGCGCCTTCAGCTTCAGCAGGCGGTTGATCCACACCAACTCTTCGCGCGTGACGATCCCGCGCGCCACTGCGCAGGTTGTGAGCTGCGCATCTCCATTGGCAAGCAAGGTGGCAAATTGGACGCTGCCAAGCGGCGCCGTAGGCTCTGACGGGTGTTCGCGAAGGCAATCGCGAACCTCTGCCATTTCATCCCGCAAAAAGAGGCCGCGTCTTTGAAGTTCAGAGATCAGTTCTGGGCAGGCACCAAGAGCGCGGCGCACGATGTCAAACATGGGCGTTTAAGTCTCCAAATCCGCGAAGTCCCACGCTTCAACGTGTCGTTGATGGTGGTTGCCTTCCATCTGCCATTCCATGCTTGAAATCTCGTTTTCAGCCGCTGGCGGCGCGGCCTTCGGCACTTCCGGCTGAATAGGTGATAACTCAGAGCCCGGATCGTAATCCATCGGCTCGACTGTGGCGCCGATCCGCTTGCGCATCCGCGTCCGCCACTCCATCTCTGCTGCCAGTTGGGCCTTGTTTTTAGCACCAGTCAGACGGGTTCGGGCGGCAACGATGATTAGCCTAGGCTTGTCAGACACCAGTACGCATATCTTCTCGTGGTCGTGGCGGGAGCGGGTAACTTCTAAGCACTCGCCTTGATAGTTCACCAGTTGAGGATTGTCGTACCACGTCCTGTGGAATTGGACGAAGCCTCCCTCGCGGACGGTCAGTTCGCGGTGCTCTGCCGTGTTCCTATCTATCTCCTCTTCGCTCGCCTTGCGCAGTCCTCCGACCGCGATGTTGTGCTCGAAAACAGCACGCGGGGAGAAACCATCCATGTCCGTGCCTTGGCTCTCATGCGCGCGCCACTGCTCCATCCACTCATTGATCTTGAGAAGGGCTTTTTCCGTTGAAAGCAGCGGCGTCTGTGGCAGTTTTCCCGCAATCCATTGGTCATGGAGTTCGACCTGCGCATCTCCCGGCGCCATTTCACGCTCTGTGGTATTGGCGCCGATCCATCCGGGGATCGTGCGGGATTGATCGGCAAGAAAACGATGGAAGCGCTCAAGGCGGGAGCCGCGAGGATTCTTCTCGCGCGGCATGTCGTGTGTGATGCCGAACCGGTCCAGAATGCCGTCCGCTTCCTTGAACCGGTCGTTGCCGCCAAAGGTCCCGCCACGGAACCGGCCGCGATCTGAAACCAGCGCGCGTGGCACGCCAAACTCACGCACCAAGCGTTCTAGCAGTTCGATCTCATCTTCTTCCTTGATGCCATGCCGCTTTTCGTACTTGTCGCCTTCCACCAGCTTCCACACCAGCGGAAACATGGAGCGTTCGTCATAGAAGGTCAGCAGCCAAAACCGCTTTCGAACGCTTTTCTGGTCTGTCTTGTAGCAGAAGAAATTGCATCTGCACTCATCGGTTTCCACGCGGTCAAGCGAGTGGATGTCCCGATAGGTGCGCTTAATGTGAGGGAGTGCTGCCTTCAGCGCGTCCGGTCCTTGCCGCGCGGCGTGATCGATTGGACTAAGAGACTTCAGATAACGGCTGACCGTGGGCCGTGACGGGATGACGTAGTGGTGATGCACGTTGCAACCGGCTGACAGCTGCTTACGCTCAAGGTAGCGTACCAGCGAGGTATAGCACTGCCCTGGCTTCAGCTTTTTGATCCTGTAGCAGTCGATCAGGTGGGCGCGCATATCCGCATCGAGAATCGTGACGCTGCCGCGTTCTGGGCCGGGCGGGATGTCGAGAAGGTCAATCGGATTCTCCCGCCGTCTCCATCTCTCTTCCCACCGTTCAATCTTGCGAGTCGATGTCTGATTGGCTTTCGCGAGCGCTTCTCTGAAGGCTCGTTTCGATGTGTACCCACGCGCCTTCCACTCGTGATTAAAAAGCGGCTCGATGATTCGGAAGCGGCGGAAAACTAAGTCGCGTTCGGAACCGGCCACGCTCAACGCTCCGATCTTGCGGTCTACTTCTGTAGCCTCGAATAATCCGCACTGGCCAGCAAGAGCGGGCGGCGCGGCCTCTTCCGAGGCGCGTTGCAGGATATCGAGGCGCCAGCGCTCTTGCGCGGCGGGCGTCATCGATCTGGCGAGAATTAGCTTTCCGGGCTTGCCGTCATCACGCGGCTTCGAGATGAGCGGGTTAAGGTCTCCCGGCTCAAGGCGGTTGTATACCTCTTGCCGGGAGACCTTCTCGAACCTCTCAACCTCTCGAATTGTGAGCCAAGCGGTCATTTACGATTGCTGGTTTGTATTTGCTGAGCTTGTTTTCTCCAGCGGCCACTTTTTGGTTACCACTGCCCCCCGCTCTTCGCGGAGGATTTTTTCGAGTTCGTCGTGGACTGTTTCGAATGCCTTTCGCATCATACAGATATCCAACTCCACCGCGTCAAAGACTGCCGGCCAGGTCTCTTCGGGCACGCTCGGCAAATCTTGCCGAGCGAGGTCTCCCCAAGCTGAGATTCGTTCAAAAGCACGCCTGAACACCATCTCGGCATCCTCAAGATTCGGGTACTCCAGGAACTGCATGAGGGTTTCCCAGGAGTAGTGCGCCCAATTCTCACGGGGCCTGGGTGCCTCAAGATTGAGTAGTGGAAGCAATCGCCTTTCAGCCTGCGGCGCGGGAACAGCTTGTGGTTCAGCTTTCACTTCTTGTACTTTCGATGTAGCCTTTTTCAAGGGACTACCTCCTTTGATTGGGTTAGGATCGGCCCGGCGTTTTCGGCGCCGGGCTGTGTCCGTGAAAAAACTCATTTCGCGCGGCGGTATCGTTTGCGCTTCGCTGGCGCCTCTTGCGCGAGGATCGCCGCTTCATCGCTCATCGCCGCAAGAAGGCTTCGCAGTTCAACCGCACGATGTCCCAAGATCACCCGCCTGCGGAGCTGATCTCCCATCGCAGCGAGCAAGAGATCATTTGTGCCGGTTACTTCGCAGAAGGCGGCGGCTAGCGATAGTGGAAACCGCAATCGCTTTTTGGTGCACCAATCGTTTAGCATGTTGACTGTCACGGGAAGTCCGGTCAGAGCGCTAAGCTGCTCTGCGATCTGGATGCGACTTTTGCGTGATTGTTTAAGAACGCGGGCTATTAGCTCGCGAATCTTGGCGTCCGAGAACCGGTCCAAATCATTTTTAGTTTTTAGGACTTCCATCAAAGCGTCTCCTAGTAGTAATCTCTGAGCATGACGAGCTATTCTCAAAGAATAAGAGTATTCTCCGAGAATAGATGATGTCAACAACAAAATGTGGGTGACCGTGGATGGCTGAAAAAAACGAACTTGCTGAACGGATTAGAAGGCTGAGGGCCGATCGGACACAGATCGAGATATCGGAGATGGCTGGCCTTGAGCAGGGCCAATGGTCAAAGTTTGAATCTGGCTCAGCCAACCCTTCGGTTGAGGCCCTTATCAGGATCGGTGCGCTTGCTGCCCAGCAGAGCGTGGATGATGCAGAATTTTTTTGGGAGCAAACGGGCATCGATCCGTCTTTGCTATTTTCGTTAACAAACGTCTTTGTTCGGGCGAACCAGGAGTTGGCCAGCGATCTCTTTTCAACCCTCGACGCACTCCGAAAAGAAAGGCTTGTCGACGCGAAGGTTAAAGAGGATGAGGGAAAGGTTGTCCTTGTTCCTCCCTTCACAAAGGGCGAGTGGAAAAGACAGGAGTGCCTCCAGCCAGAGCCTTTCCCAGCAGCACACTTGCCGAACAAGATGGCCAGCTTCTACCTGATTACCACCACCTGGGGACACGGTTTCGCCCCGAGAGATCGAATTTTCTTTGACACGTACGAGACGTCGGCTCCGAAATGGGGAGAATTCCTTGGGGAAGTCGTGCTCGCGATGCTTGGGCCAGCGATCCTCTCGATCGGCAGGCTGGACCGTTTAGAGCGACACAAGGCGACATACTTACTCTATGCGCACCGAGATCGGCAGGTCAGCTCCTGGTCGCCCCATGAGATGAAAGTTGTTGACTCCGTTCCCACCTCATCCACATTACAGAGCATGCATTCGCACGGCAGATCCCGGGAGGCTGAACTCTCCTCCCATCGGGAGGAGTACATTTACCGTGCGATTCCGAGTAGCTTTAAGATCGTGGGCAGATTCAGAGGGCTAATTCCAGCAGATTTGCCGGAAAAGTGGGAAGAATGGAATCCTGAGACTGGCGAAACTTTTGAGGCATGGTTGGACAGGCGCTAAGCGTGAATCCATGCGAAACCTGAAAGGAATGCGGAATGACAGAAGGAAACTTTGAAAATCGATTGCTGTCCACCCGCGAGGCGGCGGAATTTCTTGGTGTGAAGGAATGCACTCTGAAGTGGTGGCGTCAGCGGAACTATGGGCCGCCTTTCCTGAAGTTGACTGACGGTCCCAAAGCTCGCGTTCGTTATCCGGCCTTTGACCTCCAGGAATGGGCTTTTAGGCGTGTCACACGGCCGAGCGGAAGACTGGAAACGCGAGTCGCGTTCGGCGTTGAGGGCTTGAGAGATTCCGGCCTGTAAGATTCCGGCCTGTAGAGCAGACGGTGAAAAAACATCGCAATCTGGGGGGTGACACCAAAATGAAATATCGTTCAAATCGTTGGAGCCCACGAAGTCAGCAGAGCATGTGCAAGCAACGCGACTTAGAAGAAAAGCTGCGAGCCTGCGAGCTTCAACTGAATCTCATCGCGAAGCGGATCGAAAAGGGCGAGGCGGATCGAAAGGCGTTGGCTCGTCAACGGGCTGAAGGCCAGAATTACGTTTCGAACCATCTGGCAGAGTGCATTCGCCAGCTCGAAGACTCGCGGCTGGAGTCTTCGGCGCTTAAAGAGCGCCGCGAAGAGTTGCTGGCGGAGATAAAAACGCTCGAGCATCCCACACTGGCGCAGCGAGCGCACCGCGCGCGCCGGCAGGCGGCTATTGCGAAGGCGGCGCGCGAACGGTTGCGCCTTGACAGGCGCATTGAAGCAGCCGTGGATGGCCTCGGTCAACTCCTGGAGGTCCGAGAAGCGCTGACCGCTCAGATGGCGGATGCTGCAAAGGAA
>DATJYK010000294.1:0-3677 GCA_035578005.1 Terriglobia bacterium
TGATCGAATCGCGCTTTCGTGTGCGCACCAGCATGCGGAGCCGCCATTATGTACTTCCGCCGCAAGACCTCAGCCGGGCGCGCCTATCTGCAAATCGTCGAGAGCCGTCGCGACGGCGACCAGGTGCGCCAACAGGTGATCGCAACGCTCGGGCGGTTCGACGAGCTGCAGGCGAGCGGTCAGTTGGAACGACTGGTGCGCTCGGGTGCGCGCTTTGCCGCCAAGGCAATGGTGCTGAGCGCGGCCAGCAATGATGCGGCGATCAAGATCGCAGTCCGTCGCATCGGACCGGCGCTGGTGTTCGAGCGGCTGTGGGATGAGACCGGCTGTCGAGCGGTGGTGACGGAGCTCGCCGGCAAGCGCAAGCACGGCTTTGCGCTGGAGCGCGCCGTGTTCCTCACCGTGCTGCACCGGCTGTTCGTGAGCGGCTCCGATCGCGCGGCCGAGCGCTGGCGGGAGGACTACGCCATTGCCGGCGTCGAGAGGCTCGGTCTGCATCACCTTTATCGGGCGATGGCGTGGCTGGGCGAGGAGCTGCCGGAGACGGAGCAGGACGGCCGCACGCCGTTTGCCCCGCGCTGTGTGAAGGACGTGGTGGAGGAGCGACTGTTCGTGCGCAGGCGTGATCTGCTCACGCGGCTCGACCTGGTGTTCATGGACACTACCAGTCTGTACTTTGAGGGTGCCGGCGGGCAGACGCTGGGCCAGCACGGCTACAGCAAGGACCATCGCCCGGATCTGCGGCAGATGATCCTTGCCGTGCTTATTGACGGCGACGGGCGGCCGGTTTGCTCGGAGATGTGGCCCGGCAACACCGCCGACGTGACGACGCTGATCCCGGTGATTGACCGGCTGCGCCGGCGCTTCGACATCGCGCGCGTGTGCGTGGTCGCCGACCGCGGCATGATCAGCGCCGAGACCGTGGCGGAGCTGGAGGCGCGGCGACTGTTGTACATCCTGGGGGTACGAGAGCGCACCGACAAGCTGGTGCGCGAGCTGGTGCTCGATGATCCGGCACCGTTCGTGCCGCTGGTGTTGACGAAGCGCGGTAAGGAGATCGATTACGAGGCCAAGACGGTGATGCTGGCGGGGCGGCGCTACATCGTCTGCCGCAACCACCAGGAGGCCGCAAAGGACGCCGCCGATCGGGCTTCGATCGTGGCTGCACTGGAGCGCCAACTCGCCAAAGGCGACAAGGCACTGGTCGGCAATACCGGCTTCCGGCGCTATCTCAAGACGATCGGCGAGCAGCACTTTGCGATCGACCCCGACAAGATCGAGCAGGAGAAGAAGTTCGACGGCATCTTCGTGTTGCGCACCAATACCGATCTCAATCCACTCGAGGCCATGCTCTGCTACAAGCAACTTTGGACGGTAGAGCAGACTTTTCGAACGGCAAAACATCTGTTCTCCACCCGGCCGATTTTCCACAAGCTGGATGAGACCATCCGCGGTCACGTGTTCTGCAGCTTCCTCGCGCTGGTGCTGAAGACAGCGCTGGAGGAGCGCAACGCTGCAGTCGGCCACATGGCTTCCTGGCCGCAGATCATCGCCGATCTGGACTCACTGACCGAGACCGAGATCGAGTACGACGGCAAACGCTTCATTGTCCGCTCGGCGCCGTGCCCGGCCGCCAGCCTGGCCTTGCGGGCAGCGGGCGTCGCGCTGCCGCCGACCGTGCGCGACGCCGCGGCTTCCTGAACCACAGGCCCTCATCGCAAATGTAGTGCCAAGCCGCTGAAGCGGCCTGGATTGCCGCGAATACTCAATGGCTTAGTAAACGGCGCTGTTGAAGATCAGTTTGACTTCGTGGTAGTCGCGCTCTATGCGCCAGCGCAGCTTGGCGGTGTCGACCAGCTGACGGAGTCCAATGTTCGCCGGAAGCGTCGAGAACCAATATTTGGTCGGCGCCTCCTCGCCCTCCGGCCACTCGATCAGCAGCCATTCCTCCGGCCGGCTTTCGGCGAGCCAGTAATCTCGATGTGCCGGACGGATGCGCACACGGGCAAAGCGCGAGGTTAAGCGTTCTGCCGTCCCCTCACGCCACGTGATCTTGCGCCAAGCATCCATTGGCAGGCCAATCGCAAGCTTCTTAACTGAGATCGGCTGATACTTGCCATCACGTCGCAGCAACTTCGGAGGTCGCCCGCTCCCCGACCACTTCTTCGGCGCTCGCGGCCCAGTGCCAGGGCGCCATACGGTCGTTTGTGGCTGGATGCCGGCCACATAGTTCAAGCCCAGATCTGTGATGCTCGTACGCAGATCGGTATCAGCGCCATAGCCGGCGTCCATCAGCACTACACCACGCGGCAAGCCCCCTGCACAGGCCCAGCGCAATTGCTCAAGCGCGATGGCCGGCTTGGTTTTGAAGGTGATCTCCTTGGGCACACCGGCTTTGCGCCGACGCGGACGGTCGGTCGCCCACTCCTTTGGTAAATAAAGGCGATACGCCACCGGCAGGCTCGCGTGATGGTTGGCAATCGAGAGGGTCACGGCGACCTGACAATTGTCTTGCTTGCCCAGTTGGCCGCAATATTGCCGTGCAACCCCGACTGAATGCCGCCCCTTCTTAGGAAAGCCCGTATCATCGATGATCCAAGCTTCGATCTCCCCATGGCGTTCGATGCTCGGCAGCACTAACTCACGGACCTTGGCCAATACCTGCTGGTCCGACCAGTCGCCCTGACCGACAAAATGCAGCAGCGACTGGTGTTGCGCTGCTGTCCGCTCAGGAGCCGTGATCGCCGCCATCGGCTCGACACTCTTGCGATCGCAAGGCATCATCAGACCGGTGCAGTAATCGCGAAGCGGTTTGGCTCGGTCCGCGTGCCCGATCACGCTCGTAAGACCCTCAACATACGCCGAAAACCGCGACGCGACGTCCCCCGATCTTGCCAGACCCATCTCAGCCTTTCTCCATGCTGAAAAGATGAGTCTTCTCAAATATATGATTCTTCTCGGCAAAGGCCGCGACACTCTGACTCAGTAAGACTAGGTTTCTCGATCACGAGCGCTCAATCGCTAGCGTCGGGGTGAAATCTTCTCTGGTAAATGAGATCGATGCCCGCGGGCAAACATGGCGCAATCCTAGCCCAATTGGTAACCCTCAGTCGCCAATTCAGCGGCGGTCGCCAACCGGGCATCAGCCGAAAGGAATCACCCGTCCAATACCCGATCACAACCTCACTCTTGGCTATGAGCTTGAGCTTTGGCGGCTCGCCGGCCGCCGACACGATCAACAGCAGACGCTCCTTCGCCGGTGGGATGTGAAGCGGGTAAGCGTTCCATTCGATGGTCTGCAACATTGGCTGGGTCACGGCCGAATTTGCTTCGTGCGGTGGTAACGGAGGTTGCGGGGCTTCGGTCCCGCGCTTTACATTTCTGGCGCCTTGTCGTCCCCTGGATGAGGCTGACGCAGATTTTCGATTTTGAAATAGTCCCGCAATTTTTTTAGTTCGTCGTCGGAGTTTGGCATGTGCCAGAGCGATCGCCTGGTGATTTCACGAAGCAACGCGACCTGATCGGGCTTCGGACAACGCTCGGCTGCCAGCATCGCTGCGCTAACAAGCTGGTTAGCCGTCGACCTCGCCCAGCTTTCTCGCTCGTGCTCATCACGATCGTATGGCGATGCCTGCGGATCTGGATATTTGGCTCGGGCAATGGCCCGAACGAAGCGC
>DATJYK010000295.1:0-23250 GCA_035578005.1 Terriglobia bacterium
AACGAATGCCATACTGGATTACACTGACTGGGTCAGACGAACAGAAGCTCCAGGACCGAGTGCGTCGCTCGAGTAGACTCCAGAAAGGCAAAGTATCCCCAAACGCTACTGCGGAAGGTGCATTATGAAACACCCGTCCCCACGATTCGAGACCGGGTGGTGCAGATGGCGGCCCTGTTGATCCTGGAGCCGATCTTCGAAGAAGATTTCGAGGACTGCTCCTACGGGTTTCGACCGGGGCGCTCGGCCCACCAAGCGCTGGCCGAAATACGCGGGCATCTGCAAGCCGGGTATCAGGTGGTGTACGACGCGGACCTGAAGGGTTACTTCGACTCGATCCCTCACGACAAGCTGCAGGCTTGCCTGCGCATGCGGATCGCGGACCGGTCGGTCCTGAAGTTGATCCGGATGTGGCTGCAGACGCCGGTGGTGGAAGTGCGGGAGGGGAAGGGCGGGGCACCGAAAGTGAGCCGTCCGCAGAAGGGAACGCCGCAGGGGGGAGTGATTTCTCCGCTGCTGGCGAACCTGTATCTGCACTGGTTCGACAAGGTGTTCCACGGCTCGCAAGGGCCGGCCCAGTGGGCTCCGGCCAAACTGGTGCGCTACGCCGATGATTTCGTGGTGTTGGCGCGCGAGGTGGGACCGAGGCTGACGGGGTACCTGGAAGCGAAGCTGGAAACCTGGATGGGACTGGAGCTCAACCGGGAGAAAACGCGCGTGGTGAACCTGAGGGAGAAGGGAGCGAGTCTGGACTTTCTGGGGTTCACGTTTCGGTACGACCGCGACCTGCGAGGGCGCGGGCATCGCTACCTGAATGTGACGGCGTCGAAGAAGGCCCTCCAGCGGGAGAAGGGCAAGCTGCGGGAGATGACGGACTCGCGGCAGTGCTACAAGCCTCTTCCCCAACTGATCGAGGAGCTGAATCGGCACCTGAAAGGCTGGGCGAACTCCTTTTCGTTTGGGTACCCGCGCGGGGCCTTCCGGAGGATCAACTCCTACGTCGGGGAGCGACTCACGCAGCACGCGCAACGGCGCAGTCAGCGTCCGTTCCGCCCGCCGCCGGGAGTGAGCTACTACGCTCATTTCCAGCGCCTGGGACTGGAGCGGCTCTGAGGCGGCCGACGCGGTGGTGGTGAGCCTGTGCATGTCTGCGACCTTCCGGTTGCTGGAGAGCTGGATGAGGGAAACCCTCACGTCCGGTTCGACGAGGGGAGAGGCAGTTAAGATCATTGGCTTAGCTTCCTCTCCTACTCTACTGTTGAAGGCTTTTGGGCACAGAGAGCACGGGGATGCCACGAGGCGCGTACCGATTGCCTGGCGCAGAACGACCAAAGTCGTAGCAGCCCAGAAGCGAAGAAAGCGAAAGTTACAAAACATCTCTTGTTGCGTCTTGGCGCCTTTGCGTCACATTTCGCATTTCCCGAACCCGGCATAATTCCGCCGTTCAGTTCCGGATAAGCCCACCGCCATCAGCTCTTGTACTCGTAAAACCCTCGACCGGATTTGCGGCCTAGCCGTCCCGCTGCCACCATCTTTTCAAGCAACGGACAAGGACGATATTTCGAGTCCCGAAAGCCGTCATAGAGCACCTTCATGATGTCCAGGCACACGTCGAGGCCGATGAAGTCAGCAAGCTCGAGCGGACCCATAGGGTGGTTCATGCCAAGCTTCATCACGGCGTCGAGCGCTTGAGGCTCCGCCACGCCCTCCATGACCGCAAAAATGGCCTCATTGATCATGGGCATCAGGACGCGGTTCGAGACGAAGCCGGGAAAATCATTCACGCGCACCGGCGTTTTGCCGAGCGACGTTGCAAGTCTCTCAGCAGTCTCCAGGGTTTCGTTTGAGGTTTCAAGACCCGGCACGACTTCCACAAGTTTCATGACAGGCACAGGATTGAAAAAGTGCAAGCCCAGGAACTGAGTGGGCCGGCCAGTAGCGGCGGCGAGGCGAGTGATGGAAATTGACGACGTGTTGCTGGCCAGACTCACTTGCAACCGGGCGCGCTTGTCGAGTTCACCCAATACCTGGGCCTTGACAGCGAAGCTCTCCGTTACCGCTTCGATGATGAAATCTGCGGTGGCTACGGGTTCGAGATCGGTGGAGACGTTGAGCTGCACGAGCGCCCGATCACGCTCATCTGTGCTGAGCCGGCCCTTCTCAACATCTCGAGCCAAGCCCTTTTCGACGCGTTCCCTGCCCTTGGCCAAGAACGCCGCTGAGGAATCGCAAAGAATCGCGGAGTACCCCGAGCGCAGCAGAACCTGGGCGATGCCCTGCCCCATGGTTCCCGCACCCACGACGCCGATAGTCTTGATGTCCAAATCATCCCTCAAGTGGAGCTGCCGGTCCTGTTCGGACCTGTGCCGAATGAAGTGCGACCCTTGCCAGTCTAACGCAATCTGACACGGAAAGTGGCACGCGGCAAGTCTCGGCCGACTCCAGCGAAGCTGATTCGAACGTATCGAGGTCGCTGCGACGGGTCACCCTGCGTCGCCGCGCGTTTTTCCTTGACTCTTAGACCTATGTTGCTATATATAATCAAGTAAATGGATAGGAGCCGGTGTCCGCATGCCCTTGCTTAGACCGTTCGAGGTAGCCACGACACCTTTAGCCGGCATTTCTGTTCCGGAAATTTCGGTCAGGCAACGGTGGGCTCACCACCCCAGGCCGCAGGCTGAGTCGATCATGAACCGATCTCGTGGACATTTTCATGCTTCGGGGTGTCGCGAAGCGACATGACGACTCACGAGGATTCGGAAAGGGCGGGGCTTCAGAGTCTGTGTGAGAACTCTATGGTTGCGCGCTGTAGCGGCGGTCTGTGACCGCCGAAGCCATTGATTCTTAGGTACGGCGGTCACAGACCGCTGCTACAGCACGCGGTTTCCACACAGACTCTTCAGCCCCGCCGATCGCGCGTAACTGCGCTCTTTTGTCTTCCGATCTCGGCACAGCTTGGGAATGCAAGCTGTGCCGAGATCGGAAGGGGGCAAATATCCGACGGACGCTGTAACGGCCGGACTAAAGTCCCGCCCTTTCCAGGGCCGCGACAAATCTATTATGCATTCATTCGCTTCCGTAGGTTGCGCTGCGCTTCACCTACGGCTTTGCCCTTCGGGCAACGGGCCAAAGCCAATCGACGGGGCTGGAAGCCTCGCTCTTCCGAGACTCGATCTGAGCGCGCGGTGAAAAAACCAGTCTAACCCGGAAATGGTTCATTGGCCCTCGCAATTCGAATTCGATGATCTGTAAACCGGTGGTGCGCTCCTGGCAGCTCGATTTTCGGCATGTGGCAAGAAGCGCAGTGGCTCGTGGACACCTTGCAGGTCCTCGCTTTCGGTTTGCCGCCGGCATGACAGGCCTGGCACTTGGAGTCGTAATCGGTTGTCTTGGTGTCCACAGCGTGATGCACGTCGTGGCAGGCAAGGCAACTGATGCGGGCGTCATCCGGGTCATAGCACTTACTGCCCACCAGCCTATAAGGCTGGAAGCGGATATCGGTGATGTCCAGCTTGCCTGACAGTGCGATTTCCTCCCACGTGCGGTGACACTGCCCACAAAAAGTGGAGACCTCGTCCGTGGAGAGAGCGCCCAGATGCTTCATGGCACCCATTTCCGGGTTGGCCTGCCTTAACCCCGCAAGATGCTTGTCAGAAGGTCCGTGGCAGCGCTCACACTGCACTCCCGGGGTCATCGTGTCCAGCGTCAGCTCCCGGCCTTGGGTGGCATTCGTCGCGTGACAGCCGAAGCAGCGCAATTTGTCGTCACGGCCCATGACGCGGCCCGCAGCGTCGACAATGTTGGTCGGCATGGATCCCCCGGCGCCCATGGTGATGCCGAGTCCTTTCAGTTCGCTGAAATAACTGACGCGGCTTTCATACAATTGGCCGTCTTTCTCGAGAACGTAAGTCTCGCCGATGGCGGCACTAGCTCCCATCGCCCAGCGAATGGGCATCGACAGGCTCTCGACTCCATCCGAGACGGAATAAATGCTCTGGTCGCCCCGGCGTTCAATACGGTATGAATACCGGGCGTCCTGGAACGTCATGAGCGGATGAGCGACGAGCGTCTGACACTCTTCCACCGTTTCCAGAGCGTGCGCCATACCCGTGGCCGGCTGGAACTTGGCCTGGTCATGGCAGGCGGCACAAGCCGACACAGGGCGCGAGATGCTTTGCGGAGCGCCGACTCTCGAGACGCTGCATAGGAGGAGGCACACGAATTGCCACCGCCATTTCATTGTGGCTTCGCGACTCCGGCCTCGCTGGGATCTCTCAGCCGTAAGAACTGGGCGCGTTCCTTTGCCGCTTCCTCTTTGCGTCCCGCCTTCGCGTACGCAGCGCCGAGCGCAAAATGGACCTGGGGCTGCGACGGGTTGAGGCGTACCGCGATCTGAAGTTCATGGATGGCGCGGGGCACATCCAAGTCTCCTTCCGCCAGGACCTCCCCCAGAACTGCGTGCGTCACGAACTCGCCAGGGCTCGCGGCTACGGCCTTTTCGGCATAGGGCAAGGCCTCCTTGAATTCGGAGCGCCTGCGATACTCGGCGGCGATACTGACGAGCGCCCGCGGGTGATCGGGTGAGATCTTGAGCTCGGACTTCCAATCCTCCAGTGCCTGGTCGGAGTCGCTGGCCAGCGCCAGGATGCCCGCCACAAAATGGATCTCGGGAGTGTCAGGATATTTGCGCAGCAGTTCCAGGCGATCCTTCGCGATGTCCGTCGCGCGTTTCGCGGCGTCATCGCACAGGGCTTTCCCGACGTCCAACACCATCTCGCGTTCGTCCGGCCGGAGTTCGGAGGGGAGCAGCGGCTTGTGAAGACCTGCCAGCCCCATAGCCTCGGTGAATTTGGGGTTTTCGTCGCCGTGCGCGGCAAAGTCCGCCAGCACCACCGTCGCGGCATCGAATCGGCCTGCTCGCGTCAGCAGAAGCGCCAAATGATATCGGGCGACGTCATAATAGCTCTCCTGGTGGGGAATCCCGAGCGCGTCGGCGCGCTCCAAATGCTCCAGCGCGCTGTCGTAATCCCTGGTTTCAAATTCGCACAAGCCCAGCATCGCCCATCCCAAAGATACACCTGGTTTCAAGCCGGTGACGTGCCGGAATGCAATGCGGCCGTCCGAGTACTGATCCGACTCGTAATAGAGCGTGCCCAGATACCACCAACCTTCTGGATCGTCCGGCTTTGCCCTTACGACCTGCTGATAAAGACGGATGGCCTCATCTGTATGGTCCGCTTCACGAGCTGCCGTGGCTTTGCTAAGCAAGGCGTTGAAAGCCGCTGAAGCCTCTGCGGCAGGCGACTTGCTGGTCGACTGGCTGGGTTGGCCGGTCTTCTGACCGAGGGCAAAAGCGGCTGGCAGGAACAAGACGGAAAAGCCGCACAGCAACCGCGAAGTCAAAAAAGCTGACGCGCGTTCTGCTGTGCGGCCTCCCATCGCTCAAAATATTATAACCGAACGCCCGGCTTCTCGGTAGCCGGGCGTTCAGCCATGGGAGCTAGAAGAAAAACTTCGCAGACATTTCAATGATGCGGCTGCCTAACTTGACCGGGGCATATCCGAAGGCCGAGTTAGTCTGCGTCGCACCGCCATTGCCGTCCGGACCGTAGTGCAAATACAGAGCGTCTGTACCTGGTCCGCTGGTCGTGAAAGACCAGACCGGGTGGTTCAAGAAATTGAAAGCCGAAAAGCGAAGCTGCAATTTCCTGGACTCGCTGATCTGGAAGTTCTTGAAAAGCGCCAGGTCACTGTTGACGAACGATGGCCCGTAGAATGCCGGCAGGACGGTCGGGGACTTTTGCCCCTGAGCGGTCGGTAAGGCAAAGCAATTCCCGTTCAGGTACTGATTCGGGCCAAGGTTGGCTCTGGGATTGCACGTGAGGATAGGATTCAGAGGAATCTGGTCCGTACCGTTTATCGATTGGGTGCCAACCGCTATGTTGCCGATGGAGGTGGGATAGCCGCTGGCGTAAACCCCAGTGATATTCCCTGTCGCGTTGAAGCCCTGGTTTGTGGAATTGGCCGTCATGTTCACGCCGCTTTGGAATTGCGTAATGCCCGACAACTGCCACCCGTTGACAAAGCCCCCTGCCAGCTTGTTGCCGTGCACAGGATCAGGCAAGTTCACCGAATAGGCGGCGTTGAAGATATGGCGACGGTCGAAAGGCTCCGCCCCGTAATCCTGGGACAGATCGAGCTGGTTCAAACCCACCAAGCCAAGGGCCTTGCCGTAAGTGTAGTTCAGGGTGAAGTCGTAGCGGCCCTTCTGCCGCACCCAGCTTATCTGCAGCGCGTTGTAGTTGGAGTATAAGTTGTGATTCGATATGTTAATGGTCTGGTAAATTGGATAAGGCGCGTAGAGATACTCGCCGGCGCCGATATTCGGCCCGGTGCCCGTGCCCCCCCAAGTCTTCGGATTAAACAGCGTTCCATACGGAACAGTATTGATTTCAGTCCCCGTGCCGGTGGCGTTCAACTGGTTGCTGTTATGGTTCCCCACGTAGGAGACTTCCAGAAGTGAAGAAAACGCTAGTCGCTGATCAACCGTAAACGAGTAGCTGTATGTCCGTGGGGTCGTGTTATCCGTCGAGCTAACGCCCGCGGCAGCGAAAGGCGCCGTACCGAACGTGCTGCTCTCAATGGGGGTAACGGTTTTGGCGTTCGCGAGGGCGTACCAGTCGGTACTATTAAATGGAACGCTGTTGAGAGTCGGGCTCTGGACGCCAAGCGGTGTATCTAAACCGTTTGTGAACTGGGCGTTATGATAATAGAAGGCGCCCCAACCGCCTCTTAGTACGGTCTTACCATTGCCAAACAGATCGTAGGCCGCACCGATGCGAGGGGCATAGAAAAACGTACGATTTGGGAAGCCGGAGAGAGGCACTTTGGAATCCTTCGCATGCCAGTTAAATCCCGTCCCCGATGACTCCGCCGAACCCGCCACGTAGAGCGAGGGATCGAAAATCGCGAAGCCGTTTCCCTCCCGGTCGTACCAGGCGCCGAAATGCGAGATCCGTATACCCGGGGTCAGGGTCAGGCGCCTGGAGACTTTCCAGCTATCCTGGACAAAACCCTCCGCCGTGTTGTAGCCCTCGTTGTGCAGAACGTCTTTGTTGCTTTGGGTGTATTGGGTGTTGAACCCCGTCAGCAGGTCAGCCCATGAATTACCGGTGCTGCCCGCACCCCACGGCGCATCAATGATCTCTCCGTTAGCGTTATTGTTACTTGGCTGGTTATTGATCACGAATTCATAATAGAAACCGAATTTCAGAGTATGCGTCCCCCAAACCTTCGAGAGGGTGTCGCTGACCGTTGGAAGGTACTTCGTGGCGAACAGCCCCTGGCTCCCGCCGATTTGGAAGCCGCTCGGATTGAGGAGGGTTGCCATTTCACCTCCCCAGTCCGTAATGGAAGGGATCTGGTCAATTTTGGCGTTAGAAATGCCGTTGAAAGGGATGCCGAGGGCTTTTTGGCTGACCTTTGCGGGGTCCTTGAAAACGTTCGGGAAGTTAATGTAAGTGTAGGCGAAGACGAACTCGTTGGACATCGTCGGGCTGAAGACGTGGGTCAGTGATGCCGAAACGGAGTCTGACCGATTCTTGCCGAGGACCGGGGTCGGGTAGGGGATCTGGTCTGCATTCCTCCACCACAGGCCGACGGGAAACTGTTGAGTCTCCTTTTGGAGGTTATACCGCACGAAGAGCTTGGTGTTGTCACTGATGTTGTAGTCCACACGCGACAGCCACTGCCAGGAATTCTGATTAAAGGCCTCGTCCACGTTATAGTTGTTACCTCCCCCAGGGTTTGCCGGCTGCGGGTAGAGGTTGAGGTAGCCCAGTCCGCTCTTGTCAATGTACTGGCTGGGAATCATTCCCCCGGGAAAGGGGCAGGATAGGGTTGACACTGTGCAATTCGTCAAAGTGCTATTGAGGGGGCCACCTGCGGTAAGGCCGCTACCACCCGCGGCTGCCAGCGCGGCCGGCGTGAAGTTGCCCTGCCGCATGTCGTTCGACGGGACGTTCCCTCCCACCGTGCCCGTATCGAGGGTCTGATAGTAATACTCAAAGGCGGTGAAGAAGAAAAGCTTGTCGCGACTCTTGTTGAAGTCGGTTCCCGGAATCAGCACCGGTCCGCCGATTTGGCCCTCAGGGTAAAAGAATTTGTTCTGGGGCTTGGGAATTGACAGGTTATTGTTCAGCCAACTGTTCGAGTTCAGTGAGTAGTCGCGGGCGTCCATAGCGACAAGACCATGGAAATCATGCCCGCCGGACTTGGCGACGGAGTTGATGACGATCGGGCCCTTCGCGTTTTCCGCGCCGAAGTTCGAGGTGAGCACTTGAAATTCCTGAATCATGTCGGTATTCGGGTTCACGGGGGTGGCGCAGTTGCAACCGGGATCGGAGACGTGGGCGCCGTCTGCCGTAATGTCAATGTTGCCGGGTCCCTGTCCGTTAGCCGCAAAGGCGCCGTTCAGCGGGCTCTGGCTGCCGCCATCACCGTTGCCGTTGATGCCGATCACCGTGCCGTTGAAGTCGGTACCCGTCCTCATGTTGTCTTGCTTGTTGATTTGGGCGAAGCCTGGCAAAATCTTGATGAATTCGGCAGCGTCTGCGCCCACAATAGTGTAGTCCTGCAACTGCTTCTGGGTCAGTGTGACGGTCTTTTCACCAGAGTCCACAGGAATAATCTGGTCCGCGCTCGCGGTGACCTCAATCTCAGTGGTCGCTTTGCCGACCTTTAGCTTAAAGGGGAAACTCAGGCTGGCAGCGCCCTCAACTCCGATACCTGCGATCACCTGATTTTCGAAACCAGTAGCTTGGGCCGTCAAGGTATAGGAACCGACGGGCACCGACGAAAAAGAGTAGTAGCCGTCCGCATTGGTAGTAACTTTCCGAACCACTCCGGTTGCGACGTTCTTAAGGAGCACGTCGGCGTCAGGTACGGTGGCCCCAGACGTGTCAGACACCGTTCCCGTGATATTTCCGAAGATCGATTGGGATCGCAGCGGCGCGGAACTTCCCACAAGTAGGACCAGACCGCAAACTGCCACGGCATGGAAAAAAACGCGCTTCAACATACTTACCCCCTCAGTTTGACTACCCGACCAGACGCCAACAGGTTAGCCCTGCAACCTGCCAAATGCCTTTGAGGCCAAAACCCCTTCTACTGTAACGGTTTAGGCGCTGTTGCGATCTGCGACTCCAAACCGAAATTGCCGATACCTTGAATCAATTATTACAACAACAAAAAAAACTTAGTCGGCCCGACTGGGCGTAATGCTTTCATGCCTGCAGCCGTGATGTCAAGCTCTAATTTGCGAAGGCCGTATGGTCATTTTGCGACACTCCGTATTTTGACCGAACAGCCGGAAGATACACTCTGTAAGCGGCTGTAGATTTTTTTTCTTACGCTCTACCTGATAACGGTCCCGATCGCGGCGCGGAGCGCGGATTCCATATCCTCAGCGCGAAAGTCCAATTGCGTGAGGCGCGTGCTGTAAAGGACGCGGCCGTCGCTACCAATTACGAAGGCACGGCTTGGCCAGGCATGATAGGCAGCTTCCACCCGTCCGTCCAATTTGTCCACCAGGGCGGGGAATTGCAGGTGGAGCTTGAGGCTGCACATGGCAGCGTGACCCTCTTTTTCATCCATTGTCTTGACCGGTTCCAGGGCGATGCCCTCGCGTTCGTTGCGCGAACTCTGCCAATCGCCCTCCGCATGCGCCTCGCGGATGTAAACCAGAAAGAACTGCGCATGGCTGCCGTAGTGTTGATAGAGGGTATTCAGCGCATCGGCCGAATCGCGGAAATTCGGGCAGGTGTAGCTGCCAAAGACCAACACCACGGCACTCTTACCGCGGAACTCGCTCAGCGTGACGCTGCTCTTGCTGGCGGCGTCCGCCAGCTCAAAGTCGGGCGCGGTGG
Organism: Terriglobia bacterium; assembly: GCA_035578005.1. Classification (GTDB taxonomy): domain Bacteria; phylum Acidobacteriota; class Terriglobia; order UBA7540; family UBA7540; genus Gp13-AA77. Next base: position 9,927 of record DATJYK010000295.1, read on the forward strand.
CATGAATCGCGGGACCACCGCTGTTCGACGCGGGCTGAAGCCGCTCTACCGTGGCGCGTTCGCGGGCCGCTTCGGGCGCCAAGCCGAGCCGAGCATCGACCGAGAGCAGCGCCTGGTGAGCTTCCAAAGACGCCGGTGAGGCTTGTACGGCTGCCTCGAGATGCTCGCGCGCTTGCTGAAACTTACCCACGCCGCTTAAGCATTCTCCGAGAGCCAGCATCGCGTCTGCCGATTGAGGACGCACAAACAGCGCTCGCTGGACCAGCGGCATGGCGTCATCGAACTTTCTGGCGACGGTCAGGATCTGGCCGAGGGCCAGGTTGGAAGGGTAGTCGTTGGGATTCTCCGCCAGTTCCTTGCGAAAGGCGGCAGCAGCAGCGTCCGGATCGCCGGTATTCAGAAGCGCCAGCCCATAGTAGGACTGAAGCTGCGGCAGTTTCGGATTGAGCGCGACGGCTCCCGCAAGTTCCTTCACGGCCGCCGGATAATCGCCTGATTCGTAAAACCGCGTCCCGAGAAGAAAGCGCGCCTCCGGGCTGTCGCCGTTGCGCAGGATGCGATCGAGCAGAACCTGCCCTTCGGCAATCCGCTGCTTGCGGATCAACGCCGTCCCCAACATGTACGCGATGGCCAAATCGTCCGGGTTGTCTTGTTCGAGCGGCTGGAGGAGCGCAATCACGCGGTCGTTCTCACCCATCTGCAGGATGCAATCAGCCAACAGCAACGTTACTTGCTTTTCCTGCGGCGCTGCCGCGTGCACCGACTCCAGCTTCTTACCTGCTTCCTGCAACCGCCCGCTCTTTTCGTAAGCCAGAGCCAGATTAAGTCCGATTCGCGGGTCGCCGGGCAGCAGCTTCTCTGCGGTCTCGTACTCAGCAATCGCTTCGTCATAACGGCCCAGCTTCACGAGCACGGCGCCGAGATTTGAGTGCGCGCCCGCCTCATCAGGCCGAAGCTTCAGAAAGGCGCCGTAGGCGTCCGCCGCCGCGGCGTAGTCACCTTGTTGTTGTAATTGGTAGGCGTGCTGGACAATCGCCCTCGCGTCGTCTGGCGTCTGAGGGCGGGCTGGCGCTGCGACGGAGGCCGTCAGAAAAAGTAGCGTACCGAGCCTCAGACACTTCATTGGTTCTCGTCCGTAAGAGCTTTCAGCCGTCAGCCATCAGCTTTCAGTTACCGACGTTCAGCCGGGCACCAACCAGCGAGTCGAAGCCGAGAGCTGAAAGCTGATGGCTGAGAGCTGAAACCGTCTTTATTCTGACTCCTGACTCCTGCGTCCTACTGCTTGCGGATTCCCTTTCCCTCCACGATGGTAACGTACCGGTCGAGAGGGAGTGACGTGAAGCGGTCTACCCGCTGGCTCGGGCGCGCCCAGTGAATCTCCAGCCAATCCACCTTGTCGGCCTTGCCCAGCCCCAGAATCTCACGCGGGTCATGGCTTGACATGAAACTTCCGCCGGCGTTTTTCAAGCGGCTGTACACCTTTCCTCCCACGCTCCACTTGATAACGGTTCCGACGGCCGCCGGATTGGCCGTGGTTCCGACGAGGTTCAGACCTAGCCAATGGTTCTTGCTTTCCGCGTTGTTATACAGGAGGAGCGGAGCGCCCCCATTGACCCCCACCAGCACGTCGGGGTAGCCGTCATTGTTAAGGTCGCCCACGGCCAAGCCGCGAGCGGCGATATGCTCCTTGAACACCTCGCCGCTTTCGGCACTTACGTTGATCAGCTTCGCGTTGCCTTCGTTGTGGAACAGAACCATGGGCTCACGGTAAGTCACCCCGCGGCTGCGCATGTCAATCAGATCATCGGGGTGGCCGTTGGCCAGGATCAGGTCAATCAGCCCGTCGTTGTCGTAGTCAAAGAATTTTGACCCCCAGCCGCTCAACATGCGCGTCACGGGACCAATCCCGGCCTTCCAGGCTTCGTCGTTGAACGTCTCGTCGTGGTTGTTGCGATAGATGGAGAAAATTTCCTGATCGATGTTGGCCACGAACAGGTCCTGCCAGCCATCGCCATAGAAGTCCGCCGCGTCCACGCCCATCCCGGAGCGGGGCACGCCGTCCATGCTGTAGCCCACACCCGCCGCCAGGCCAATTTCCTCGAATCGCTTTCCCCCGCGGTTCACAAACAGGAAGTTCGCCGTCATGTCGTTGGCCTGGAAAATGTCCATATAACCGTCATTGTTGATGTCAGTGACGACGGCTCCCCAACCCTTCCCGAGCGAATTCGCGATGCCTGTTTCCTTGCTCACGTCGGTGAACTTCCCGCCTCCGTCGTTGCGATAGAGGTGAGATGATGTTGGGGGAAAAATCCGCGGAGCACAGTAAAAGCGTTGCTCGGCCGTGGCTCCGTCCAATTTGCCACCGTACGAATCCGCTTGCCCGCAAGTTCTCAGGCTGGAATAATCCGCAAACTGCGAGACGTATAGATCCAGTTTTCCGTCGTTGTTGTAGTCAAACCAGACCGCCGACGAGGACCATCCGGGAGGACGGATGCCGCTCGAAGCCGTAACATCCGTGAACGTGCCGTTGCCGTTGTTATGGTAAAGAACGCACTTCCCGAACCCGGTCATGAAAATGTCCTGATAACCGTCGCCATCGTAATCGCCGATGGCCACGCCCATGGCGAAAAAATTGGCTGTGATGCCGGCCTGCTCCGTGACGTCGGTGAACGTTCCGTCGCCGTTGTTGCGATAGAGGGCATGATGAAGAGGGGTCTTCGGGTGGAAAAAGGTCGATTCGCCGGTGTTCACCATCAGCAGGTCCATGTTGCCGTCATTGTTGTAATCGAAGATCGCGACACCCGGAGGCTCCGTCTCCGGCAGGTAGTGTTGCGGAGACTTCGCGTTGTCATGCACCCAAGTGACGCCGGTCTGCTTGGGATCGGCTTCACGGAATGTCACTCGATTGCCAGAAGGCCCGGGGCCAGCCGCGAAGCAGTGAAAGGTGGCGAGCATAAGCACAGGCAAGAGTGCCCGTGCCACTGGTGACACAGCCACTCCTGGCTGCGCCACGCCGGGACTTCGCTGACTGTGACTCATAGCGTAAAACCCCAGCGGCGCGTCCTCAGCCAGGCTGCAGCCCGGCCCTTTCGACGCCTGAGATTGCTAGCTCCGCAGCCTGCAATTCTGCTCAATTCTGCTTTCCAGTTTCCGCCTGCTTGGCGTCAGCCGACTCGCGCGCCTGCTTCTCGGCGGTCAATTTCGTAACAATGGCACGTTCCCGGTCTCCGTCCTCCTTGCGTTTCAACCGGTAGTAAAGCGTGGCCAACGAGACATGGGCCTCGAGGAAATCGGGCGAAGCCTTTACGAGCGCTTCGAGCTCTCGCTGCGCGGCGCTAAAGTCGCCCTTAGCGAGGTGAGTGGCAGCGATTTGGTACTGAGCCCCAGGGTCGCCCGGTCGCACTTCCAAAGCGTGTTGGAGATAAGGAAGCGCCTCATCGTACCGCTGCTCGTCCTTCAGGAACACTCCCAGATAAAGGTTGGAATCGAAATCGTTGGGGTTAATGCTGAGTTCTTCGCGAAAGGCTTTCTGCGCCTCGTCGGGATTGGCAGCCTCAATCAGAGCGCGCCCGTAAATGGAGTGAGCGGACACCAATTTGGGGTCAAGCTCGATCGCCCTTTTCAGATCGGCGATCGCGGCTTGCGGCTGATGCACCGCCAGCTCGGTGGTGCCCAGCAAAAGCCGGGCCTCGGCCGAATCGCCGTTCTTCAGAATTTTGTCGATGATCACCTGTCCCCGCGCCACCTGGCCGTCGCGCACCAGAGCAGTGCCCAGCATGTAGATGAGCCCCATGTCGTCGTCGTGGGCTGCCTGCAGCGGGTCCAGAAGTGCGATCACATCCTTGTTTCGGCCTTGGCGCAGATAGCAATCCGCCAGAAGCATCACCGGGCGAAGGTCGGCCGGCATTTCCTCGTGAACCTTCTTGAGATTCTCCACCGCCAAATTAAGTTTGTCAGCTTTATAGTATGCCAACGCCAGGTTCAGGCGGATCTGCGGAAGCGGCTGCAACAGCATGGCACGCTCATACTCAACGATGGCTTCCTGGTAGCGGCCCTCGCCGGCCAGAGCGGCCCCGAGGTCGGAACGCACGGGTGCGATGTCGGGATACTGCTTCAGGATCAGGCGATAGTCCGCGATCGCTTCGTCAAGTTTGCCGGCCTGCTGAAAAGACTCCGCTTCTTTGAGAAGATCCTGCGGCGACCGCTCGTCCTGCGCGGCTTGAACGCCTGCCTGCACCAGAGCCAGAAGCAAGGCGCACATCAGTGACTGAATCAAGAAACGCGTGCGTACCGCAGAACCCCTCGACATGTGCACCGCAATGTTCCCACCTGTCACTTCGAGTGGGAGACTCGCGTACGCGAGATGAAGCGCGCAAGGAACATGGGTAAAACTGGTTTCCCGAAGAATCAACAACTTAGCTCCACGTTCCTCGAAAGCGCCGCGGCGCTCTCCGGGTCTCATCGCATCCCTTTAATCTGTCGTTGCCGGCCGCTGTCTTTCGGACAAGCCACGAACAGTGGCTCGCTCCATAGGTTCGTCTGCGATTTCGTGGCAAACGCCAGCAAGGCACAGGACACGGCCGCCTCGTCGAAATAAAGCCATGCCTCGAAGGCGGAACCGCTCGACATGTGTTTGGCCCGATGGCAGAAGTATAGCAGAGCCCTGTGACATGCGCAGACGGTGAGCACTTCTCGATTTGGCAAAATTTCACGTCAGATCGCGACCCCGTGGGCCCTATTTCATCCCGAACAGAGCGGCTGATTTTTGTGATAGATCGCGTAGACTTCCCACGCCATCTGCTCGACATAGAAGTTGAAATTGTTATCGAGCACGTTGTCGGAGTCGCCGTCACAGCGCCGCGCGCAGAAAGGCTCGCCGTGATGGATGGTTCCCCAGACGTTTCATGATGACGCTGCTTGTTGAACAAGCCCGGCGGCCCTCCGGGCTCTTGATGAGGTGTGCTGCCCCGGGCGGCTTCGAAGCCAAATCAGTTAAAGCCGTCTGACGGCGGCGATGGTGAAGCAGAGTCCGCCAAGATAGAAGGCGATAAGCATTCCACCATACACCGGCCACGGGTGGCGAACCAACCACTCCGGCCAGTTCCGATGACTTCTCGGTACGCCGGACTTCCACTCCAAGAACTTTGCCGCGTAATACTGGTAGAGAGCGCCTAGAACAATTGCTGCCAAGAAACTCCACCAGGACAACATCAGCCAAAGATCTGTAGGCAGTCTTTGCTCCTTTGAAATGCCAAGAATCTCGTGCAAAAACGTAACACTCAGCAACAAAGCACCCGCGCTCAGTTGAACGTAGGTCTTGGCGTTATCGATGAAAACGCCCATGACCTTGTATTCCCTTTCGAACGTGTCGGTTTCGTTCCTCGGGGTCTCCATAGTGACCTTCGTATATTGTTTTCGCTTCGCGCCAACGGCTGCCTCGACGTCGTCTAGCAGCATTCGATAGGGTGGTCCCTGTGCTCAATTGGGACTCACTTCGAAGTATGCAATCGTGCAGCTAACTGTTCCAGCTCGCGATGCACCGCGTCATACAATGCAGGCGTGGGTGCGGCGTCATCCCCTTCGACGTCGATTGCTAAGCCGCTCAGGGTGCCGTTCAGGCCGGCAAGTTGCCGGGCGCTGGCGTCGTCGCCATGCTGTTTCGCCGCCTGGTAGCCCTGGTAACTTTCGGCCATTCCGTCCATGAGCTTCTGCTCTAGCGACAATTGGGCAGCGAAATCAGACGCGGGCGTCGTCTCGCGTGGGTCGCGCCGGACCGTCAGGGGTTGCGCATAAATCTGACCGGCCACGGTCAGCTTGACGACGTACTTTCCAGGGACGACAAGCGGTCCCTCCGGACCCGCCGGAGTCTCGTGCAGGATTGCGGACATGGGGTAAGAGTGTTCTACCGACGGCGGCGGCGAATAGCGGAGATCCCAGATGAAGCGGTTCATTCCCACGCGTGTGGGCAAGGGTTGCGGATTCGCCATCCAGTCGTCTGCAATCGTTGGCCACTTCAGCGGTCTTCTGACACTTTCTGGAATTGGAGCACTGCTGAAGCGGCGCACAAAACTCCCGTTTGCGTCATAAATTGCCAGTTCGATCGGCTGGGACGGCACGGCCCGCAAGGTGTAGTCCAGAATCGCGCCGGCAGGCGGATTGGTTCCGGCGGGAATTTCAGGCGGCATTGGAGTATCTGAGTTGGCGTTCCTGCGCAATCGAAATGCTTCCGCCGGCTGGAAGAGGTGAGCAGAGGCGGCGGCGATCTGGGCATTGAGCTGGCGCAGCGGGCTCAGGTCATCCAAAATCCAGAACGCCCGCCCAAACGTCGCCGCGACCAGGTCGCCATCCCGGATCGCTAAATCACGCACAGAAGCGGTTGGTAAATTGAGTTGAAGGGACTGCCACTCCTCGCCGTCATTGAAAGATACAAAGGCGCCATTTTCTGTGCCGGCGTAAAGCAGGCCCTGCTGTTTCGGGTCTGCTCGCACCACCCAAACAAAGCTGGTGTCCGGAATGCCGGCGGTGATCGCGGTCCAGGTGCGCCCGTAGTCGTCAGTGCGGTAGATATAAGGATGAAAATCACCCCACACGCTCCGGTCCATCACGACATAAGCGGCCGCTGGCTTCGAGGGCGAGGCTTCAATCATACTGACGATGTCCAGCGTCTTCAATGCCGGGATCGTCGCTCGCTGCCAATCCTTGCCGCCGTCGTGCGTGACTTGCACGAGGCCGTCGTCTGTGCCCACCCAGATCAGGCCGGCATCGAGCGGCGAGGGACCAATCGCCGAGATTGCAGCCCAATCACGGCTGGTTGTGCCGTCCGGGAGGGGGCGCGCGGGCAGATCGGGCCGGACGGTGAGGTCGGGACTGATGCGCCGCCAATTGAGACCGGCGTCGGAGGTTTCGAGGAGAAATTGGGCGCCGTCGTACAAGATGTTGGCGTTTACGGGCGAGAATACGAACGGGGGTTGTACCGAACCCCACCACGGGCCCAACAAGTAACGATACGGTCCTCCGCTACCGATGTAAGGCGTTACGTCAAGGGTTAGCCAGGTGTCTCGAACCCTGCGGTGGATTGCCGGGCCATCGTCGCTCGAAAATATCCACTGCGGATGCGCCGGATCCGGTTCGACATACCCGTATTCGTAGGCGCCCATCGAGGGTCTCCAGTCCAGGAAGCTGATGTCACCGAATGCTCCCCGGCTGCTCACCTCGGCCGAGCCCATGTCTTGTTGTGGACCGTAAACATGGTAGGGAAACTGATTATCCGTTGCCACATGATACATCTGCCCGGTCGGCTGGTTGTACCAGGTGCTCCACGTCCGGCCTGCATTCAGACTGACGCTTGCCCCCTGATCCGCGCCCAAAATCATTTGGCTGCTGAGACAGCCCTTGCCGCCGTCCATGGGCAGGCAAAGGCTCTTGGGGTCTATCCAAAGGTTGTGGTAATCATCGCCGCCCGGCGCCCCTTTCAAAACCTCGAACGTCTCTCCGCCATCCAGGGAGCGATAAAATGAGGTGTGAACCACGTAGACCACGTCGCGATTTTGGGGATCCATCCAAACATTGTCGAAATAGCCGGAGCGCCCGCCGGGTTCTAACCGTGGATCTTGCGTGATGCGGCGCCAACTTGCACCGGCATCATCGGAGCGAAACAACCCGCCTTGAAGGTGGTCTTGGTGTCCCTGGTCCCTTGAAATGATTGCGAAGACGCGCCCGTCGTCAGCCGCCAAACCGATGCGCCCCATAGGCCAAGTGGGAAGTCCCTGGCCAGATAAGGCGCGCCAGGTCCTTCCTCCGTCGGTGGACATATAGATCGCCCCGCCGGCTTGATCACTATCGGGGGGCGCAGGCGGAAGAGCGGCTTGATGGTGCCAGAGCGCCGCATACACCACCCCGGGGCGAGCGGGATCGTACGCCAGTGAAATGGCGCCCGTCGTGTCATCCTTGTAAAGAGTCCTGGTCCACGTTTGGCCGCCGTCTCGCGTCAAATAGACGCCGCGATGAGGATCGGGAGCATAGGCGTTCCCGAGCGCCGCCACCAGCGCCACATTGGGGTCGTTCGGGTCCACAAGTATCGACCCGATGTGCGCGGTCTCGGAAAGGCCGATATGGCGCCAGGTGCTCCCGCCGTCATCCGAGCGCCAGACTCCGTCTCCGAGATTTGCCGCTCCCCAAGAGGTGCTGGCGATGCCAAAATCGCCGGTACCGACATAAATGACGCTGCCATTTGACGGCGCGACTGCGAGGGCACCGATGGAGGCCACAGGCACCTGGTCGAAGATCGGCCGCCAGACGACCCCAGCGTCCGTAGTTTTCCAAACGCCACCCCCGGGACTCGCCATGTAGTAGACACCCGGCTGCCCGATTACCCCGGCCACCGCGGAAACGCGACCCGCGCGAAATGGGCCTATCAGCCGCCATTGCATGCCGGCGTACAAAGCGGGGTCAAACTGGCTCGCTTGGAGCGGAGCGATGGCAACCAGTGCCGTGATGAAAACAATGATTAAGGTTTTACCAAAGCTGGTCTTGAATTCGAACATGTTGTCACCTGTCATCTGCTGGGTCCGACTCGGATTCGGAATGTAGTAGAAGTTTCGTAATGGCTCAGCTAGCCCATGGGCCCGCCGCGGCTATCTTCTACCATCCTTTGAGTCACTCATGATGAGCCCAGCCGATTTGATGTCTTGAACGCAATTAAGAATGGCTCGTCAGGCCTTACTCACCATTCGGCTGTGCCGCCGGCTCCATGGTGTTCTTCCAATCCAGCTTGAACTCTCTCAGGGGGAGGTGGTTCGCACCCGCATATTGATTGCGGACAGCCACTGTCTTCTCCGCCCAATCCCCCAGCGGATAAAGAAGCTGCCGATAAATCAAGTAGGTCATGTCCACAGTGCGAAGCGGCAGATGGTCCTTGGCATCATCAACCTTGTTGAGGAACACCCGGCCGTTCGCTTCGGGCACGCGCGGATACCAACTTTTGTACCAGGTGGCCACGGCCTCCTGAAACGTGTCATTTCTTTCCCGCTCCACACTCTCGGCAAGATCGAGTGCGTGGTCAAGTGAAGCAACGGCGCTTGCTGCCTCCGCTTGGCCTGCCAGGCGTTCCGCAGACTTGAGCTCGTCGTTGACGTCGTTGAGGTCCCGAAGCATGTGGAGATTCTGGCGGAAGAGTTGCGCGATGGCGAGGAAAATCTCCAGGTTATAATGCTGGAATTCGGCTCGATCCATGTTGGCGTGAATCAGGTCCAGCAACTCGTCATTATCCGCCAAGAATTTGCCGGCCATCTGCAGCCGTCGAGTATTCAAAGGAGCCCAGTCATAGCCCAGCGTAAGGAGAGGCGGCGAGGGAACCGGTAGCAGCGGCAACGTCTGGTCCTCGGCGGGACGAGGCGCGGGATAGATGATGTTCCAGTCACCCCAGAGCGGTGTGCGGGCGGCCGAGGGCTTGGTTTCCCAACTTTCCTTCCAGAATTGCCCCTGCTCGCTCATGAGCTGATATAGCCGGCCCATGCCGGTGGCACCCGGTCCGTAAAAGAGCTTGTAGAACGAACTCATGGATTCCTGCGGCTCCGGTGATCCCGGGTGCCATCCGCTCGCCGACCCCGTAGCGTAACCAAGCCACATGGTCTCGGGATGGAGGCCCACATCGCCCCATCCGGCCACCAACGCGCCCATCAGGTCAGCATTCTGGCGGGCAGCATTGTGTGAGATGGCGTCAAACAGTTCTTCCACCACGCCCGGTCCTTGACTTACCGATTCGTAGGCCCCGCCCGGGGGACCGGGGATGTGCTCGTCTTGAGGGAGCAGGTAGTAGTTGGGGAAGAGAAATTCCTTCCACCCCACGGTTGAGGTGAAGATCAGTTGCCGGAGGCCATGGGCCCTGAAGACCGGGTCAAACTCCGGGCCGTAGACCTCACCGTTGATCAGGTAGCCGGGCACGGAAGCGATGTCGGCCGGCACCATGGGATATTCACCCCAGAAAATCACCTGCCGCCCTCGATCGTGCAGGTACCCCGCCGTCTTCGTTACGAATTCCCCCAGCAATTTCCCCACACTGCCTAACTCCTTCGCACGATCCACTTCATTGCACTGCGCGTTTTTGGCCAAGCCCACGTAGTACGGCTCATCGGTCGAAAGCACAAAGTACCTGCTCCCCTTGGTGGCTCCCAGCAGATCATCAAACATCCGGTACAACAGTTTGTACGTGTCCGGGTTCGTCACACAGAATTCGTAGTTACTGTCCGGATATTCCCGCAATCTTGCGTACTCCGGGTGCTTCAGGATGAAGGCATCGTGCGCCGGCCCGTCCAGATACGGGATCAACTCCACGTGGTACTTCAGTGCGTATTCGGTCAATTCCTGCAGCTCCGCCGGTGTCATGGCGTAGGGCTCCACCATGGCCGGCGCATGGTGATACTGAAAATGCCCTTCCAGCTTGATCGAGAAGCCGTTGATCTTATAGAACGCCGCCTGCCGCACGGCAGCCTTCAGCACCTTCAGGTACTCCAGGTGATGCGCATCATCCCAATAGATCACCCGCAGCTCAAGGTCCGGCCAGTCGATGATCTCCCCTTCCGGCAACCACAATTTCCCGTCCTGCGGCTTCAGCAACTGGACGAGCGTTTGCACACCATAGAAGAGGCCCGTCGAGCTGTTTCCGGTGATCGTGACCTGCTCTGGAGCCAATTGCATGCGGTAGGCCTGCTCAGCGAGGGCAGACTTCTCCCGGTCCGTAGCCGCTCCCACCTCGACCGCGTGTGCATCAATCGCCAACTTCAGGGCGGCCCCACCGTTTCCCTTCGCTTCAGACAATGCAAAATGGAACCGCTCGCTCAGGCCTTCCCTCAAACTTACGACCGCGACATCATCGGCCTGGACGCCCGGTGCCAACTCCAATCGCCATGGAGCCGCGACTTGAAAGTCACGGCCGCTCAGCGTCACCTTTTGTGGTTCGGGAATCACCGTATAGCCCCGTGAGAAGAGCGGCGAGGCCGTAGCGGCTCGGAGCGTGCCGGCCAGGCAGCCGTAGGCGATGACGAGCGTCCCCAAAACAGCAAAACGCCTGATCAGCAATTCCATGCGACTCTCCCCCTCGCTCGGCGTCATAACTCCAACTGCATCAATAACCTCTTGGCGCTACAAAAATACGTCCGTTATTTTCAAATACCTCTTGGCTTTGATCGCCGTGGAAAAAACAACGTCCTTTGTTTTCAATAAGTTGACGGTTTCGTTTCGTATTCTTGCCTTGAGCCCCGAGACCTGCCGGGCGACCTGGCAGCGCCGGACTCGGACAACCGGCTCGACGGTCACTTGGATTCTGGCGTCGGAATCGGTCATTCACAAGCGGTTTAACACAGGAAGAGTAACCTGTCAAACTGTTGTCTTCGCAGCCTTTTACCTCATTGTAGCTTTTTACTCTAGCCTACATCAAGACGGGGTGCGAACTTCGAGCGCGATACTGCAATCACACGAAAGCACTTGCTGCCCGGCCGCCCAGGCATTTCTGTATCTTTCCACTTCAGTTCGCCTTCGCGAGCGGGCAACTTATGAGCCTGGGAAGTCGCCCGAAACCAGCGACAGTTTATGCGCCACCGCGCCCCGTCTCTCGAACGTGCTGGTCAAGGTTCCATCCAATCGAGGGCGTAAATCTCATCGATGCCGGCGTCGCGCAGCGTCAACGGCGAATCATCGGGTGCAAGGCCCGTCCAGGCTCCCCATTTTCCAAGTTCAAGTCGCCCGACCTCTTGGAGGCTAGCCACCTGCTCCACTTTATGGTCGCTGATCCGCACTCGCTTGATCGATCCGGGAGACGTGAACCAGGCATCGTCAAAGTAAATGTATTTCTCGTCGTGTGACCAGTTGTGCCAGCAAGCCGGAACGTGCGCCATCTCGGTCCACTTCCCGGTAGTGAAGTCGAAGAGCATCATGGTCCCGTTATGGGTGACAGAATCGCTAACGGTGACGGCATCGAGGTAGCGGCCGCTGGGCGACCAACGCGCGCGAAACGACTTATTGCCCGGCCGCAGCCAACATGCCTGTATCCTTCCAGTTCAGTTCGCTTTCACGAGCGGGCAGCTTGTGAGGCTGCGCGTATTGGTTCCTCACGCTCTGCGTTTTGTCAGCGCAGTCGTCCAGCGGATAACACCAGCGATTACGGCGGCTTCGTTGCAAGGGCTGACGAGGCTTTGCGCCAAAGGCTCGTCTTGCCCGCCGGCTATTCCTACCAGTGGTCGGGCGAGTACGAATTCGAGTTGCGCGCCAAGAAGCGGCTTGAACTCATCCTGCCCATCGTCTTCTTTGTAATTTTCCTGCTGCTTTACATGATTTTTCGCTCCGCCGCCGAAGCCGCCATTCTTATTCTCCCGGCTGTTTCTGCCTTGACGGGAGGGCTGATTCTCCAGTGGCTGCTTCATTGCAATTTCAGCGTGGCGGTGTGGGTAGGTTATATCGCTCGCTTCGGGATTGCGATCGAAACTGGCGTGGTGATGGTGGTGTATCTCCACGAAGCGTTGGATGAGCGGCTGGCTCGCGGCGAGCCCGTTGAACACCACGACCTTTACCAAGCAACCATCCAGGGCGCAGTGCTGTGATTTGACCTGACCCGCGCGACCACCCTTCGGCAGGTCGTCACCAATTCTGTTGACTTTTCAGATAGCATATGATATTCAACCAGTATATCGTCTATGCGGGATGTGGAGATCACTTGTGCCGACTCAAAACCAGCCACCGCGCACGACAGCCCAGCCGGTCGTGTTGGCAACGTTTTCCTCAACCCAGTTGATCCGCGAATTTTTAAAGGGACGATGATCGAAGCCTAAGACTCGTTTAGAATCAACACGGAATACGAACGAACCCACCAAGTCTAACATTACACAAGACTTATTCTTGAAACCCAGCATCTTATTGAAAATTAAAATAGTTAGCCAATATACGCCGTAATCCTGGGCCGAAACGGAGGCTACCAAAGCGCGCCTGCGCCAGGCGGGTTGGCGGCGGTAAGGTCTCTTTTGACATCTGCCGTCTGAGGGTTCATAAAGGTAAGTGTGAGGGCTGGCCTCGGTGTCGGTTCGGCCAAGGCTGGCCGGCAGCGAATGGGCGGGGTGGGCTACAGAGGCTGCCAAAGGAGCGATCCCATGGCTACCGTCACCGTCGAAATGCCCGAATTCCCCATGTGGATTGGGGATGAGCCCGTGTCCACTGGCTCCGTGCGCACCATCTCCCAGCCTTACGATGGCACGCCTGTGGCCCGCGTGAGTGAGGCTGATGAGTCCTGCGTCCTGCGTGCCGTCGAGGCTGCGGAACCCGGCTCTCAGGCGATGGC
>DATJYK010000296.1:0-2458 GCA_035578005.1 Terriglobia bacterium
CACCATCACGCTGTACCAGGACTACCTCGAGCGCGCCTTCGAGTCTAAATGGAAGCTTCTGCTGAAGTATCGCATGACACGCACGCCCGGGGACTCCAAGAGGGACAAAACCACCGACGTCGAAGCCAAGAGCGAGGAAGGCGAGTCAGGGGAGCCGGCGGCGGTGGAATCGAACGGCGAGGCACAGGCCCTGTAGGGCCGGGGCTTGCCCCGACCAAGGCCGGCCCAAGGGCCGGCCCTATGGCAGGCGGTAATCGATTCCAAGTCGAACACCGTTGCCGCGCACGATGCCGAGGGACTGGGCGGAGTCGTAGTGGGTGTAGCCGATGGTTGCAGTAACGTAGCGCGTGGCTTTGAAGGTGAGAGCCGGGTTCAGCAGCAGAGCCTTTTTGAACGGCTGATGGTAGCCGACTTGTTGCACGCCCACGCCCTGCGAAAAGTCGTAGCCGAATCTCCGGGTGAAGTGGCCCGTGAAGCGCGTATTCAACAGCTCACGCTCGTAGAAATTGGGCGTGAAAAATCCAAGATAAACGCCGCGCCGGGCGCCGTCGTAACCGAACATCGTCATGGAATATCCGGCATCCACGGCGAAGCGCTCGCGGTCAATAATGCGGCGATTGAAGTCCAGGGCGCCGCCGCTCCCGCTCTCTTGAAGGGGCGCGTCAAGGGTGGCGGCCTCTCCAGTATCGGGATCTGAGCGGCCCGTGAGCTGCTCGTAGGGCTGGGTGGTGAAATGTTCGCGAAAGTAGGTCAGGTGGAGAGCGGTTCGCGGATCGAAGGTGATGTTGATGCCGCCTTCGGTGCGGCTCGAAACTACGCCCAGTCGAACAGCGAGCGGCGTGTAAGTGATGCCTGCCCGCGCGTGGGTGAGATCGAAACTGAAGTGCGAGCTCAAGGCGAAGGTTCCGCCGATGAATCCCACCGGCGTGGCGGTGGCGCTGGGCTGCGGGCCCGCACTATTCGGCAAGTCCACGGGTATTCCGGGCCCGAAGCGCTGGATGCCGATGCCACCGCGCAGCGTCAGGCGGGGGTTTACGCGCGTGGTCTGGCGATAGAGAAACTCTCTGGGCGCCGCCGCGCCGGCGATGATCCCCGACGGACTTTCGACGGGAAGCGCGTTCCAGGAAAGGCTCGAATTGCTGTGGGGAAGCGCGGTGAAGTCGAGCGTGGACGCATAGGTGGCGGACCGCAGGTCTTCGTCAATCGGCGAAGGTGCAGCGCCGGAGTATCCGGGACCGCCGGTTTCACGGGAGTAGCCAAGGGTGGTATGCAATACGGTCGAGGATTCATCTCGCAGTTTCTCCCGGAGCTCGTCGGCTTCGGTGTTGTGGGGCGAGAGGCGTTCGGCGCGATTCAGCAGCGTGCGTGCTTTGTAAAGATGGCCCTGGGCGCGCTCGATGCTGGCGAGCAGAAAGAGCGCGTCAAAGTTTTGTGGTTGTTGAGCAACCAGCGTGCTGGCCTCGGCACAGGCTTTCGCGAGTTCGCCTGTATAGTAGTGTGCTTGCGCCGCACCCATCAGGGCTTGGGGGTCCGTGGGACGCCGCTCGAGCACGCGCTCGAACTGCCGCAGCGCGCTCGAATACTGCGACTGCTTGAGTTCGAGTTGAGCCAGCAGCAACCGCGCATCGAGGTTGCCAGGTTGAATGGCAAGGAGGGAAGCCAGCCGGTCACGGGCAGCAGGATACTGATGCGTCTCGGCCTCAAGACGCGCGGCTTCGAAGAGGTATTCGGCGCTGTCGGGATGAGCGGCGGCCAACTGACGGTAAGTCACGGCGGCATCCGCGGATTTTCCTGACCACACCTGCGCACGCGCCAGCCCTTCGAGCGCCTCGCGGTCATCCGGATGCTGTTTGAGCAGCGAACGGAAGGCGCTGATGGACTCGTCGTAGCGATGGTCCCAGGCCAACAGCCGGGCGATTTGGAGCTGAACGCCGCGGTCATCGGGATGCGCTGCCAGCGCGCGACGGCACGCGGCAATCGCTTCCGGATATTGCCGGCAGGCGGCGAGTTCGCGGGCCAGTTTGAGCTCAGCATCCACGTCCGAAGGCGCGGCGGCTGCAGCCAGACGGGCGCGATCGGTATTCGCTTCACAGACGCCCGAAGCAGGAGAGGAGTCAAGGGCGATGGGAAGTGCCGCGGGCGCAGCGCCCCACGCGGCTGAACAGCGGGCAGAAACTGCGAGCGCGGCCAGGGCGAAGAAGATCGCCGGCCCGGCAGGCAGCGTCCACCGAGGTTGTCCGGCTGTTGAGCGCCACTGCGATGTTCCTGAATTGAGCCTTAGCCTGCTCTCACCGGGATTCGAAAAGGGCGGGGCTTCAGCCCAATACTGTTCACTTAACGGTTTGTGCGGTATTCTGCTCTCATTAACTTGAGAGGAGGACCGCCGATGGCCCGTACGATTGCTGAGCTCCCGAAAGGAAGTCGCATTACCGATTACATCAGTCTCGGAGTTTTGACC
>DATJYK010000297.1:0-27463 GCA_035578005.1 Terriglobia bacterium
TCTTACGGACTAGCCGTTCACCTCCTGCTGCTCTCCACCCCGTCTCGCGACGGCGCAGTTGCAGTCGGTTACAAGTTACGCTGACTTGGAGAGGACTTTCACCTCTCCGACCAAGTGCGCTTTCAGGCGCACGTAGCGGCGGTCTCTGACCGCCGACCCTAAAATCAATCATTTCGGCGATCAAAGATCGCCGCTACAGCACGTTGCGGCGACTTTTCACACAGGCTCTTCCCAGGCCCGGTGTAAATCAAGCTCCCCGCTTTCACGGGGACAGCCTTCGCGGGAATGACGCTAACGTAGGCGGAGGTCTAAACTCAGGATGTCATCCCCGCGCAGGCGGGGATCCAGTCTTTGACTGAACAAATGCGAGTTCTCACGCACACTCTGAGGTCCCGCCCGTTTCGAGGGCCTCCTAACATTGTTGAGCACCCTTCCGAACCTCCTCTCTGGGAGTATAGGCTAGTTAACGAGCCTCACCGCCGCCGACCCCCTCTCTTTCGAAGACGCCCCCGCCACCTCTTCCGCCCCGGGGTGGTCTGCCTGCCTTTTGTCTTCGCTCTAAGCCTCTGAAAACAGGCCGAATATTTTGCTTGACAACATCAATCACATATTGCAATATGAGTATTGCGATTTGCAATTGACTATGAAACTGGGTGAAAAAATTCGCTACCTGCGGTCGGTTGAGGGCAGTGTGCGTGGCCTGAAGCGCGAGATGACACAACTTGAGGTAGTGCGAGCGATCCGGAAGGAGCTGGGCCGCAGCATTAGCCAGTCTTACCTTTCGCAGATCGAGAACGGCGCGCGGCCGCACCTCACCAACTCAACGCGCATGCTACTGGCGCGCTTTTTCAAGGTTCATCCGGGCTATCTGGTGGATGATCCCGAGGGGTTTCATACGGAGCTCACCTCGCACTTGCCGGCCAGTGAAGATCGACTGGATCTTTGGCTCATCGACGGCGCCGAGCGCTTCCGCCGCGACGGGGAGGTGAGCGGCTCGCTTTTGAAGCTGGCCAAGCATCGGGACACACGAAAGTGTCTCATTTTGATCGGCGCCATTCTCGAGACCCCCGAACTGCTGGACCGGCTGCTGCAGGTTCTGCGGCCTGACCAGTCCCGACATCTTGCCTCCAGGCCGGACGGACGACAAAGGAAGGTACTACCAAAGGGAGCGATCGAGTCATGAGGGCGAGCCGGAAGTTGGCCTCCTGTGTAGGGGGCGGCCGGAGGGTAGGGCGATGACAACTTTCTACTTGATTTGTTTTGTGGTGGGCCTGGCCTTCTGTGTGGTGTCGCTGCTGGGCGGGGTAGGAAGATTTCACGTTCACGCGCACTGGCACTGGGGGCATGGCGGTGGGCACCCGGTCGCACATGGGGCCGGGCACGCGGGGGGCGGGCAGATCTCGTTCTTCAACTTCTTCTCGCTCATGGCGTTTCTGACCTGGTTTGGAGGCACGGGCTACCTGCTGACTGAGTATTCGAGCGTCTGGTTCCTGTTCGCCCTCCTCATTGCAACCGGGGCGGGTGTGGCTGGAGCGGCGATCATCTTCTGGTTTCTGGCCAAGGTGCTGCTGACGCACCAAACCTATCTCGATCCGGGAGACTTTGACCTGGTCGGGACAGTGGGGCGCATCAGCAGCCCCATCCGGGCCGGAGGAACGGGGGAGATCATTTTCTCTCAGGGCGGTGCGCGCAAGGCCGCAGGCGCGCGCAGCGAGGACGGCAGCGCCATGGATCGCGACACCGAGGCCGTGATTACTCGTTACGAGCGCGGTATCGCTTACGTGCGGCGTTGGGAGGATGTGACGAGGTGACGGGATTCGGTCCGTGAGGAACAAACATGCTTCGAGATATCTACTTCTGGATGGGCATGGTGTTGATCGGCTTCAGCGTGCTGATCATGGTGGCCGGCGAGATGTTTCTGCGCTCGGCCTTGATGTGAATTTTGCCGGAAACGGCGGAGACGGAGTGCGGGGGTATAAAAATGAACATGCAAACCTTATGGGTTGTCGTGGGACTAGGAATTCTGGGGCTGATTATCCTGATGATGTATCTTGCCAGCCTCTACCGGAAGGTGGGACCGCATCAGGCGCTGGTAGTGTACGGATTTGGCGGAACGCGGATCGTAAAGGGCGGTGGCGCCTTCATTTTTCCCATGGTGCAAAGCTGCCGCGAGCTTTCGCTCGAGCTGATGTCCTTCGATGTGGCGCCGCAGCAGGACCTCTATACGAAGCAAGGAGTGGCAGTGACGGTTGAAGCTGTGGCGCAGATCAAGGTGAAGTCGGATCCGGAGTCGATTCAAACCGCGTCGGAACAGTTTCTTACCAAGACGCCGCAGGAACGCGAGGGCCTGATCAGGCTGGTGATGGAAGGCCACCTGCGCGGAATCATCGGTCAGCTCACGGTGGAGCAGATCGTGAAGGAACCGGAGATGGTGTCTGACCGTATGCGCTCCACCTGCGCGGATGACATGAACAAGATGGGCCTTGAGGTGATCTCTTTCACCATCAAGGAAGTGCGCGACAAAAACGAATACATCACCAATATGGGCAAGCCGGACGTGGCTCGCATCAAGCGCGACGCCGATGTGGCTGCCGCCGAGGCCGACCGCGACACGCTCATCAAGCGCGCCCAGGCCCAGCGCGACGCCGCCACCGCCAAGGCTCTTGCTGACCAGGAGCGGGTGCTGGCGGAAACACTGTCGCTCGCCAAGCAGGCCGAGTCGCAGCGCGACCTTGACGTGAAGAAGGCCCAGTATCTCGAAGTCACCAAAAAGCAGCAGGCCATGGCCGACAAGGCCTATGAGATCGAAACCAACATCATGCAACAGCAGGTGGTGGCCGAGGCCGTTCGGGTGCAGCAAGCCGAAAGGGAGGCGCAAATCAAGGTTCAGGAAGCCGAGATTTCGCGGCGTGAGAAGGAGTTGATCGCCACCGTGCTGAAACAGGCGGAAATTGAGCGGCAGCGCATAGAAACCTTGGCCAACGCCGAGAAGAGCAGGCTCACGGCGGAGGCCGAAGGGCACGCCTCGGCCATTCGCGCGCAAGGTGAGGCGGAGGCGGAGATCATCTTCAAGAAGGGCGAATCCGAGGCGAGGGCGATGAACGTAAAGGCTGAAGCCTACCAGGAGTACAACCAGGCCGCGGTGGTTGACAAGCTGTTCTCCGGCTTGCCAGACATTGTGCGCGCTATGGCTACGCCGCTGGCGAACGTGGACAAGATCACCATCGTTTCCACCGGCAACGGCGACGGCGCTGGTATGAGCAAGCTGACCGGCGATATGGCGAAAATCGCCGCTCAGGTGCCGGCGCTGTTCGAGGCGCTCTCGGGCATGCAAATGTCGGAGCTACTGGGCAAAGTCCGGATGATCGGCGATAAGACGCCGAAGCCGGACGCGCAATAGGCCGCTGCTTCGGCGGTCACAGACCGCCGCTACAGCAGGATAGGGGGAGGAGATCATGAAACGCAATTACTTCGTTATCGGCGCTTTGCTTGTAGCGGCAGCGGTTGTGGCGTCAGGCCTCTTTTACCCGCATCTGGCGTCCACGGTACCGACACATTGGAACGTCCACGGCCAAGTCGATCGTTATGGTTCGCGGTGGGCGGTTCTGATTATCTTGCCTGCAACGATGACGGGCGTGATGTTGCTCATGGCCGCGCTGCCTTGGCTATCACCCAAAAAGTACGAGGTTAACGCCGGCAGGCACGGCTACCTCCAGATCATGCTAGTGCTGCTGGCGTTCTTCCTCTATTTCCACATCGCCTTGTTAAGCGCCTCCGCTGGCCGGCGTTTCGACTTGGGCAAGGTGCTGCTGGGAGGGGTTTGTGCGTTGATTGCGGGTCTGGGTCCCCTGATCGCGCGCCTGCCGCGCAACTTCTATGTGGGCGTGCGCACGCCCTGGACCCTGGCTGATGAGCGCGTGTGGGCGAGTACGCACCGTTTCGGCGCCAAGTGTCTCACGGCTGCAGGGGTGCTCGGGGTGGTGGTGACCCTCGCGGGTGCGCCAATCTGGGTCGGTGTCGTAATTCTGTGCGCCGGAGCCTTGGCGCCCGTAGTTCACTCGCTGGTGTATTACAAGCAGCTTGAGCATCGGGGCGCGGTGTAGGGGCGACCCTGGTTGTCGCACCGAGGGCGGGTACGAGGCCCGCCGCTGCGAATGAGGTGCGTGAGTGACATACGAATGCCGGTCACAAATCGAACGCACTGAAACCGAGGTGCTGGCCGTTTACTGCAGCGACTATCGGTTCCAGGCAGGAATTCGGGAGTTCCTCGACCAAGGACTGGGTCTCGGGGCCAATTACGACGGCATGGTTGTGCCCGGAGGCCCGCAGTGCCTGGTGGAGGTAGGAGCGCTGCCGAAGTTCTCATGGGTGGCTCGCAAGTGGTCACGGATGCTCGTCCAGGCGCACTCACTAAAGCGCCTGGTGCTCATCGCGCACCAGGACTGCGGTTGGTATAAATGGCTGGAACAGTGGCAGCCCACTGGCGGCGCGGTTCGCCGGAAGCAGGAGGAAGACCTGCGCGCGGCGAGTCGAGCGGCGTCGCAGCTTGTTCCCGGGCTCACCGCCGATCTTTTCTACGCCGGCTGGAATGACGCCGGAGCCGTCACTGTGGAAGCCGTGTGCCAATGAGGAAGACATGAGCAACATGTGGCGGCTTGCGCTGGCGCCGAATTTCGAAGTGGGTTTTTGGTAGGTATCGTTCGTAGGAAAGGAGTATCACCATGGCATTACTGGAACGTGTTCGGACGCTAGTCCGGGCCAATCTCAACGATTTGATCGACAAGGCTGAAGACCCGGAGAAGATGCTGAAGCAGCTCATTCTCGACATGGAAAATCAGCTTATCCAGGTGAAGACGCAGGTGGCAGTGTCCATCGCGGATCAGCACATGCTGGAAAAGAAGCAGCAGGAGAATGAACAAAACGCAGCCGATTGGATGCGGAAGGCAGAACTCGCCGTTGACAAACGCGAGGATGACTTGGCCCGCGCCGCTCTCGAACGCCATCACAGTTACACGCAGATGGCCGAGAGCTTCAAGGAGCAGGCGGCTGACCAGAAAGTGCAGGTTGAGAACTTGAAATCGGCCCTCCACAAGCTGGAGCAAAAACTGGCTGAGGCTCAAGCCAAGGTCGATCTTCTCGTCGCTCAGCACCGGCGCTCACGCGCATCGCTCAAGGCGAGCACGGCGCAGATGAAGATCGGCGACCAATCGAAGCTGGCGGCATTCGATCGCCTGCAACAGAAGGTGGTCCACACGGAAGCCGCGAGTGAGGCTGCAGCCGAAATGGTGTCTGACAACCTTGATGACAGGTTGCGCAAGCTCGATCGCGACGACCAGGTGGATAGGCTGCTGGCCGAGCTTAAGGCGCGGCGGGCAGCAAGCTGAGACAGAACGGAAGACGGGCTTGTGGGAAGACAGCCCAAGGCTCTGCAGTGCGGCAGCTCGCTGCCGCTTTCACTGAGGCCAGCTTGATAGCCGACCCGTAGCTCGTACGCTTCGGAGAGGATGGCCGCGAGCGAGCTCGCGGAATGAAAGCGGTAGCAAGCTACCGCACTCCAAAGCGCTTCGCGCATTCTCAGGCAAAGTGGCGACCCAAGAACTCATGGCATCTTCGCTGAGAATGCTGAGCGTTTTACCAGCTCTTCAACTTCTCAGCGGTGGTGCCCCCCGCCACCACCGCCGTGGGACCCGCTACCCGACGCGTGGCCTCCACCAAACCCACCCGAATGCCCACTGCCACCGTAGCCTCCATAAGAATGCGGAGCGCTGTAGCCACCAGAGGGAGGCCGATACCCTCCGCCAGAAGGAGCAGGGCGTCCGTAACCGCCGTAATTAGGCGCTGAGCGTGGCGAGAACATCGGCCGGCTCATTTGCAACGGCGGCCGGCTATAACCATAGTTCCTCGCGCCGCCGGCGTAATATCCCGGACTGGGCCGCGCTTGGCCGGTGTAATAGCGAGAGCTCGGAGCGGAACGGTAACCTGAATTCGGTTCAGAGCGGCCCGGGCTCGGAGATGAGCTGCGAGGCGCCGCCGGTTGTGAACTGAACCGCTGCCAGCTCCCCCGCGCGCTATTCGAACCGTTCTCAGGGCCCGACCGTGGCCGGGCATTAGACTCCTGCGAACCTGCTCTGGCACCACTGGTGGCCTTACCGGCTTCGCCCCCGCGCTCCCCGCCCTGGCTTGCAAACCGCTTCCATCCTTCTGTGGCCTGGCTGGACTGCGGCGCGCTCTGCCTGAAATTCTCGGCAGTGATGCTGCGCGAGCTTGCCGTCTGGCTGAAGCTCCCGAATCCCCGGCTCTCGTTACTCGCCGCCGCGCGGTTCATCGTGGACGGGTTTATGTTCCGACTCGCCTCCCGGATTGCCGACGATTCCTGAGCAAATGAGGCGTGATTGAACTCCGGAGCCCGAGTGCCGGCAAAATGCTCCGACATCGAACCTCTGGCGATCGTGCTCGCGGCCGCGGGCCGGTTGATGGCTGAAAGACTAGCCCGTGTGGGCGCGAAGGGCATGTGGCCCGACATCACAGAACCGTTCCTCAGCATATCCGCCGTCACGGCTCCGGTTTCGCCTCGCACGGGACCTTGCCCAAAGCGATTGCCCGTCACGGTGGTAATACCATGACGCACTCCTGCGTCCGTAAAGGCGCGCTGCAGATTTGATCCGTACGCTGGAGCGTAAGCTCCCGCCAGGGGCCGCATGACGCCATTGCCGTAGTTATGAATGTTCGCGACGTTCGTTACGTTCACCGCATTGAATCTGCCACCGCGACCCCAGGTCGGGTAATACGGATCACGCGGTCCGCACGGCAGCCACCCGACGTGGCCCCATCCCCAGCCACCTCCGACTCCGAACCCGAAGCCAAAGCCGAAATGCCCCCATCCGAAACCGAAGAATGAAACGTAAGCGGGCGCCCAGATAGGACGATACCAATTACTGAAACCCCACCCAAAGCCAACGGGCCCCGGCCACCAGCACCAGGCACTGTTGTAGTAGAACCACCGGCCGTAGTGGTAAGGAGCCCATCCCCATGGTTCGTACGATACCCAGGTCCAGCCCCAGTCCGGCTCCCACACCCAGGTACCATTGGAATATGGAGCCCAACCCGGCCCTTGCTGGGGCACCCAGACTTGGCCATAGCCAGGGGCGTTTTCCCACTGGCCGTTGTTATCAAGATCAGCGCTGCCGGTGTAGTAGGGATTGGTGTTCTCCCAACTCTTGGCGCTCAGAATGGTCTTGTCGCGCTCGGCGTTCCAGTGGTCCCAGTCATCACGTGCCAGCGCTTCATCGACCTTGTACTCAGGATTGTCCGAACCGTGGATGGTGATGGTCTGTCCCTTCTGGACGGTAGTGCTGCCCTGTGGGGTTGAGACCTGCGCCGATCCGTCACGCACGGTCACCAAGGTCTCGGTGGGTGAATTAACGTCCACCCGATAGGCGCCGTGTCCGGCAGGATGAACGGCAACATTAGGCGTGTCAATCTCCGGCGCCGCGCCGCCGTCGCGGATCACATCAAAGTCCACCTGGCCCTGCGCCACCTGCACCTGAACGTGTTGCTGAGTCAGATCGGCCACTCGCACCTGCGCATCGTGATCGAGTCGCAGTACATTGGCATAGTCGAGTTCGATCTCAGCCCGCGAGTGAGGCCCCGTGGAAAGTTGATCGCCCGGAACCACCGGCGTATTGATGGTGTCCGCCACCCAACTACCGGAATCACTGCGCTGAGTGGAAAGATTCCCGTCAATGATGCTAATGCGCCCCACGGCTGACTGCGGCTGTTGCGGCGTGCTCTGATCCTGACTTTGCTGCGGTGCATTCTGCTGCGGCGCACCCGGCTCCGGATACTGGCCCTGGTCTGAGGGCGGGCCCTGCTCCTGCTGTTGGTCCTGAGCCCCGAGATGCATGACCGGAATCAGAACCAACGCGGAAGATATGAGCAATCCTAGTAAAATGCGTTTCATGACGTCTCCTGCTAACCTCACACCATTAATCCACCTTGTCAAGGGCAAGCCGGCTGCCAAATGCATCGTGGAATTGCGGCGAGGCGCGCGGGCCAAGTTATGAGTAAGTTACGACGATGCGACACGAAGGGCTGCGACTTGCCTTGCCCTTCAAGGCGCACCATTTAAACCACTGTGGTTGATTTCCACCATCGACGGCGAGCGAGTCGCACGCAATTGCAGCTCAAGCAGGCTGGCTCTCATTGGGAGCGATAACAGCGCGTTGTGACGGGATTCCTATGACTGAGACCGAGAGGTCGACGTCATACCGTGTGTGCTCAGGTCGGAAAGAAGAACGGCGGTTTGTCACGGTCGATAATAGCCTTATTTATCAACAATCTGACGGCTTTAGCAAAATAACCTATTTATTTTCATAGGTCTGACGGTTTTGACGAGTCCGATCCTTTGTTTTCATACACCTGACGGTTTCGTTTCGTAATTTTGCCCGTTGGACAGTTATCTTGTGGGTTAACTTTTGTCATAGACTTTCGCCTGGCAGCCGAATGCCATAAACTAGTAATCTAGCCTATCAGTACCCGGTCGCTTCGCGGATGCCCGCGCGCCTCCAAAGGCTAACGAGTGGCCCCGTGGCCCTCCCCGCGCCGACCCGCACCGGTGCTCCAAGCGCCCGAGGTACACAACCTTCGGATGCGTCCGTCACCCTCCCGCTGGGAGGTCCTCGGCTGCGCGTTGGCCGCGGCGTCTGCCCTGTGAGAGAATAAACCACGTCACACGTGTATTCTTGGAGATCATCGGCCCGTGGCTCCTGGCGAAGAAGTTTTGCGCGACCGCGGCTGATTGGCCATCTATCGGTCGCGCCGGCGGTCGTGCCGGGAAGGAAGGCCGCCAGGCTTTGATAGAGTTATGAGCGACACCGATCAAAAGGCAAGCGATAGGGCAGATCAAAGGGTTGGCCCTGGAACGGTCCTGCGCACCGTGTCCGGGGAGGCTTTGGAGATCGAAGCGAGCTTGTGCGCGGACCGTTTATCAAGCCATGTTGGCGCCCCGTTTTTGGCCCGGACGGCATCGGGCGAGCATGTGAAGGTAAGGGTTTATGATCGGCGGCCGCCGTTTCAGACCGTGTTCAATCAAGAGCAACGGATGGGAACGGTCCTGACTCATCCTAACATCGTGAAGGTTTCGGGGCGCGGACTGTTCGGCGATATGCCTTTCACAGTTTGTGAGTATTTCGCTGGTGGCAGCCTTTTCGCGTGGAGACGTTCTCAAAGCCGCTTGACAGGTCCGGATTTGCTGTCCATGGCTACTCAACTGGCCGGCGCTATCGACTTCGCACACTCGCGCGGCGTGATCCATGAAAATATCACTCCGCGTAACGTCTGGCTTGACTCCGGCCCAGGAGGCCGCGTGGCCTTAGGCGATTTCGGGTTCAACACGGCCATGGCGGCTTGGGGCGACTTCTGGCTGGAGTGGCCAGGGGGAGGACCGCCCCTCGAATACGTGGCTCCTGAGCTCCTCTCGAACAGCGCCAGCTCCGGCACACGCGCAACTGACATCTACAGTTTCGGCGTACTCCTCTACGAGTGCGCGGCGGGTCAGGTGATGTTCAAAGGATCTAGCCTCAGCGGACGTATCGTCGCCAAGAAGAACGAGGATTTTCCGAACATTCGGACGTGCAGACCGGACGCCCCCGAGCCGCTAGCTGTTCGCCTCGCTCAAACACTGAGCCGCGACCCGGGTCAGAGACCTTCCTCAGCCATTGCAGTGCTAGCAGGAGTCGAAGACTGCGTCGCGAGGCTCTAGCTTGGGACTGCGCAGAACTCGCGGCTTACACGGTGACATCCTTGGATTGTCAACCCGTAGGTTCCGGCGAGGAAGGCATGCGCGACCAGCGGCTGATTGAGGCGATCTACCAATCGTGCCGGGAGGGAAGGCCGGTGAAGACGGCGGTGGCTAGTGGTTAGTGGTTGGTGGCCAAGTTAGAGGCCAGTCATTGCGTGGTCGAGGGATTGAAGAGAAAAGCAGGCTAGTCCTGTGACCACAGGGCTGCTTGCAGGCAATCGACAACCGACTGTTATGAAAACATTTGGCGCAAAGGGACCATTTGGCTTCTTGCCGCGGTGGGAGAGAAGGTAGTCGATGGCCGACTGGATTGGACGCTGCCCCAACTGCCGTCAAAGGATCGGCCTACCGTTGGGTGGCAGGCTGCGGTGCCCACATTGCAAGGTCCGTTTTTCTGCGGAGATGACCCGCCCAAACCCGGAGGACTTTGGCCTTACGCAGAAGCAAGTTGAGTCTTTTGATCAAGGGTCCCGGTGGCACCGTTGGATTGCCAAAAAAAGCCAGTCCTACCCTAAGTTTCTGCGCTACCACCAAGCCTTGGATGCTCACAATCATTACCTTCTGGCTGTCCGTGAAGAGCTGCGGAGACAACAGAGAGAAAGACAGGAGCGGCTGAAAATAAAGGAGAGAGAAGAAGAAGAGCGGCTGAGAAAAAGCGTGAGCTGGTGGAGGAAGCTGGACGGTCGGAGCTTCGAACGAGAAACAGCGTGCCATTACAGAAGCAGGGGCTATCAAGTTAAGGAGACCGGTCGAACGGGCGATCAAGGAGTGGACTTGGTGTTGGTCAAAGGGGCAAAGAGAATCATTGTGCAGTGCAAGGCGCATAGACACTACATCAGCCCCAGCATTGTTAGAGACCTCTATGGCACACTAATGCACCACGGGGCGGACGAGGCATGGTTAATATCGACCGCTGGCTTTCTCGGAGGAGCAAAGGCGTTTGCAAAAGGAAAGCCGATTCGACTTCTCACGATTACGGACATCTTGCGAGACGGCTAACTGTCCCTGACAACCGAGCACCGAGAGCGGACTACTGACGACTGACAAGCGACGATGATCTCTGAAATTACAGGTGAAGTCCTCTACGTTCGCATCCGACGCAACGCGCTGCTGCTGGCGACGCTGCTCGTGAGCGCTTTGTCGCTTGGTGCGCCAGCGCCACAAGAGGTGAGTCCCGAAGCCGGCCGTACGATAAGCATCGCGGCTAGGCAGGGCCGACCCAGCTTCTCGCTTCGCATCTCAGCAAGCGGTGCTCAAGGACGTGTGGAGGTAAGGGGCGCCTCCGGTGCGCAGGTTCAGTCTCTCACGTGCTCACTGCTTCGCGATGAGGCTCAACCGACAGCTCCCGAACTGGAAGCTGTCCGCCAAGAGTTTGTGTTGAACTTCAAGTCTGAGGACCTGAACTTCGATGGGTATGCCGACCTCAAAGGGCCACGCGAATTCGGCGCCAAGTGGGCCCGCTATTGCGTGTGGCTTTTCGACACCAAGACGAACATGTTCGTTACAGACTATCTGGCGGAGCAGATGGAGCTGCTCGATAACCTGGAAGCTGACCCTAAGCGACGCTTGATCGTGGCGTACTCCATGGGGCCGACCGACCCTTTGATGGACGAATACCGGATCGAGGAGCCTGCGGACAACCGGCCCTATTGGCCTCGGCTCATTCCTGTGGATTCCTGCTTCGTCGCGAACACCTCACCGGGAGTGGCGACAGCATTTTTGACTCAATACGACCAGGGCAAGCCTGTGATCAAGCATCGTGCGCTTGACCCGCAGAGCAACTGCCTAGGCGGCTGCGACTGCGTTCGGCCGGCAGTGGACCGCTGATCGTCCAAGGGAGAATCGAGGCTTTGATGATCTACCGCCCACCGACAACTGACTACCGACTGCTGACAACCGACAATGATCTCTGAAATCACAGGTGAAGTCCTCTACGACCGCATCCGGCGCAATGCGCTGCTGGTGCGGGTCAATGCGCTCTGCTACGAACTGCTGGTGCCGTCCGGCATCGCTTCCCGTCTGCGTCTGAGAGCGTCGGACGATCGCCCAAACCCTCTGACGTTCTACACCATCTACTACATTGACGGCGGCCTGGGTGGCGGGCACATGACGCCGCGGCTGATCGGCTTCCTTGATCCTCTGGACCGCGAGTTTTTTGAAGCTTTCACCGACGTGCCCGGCGTAGGCTTCATGAAGGCTCTAAAGTGCCTCGTACGGCCCATGAGTGAAATCGCCCAGGCGATCGAGCGCGGGGACTCACGCTTCCTGCAAGATCTGCCGGGAATCGGGCCCAAGATGGCCGAGCGCATCTCAACCGAGCTCCGCGGTAAAATGGCTAAGTTCGCCCTCGCGCCCAGTGAGGCGCCTCTTTCGGTGGAACAGGAGTCGGACGCGGAGTTGCGCCAGGAGGCCGTCCAGGTGCTGGAGCAGCTCGAATATTCGCGCAGCGAGGCGCAGCGTATGGTGGCGGACATTTTTAGCCGAAACAAGCACCTGAAGTCAGTGGAAGACTTTTTGAAGAAGGTGTTTGAGCAGAAACAGGGCATCGGGCCATCGGGCGATCGGGCCATCGGGTGATCGGGTGTTAGGTGTTAGGTGCCAGGTGCTAGGTGTCGGACGCGAGGCGTCAGGACACAGAGGTGGCCGTCGCTGATGGCTGAGAGCTGACCGCTGAAAGCTGACTGCTGAAGGCTAGGTCGAATCCCGAACCCCGTTTACATGAGAGAACGTCTAGTTTCCCCCAGCCTGATCTCGAAGGAAGACGAAAAGCTCAACCTGAGCTTGCGTCCACCCACGCTTGCCGAATACGTGGGTCAGGCTCGGCTGTGCGAGAAACTCGAGATCGCCCTGGGCGCTGCCCGGCAGCGCAGCGAGGCACTCGAACACACCCTTTTCTACGGGCCGCCGGGCCTCGGCAAGACGACTCTCGCCCACATCATCGCCCACGAAATGGGAGCCAAGATCGTGGTGACCTCGGGTCCGGCTCTCGAACGGCCCGGCGACGTGATGGGCATTCTCACCAACCTTGGCGAAAATGACGTGCTCTTCATCGATGAGATCCACCGCCTGCCGGCCACGGTGGAGGAGTTTCTCTATCCGGCCATGGAAGACTTCAAGGTCGATTTTGTGCTCGATAAGGGCATGTTTGCCAAGACCGTGAACATTCCCTTGAAGAAATTCACCTTGGTCGGCGCCACCACCCGAGCCGGCAGCCTTTCGGCGCCTCTGCGGAACCGCTTCGGGCTCTTCTATCATCTCGAGTTTTACAACGAAGCAGAACTCTGCGAGATTGTCTTGCGCTCGGCGAAGATCCTGGGCATCGAGGCCGAACCGGGCGGCGCCGGCGAGATCGCGCGGCGGGCGCGGGGTACGCCTCGCATCGCCAATCGGCTGCTTCGGCGGGTACGCGACTTCGCAGCGGTTAAGGCCGAGGGAAACATCACGGCGGAAGTGGCGGCGGCAGCGCTTCGACTCGAAGGCGTGGACGAGATCGGCCTTGATGATCTCGACCGAAGCTTTCTTACCACCATCATCCGCGCCTATAACGGTGGGCCCGTGGGTGTGGAGGCGCTCTCCGCCACACTCAATGAAGAAGTGGATACGCTGGTGGATATGGTAGAGCCTTACCTGCTGCAGCAGGGCTTCATCAGCCGCACCAAGAGCGGCCGCCGCGCCAACGACGCTGCCTATCGTCACTTGAAGTTTCCGGCGCCGGTGGGAACCATGGCGCCGTTGTTCGAGCGCGTGGAGTGAAGCTCAAGAGAAAGTGCCAACTGGCAAGGGCGGGCCTTGGCCGGAGCCAAGCTCGGCCCTGCGGATCTATAGGAGGCAATCGCAAAGGCACGGCCGGCAAGCTGGCCCGTTCGAAAGCGGCGCCAAACTAGCGCAGTCCAAAAAGGGGGACAGCATGAGCAAACTCAATTGGGTGAAGACGGCTTATGGTGCGTCGCTGCTGTGCGCAACCACGGCAATTGCGTTACCTGCGCAGACTCTCGAGACGCTACGCCGCTTCGACGGCACAAACGGCGCTGCCCCCGAAGCGGCACTAATCCAGGGTACGGATGGGAACTTGTACGGGACAACATACGACGGCGGGGCCAACAACGGCGGCACAGTCTTCAAAATGAGTCCCGGTGGCGCGCTGACCGCGCTTTACAGTTTTTGCGCCCAAACTAACTGTGCCGACGGCGGCGAACCCTATGGCGCCTTGGTGCAGTCCACTGACGGCAACCTTTACGGGACAACGGTAGGTGGCGGGGCCAACGATAAGTGCTATCTTGGCTGTGGCACGGTCTTCACAATCACCCCCAGTGGGACGCTGACCACGCTTTATAGCTTTTGCTCCCAAACTGACTGTGCGGACGGAGAAGGCCCGTTCGCGGGGCTGGTCCAAGCCAGCGATGGGAACTTTTACGGGACAACGACAGGTGGCGGGGCCAGCAAGAATGGCACAGTTTTCAAGATCACACCAGGCGGCGCGCTATTTACCCTCTACAGCTTTTGCTCCCAAAGCAATTGCGCAGATGGCCTCGGCCCTGTGGCGGGGCTGACTCAGGCTGCCGATGGGGACTTCTACGGAACCACATCAGGCGGCGGGACCAGCAGCGCCTGCGCAGCTTTTTCGCTTGGCTGCGGCACGATCTTCAAGATCACGCCACGAGGCACGCTGACGACGCTTCACAGCTTCGACTTGACTGACGGCTTCTATCCTTCGGGCAGGCTCGTTCAGGCCCCCGACGGAAACTTGTACGGCACAGCGTCCGGAGGAGGGGCCTCCGGCGGCGGCACGGTCTTCAGAATCACCGCAGGCGGTGGGGGTACTGGGAGTACGTTCACGATGCTCTACAGCTTTTGCGCGCAAACAAACTGCACCGATGGCGTCGATCCGATCGCCGGGCTGGTTCAAGCCACCGACGGGAACTTCTATGGTACGACCTCCCATGGCGGGGCCTATGATAGCGGTACAGTTTTCGAGGTGAACCCAGGGAACGGGTCAGGGAGCGCGTTGACCACACTACACACCTTTTGCGCCCAACTCGGTTGCCCTGACGGCTCTATTCCTTTTGCCGCGCTGCTGCAAGACACTGACGGGAACCTTTACGGAACAACCGCCGATGGCGGCAACATTGGCGTCTGCGGATACGGCTGCGGCACGGTCTTCAGCCTCGCCCTGGGCCTTGCCCCCTTTGTGGAAACGCAGCCCGCGTTCGGCAAAGCGGGAAAGACCATCGAGATTCTGGGAACGAATCTCACGGGCGCCACCAGTGTAACCTTCAACGGCACGCCGGCCGCGTTCACGGTCGAAGCCAGTTCCGTCATCAAGGCCACGGTTCCGGCGGGCGCCACCACCGGGACCGTCCAGCTGGTAACGCCCGGCGGCACGCTCTCCAGCAGCGTGCCCTTCACGGTGCTGAAGTGGGGCCGGCCTCGATAGGCAGGGGCACTCACGCTGGAGTTTTTAAACCTTCCGAATGGGCAGGACGGCCATGCCACGTGGCACGGGCTTCCAGGCCGTGTTCGGAGTTTCTACATTTTGGTTCGGAACAACGCACAGGCAAGAGTGCCTGTGACGCCGGTGGTAACGCCATTCCCTGGCCGTGCCATTCCCTGGCCGTGACTCAAAATGTAGAAACTCTAGCAGCGGGGTCAAAAAACCCTTGAGTGAGGGCTTATTGAGTGCGGAAGTCGAGTCCGCTGTGGTTAATGGCCGAAGCATCGGGCGGCGGTCTTCGTCGGTCTCTGCTCTTTCGGTCGAAGAAATCCACCGCCTCATCCGCGAGGAGATCAAACCCTACTTCCTTGAGCTGGCGCGCTGCCAATCCACCGAGGAGCTCGAAGCTAACGCCGTGTACCGCCGCATCGCGCCGGCGATTCGCACAGCGCTTGATACGCCCGAAACGGGGGACTTCACTCAGGGTTCAGCGGCGGCGCAGCCTCGCTACCGATTCGTGGCCTGGAACCTGGAACGCGGACTCGAGCTCGACGGCCAGCTCGAAGCTTTTCGTTCACATGCGTATCTCGGCACGGCGGACGTCCTGCTTCTTACCGAAACCGATGTGGGCATGGCGAGGTCGCGCAATCGCGATGTGGCGCAGGAGATCGCCCGCGAACTCGGCTTTCAATACGCCTTCGTGCCTTGCTATTTGAATCTTTCGAAAGGCGCCGGGCGCGAATACTATTCAGAGGGTGAGAATGATCTGGGTTTGCATGGAAACGCCATCCTCAGCCGATACCCGCTGAGCCGGGTACGCGCGATTCGCTTGAAGAATGGCACGGACAAAATGGCTGGCCGCGAAAAGCGCTTGGGAAGCCAGGCTGCCGTAGTGGCTGAGGTCGAGTTCCCCAACGATCGGCTCACCGCCGTCTGCGCCCACCTGGACGCCAACTCCAGCCAACGTCACCGGGCCTCGCAAATGCGGGCCATCCTTGATGACCTCGACACCAATCTGCCCATTCTGCTCGGCGGCGATTGGAACACGAGCACCTACAACTCTTCGCATCCCATCTACGCCATCCCCGGTTTCTGGTTGCGCGTTTTCATGGGCGTTGAGAACGTGATTCAGAACCACTACCTGCATCCCTACAACTGGTTTGAGCGCGACCTTTTTCAGAACTTGGAGCGCCGCGGTTTCGACTACCGCGCCTGCAACGTGATCGGCGAGCGCACCGGCGGATATGATGCGGCCTGCATGAAGACGCGGGAAAATCTGAGCGAGTGGGTTCCTAACTGGTGCTTCGCGTTCATGCGCTGGTCATTGCGCAATCATGGCGGACGCTGCCCCATCAAGATCGACTGGTTTGCCACCCGCGGCGTACGCGCCGAAAGCCCAATCGTGATCCACGAGTTCCGCGAGGGACGCGAGGTGCCCTTATCGGACCACGATCCCATCGGCGTCGACGTTGTTGTCGATTGATGAATGCAGATCTGAGAGTTCGGAGTTTTTGAGTTCGGAGCTAAGCATCTCCGAGTTCTTCGGTTCAACCAGCTAGCCGAAGCAAGAAGCCCTCAAGCGAGAAACTAACTCCGAACTGACAAACTCCGAACTCCGAACTGAAGAACTTCGAACTGGCCAATCGTCAATTGAAAGTCAGCAATCATCAATTGTATGAAGCGCGCCTTCCTCTCACTCGGCTCAAACATAGGAGACCGCCGGGCAAATATCGGGCGCGCCTTGGCGCAGCTCGATCTCGCAGGCGTCCGCATTCTTCAGGTTTCTTCGTTCTACCGAACCGAGCCTGTTGGATCCAAACCTCAACCTTGGTTTCTGAATTGCGCGGCCGAAACGGAGACGGACTTGATGCCGCTTCAGTTGCTCAGGCGCTGCCAAGCGATTCAGCGTGAACTCGGCCGCCGGGCGGGTGCTCGCAACGGCCCGCGCACGATTGACATTGACATCCTGCTCTACGAAAACGCGGTAGTCCATTTACCTGAATTGACTATTCCCCACGCCCGCATGGCCGAGCGGCGCTTTGTCTTAATTCCCCTCAGCGAAATTGCCGGTGACGCGCGACATCCTGCCACCCGGCGCACGGTCCGCGAGATGCTGGAGGAAACAGCAGACCGGAGCCAGGTGATCAGGTTGAAATCATGATGCTTCCTCTGAAGTGCCCAGCGTGAGAGCGAACGGATTGAAGTTCTCATCGCGGTCGAAAACGTCTGACTGCTCCTCGCGCTTCAGCTTGCCGACCACAGCGTAGGTGAGCGGCGTGGCCACGGTCTCATACAAGACCTTTCCGGTGTAAGACCACAGGATGAGCTGCCCGATGGTACTCCACGAGGTTCGCCCCCAGAACGCGATCACCACCACCGTCGCCGTGTCCACCGCCTGGCCCACAACGGTAGACCCTATGGTGCGAGTCCATAGCCAGCGGCCGTCGGTAAGAAGCTTCAGTTTGGCCAATGTATACGAGTTCGCGAACTCGCCACACCAATAGGCAACCAGACTGGCGACGAAAATACGAGGCACGAAGTCGAACATGTGGGCAAACGCAGCCTGGTCATGCCAGTCAGGATCGGGAGGAAGCAGCACGATGATCCCGCCCAAGATTGAGAGCAGCGCCATGGCAAAGAATCCCATCCAAATGGCGCGGCGCGAGGCTGCGTAGCCGTACACTTCGGTGAAGACATCTCCGAAGATGTAGGTCAGGGGAAACAGCAGCTCCGCGCCGCTGATCTTGAAGGGACCGATGCGGCAGATCTTCTGCGCCACGAGATTCGACACCAGCAGAATGACGACAAACGCGAGCACCAGCGTTTCGAGATACTTGTATTGGCGCATGAATCAAACCAACGTTCGTGACGCACGATTGCGGCGCAGTGAGCGCGCGAGAGAGGCCTGCCCGACGCTGAGAACCGTTGCGAGTCTCAGTCAGGCGCCCGTTGACGCTTCAAGTTTGCGCTCAATCGTGGCCGCCCATTCCCGGTCCTGAATGGACGGCAGATTCGTCCGCACGTTTTCAATTGAACCCGCCCGCGCTGCTGAGGCAAGTCCCAAGCCGACGCTCAGGTCGGAAGCTGCCTGAGGCATGATCATGGGCCGCAGCCGTTCGAGAATGCGACGCGCCTCCGTGGCGAGCTCGGCGGTGCCGAGCGGCACCAGAGTTGCACCCTTACTCGCTTCCTCGATGGCTTCGCGGCGGGCCGCCTGCTCGGCTTCGGTGCCTTTGGGAAGCCTCATCGCCTTGAGCACCGCCTGGTAGCTTTCCGCGTCGCGGTCCACAGCTTCCATCAGACTTTTGCGCAGGAGTTGGAGGCGTTCAAGTTCGTTGCGGAGCGTTTCGAATTGGTTTGCGAACGCCTTCTTCTTGAGCGTCAGCCGGCAGACCATCTCCCCGAGAGCCGCTGCGAGCGCGCCCGCGAGTGCTGAGACGCTGCCACCGCCGGGAGTGGGAGTGTCGGCGGCGACCGCGTCTACAAAGCCTTGTGCCAGGTTCGCTAAAGAAGTGGATTGTGGCTCCGTCGCGGCGACTCCCTGCCGGTCACTGAGCACGCTCTCGAGGCGATTTTCCAGAATGAGGCCCGGTTTAAAATTCTCCACTTTCAGGTAATGAACCGCTGCATCCTCCAGAGCGCGTCGCGGAATCAACCCCACGATTTCGCTGCCTTCAATCACAACACCCGATGCGGTGGCTTCGCTGGCTACTGCGTCGAACACAGTCCCGATAGACGTGGTTTCGAAATCGGTGAGGTTCATCGACACTTGAGCGAGGTTGCGAGCCTTCAGGTCCACGCCCATGGCTTTGACGCAGGCGAAGCCTCCGCTCGAAGCGCGAATCTTCTTAGCGATCGACTTGGCCAACGTTACGTCGGGCGTGGCGAGATTAATGTTGTAGGCGATTAAAAACTTGCGCGCGCCCACCACCGTGGCCCCGGCCGTTGGGTGTAAGGCGGGCTCCTCGGGACCAAAGTCAGGACGACGGTCGGGATGGGTTCGAACTTCCTCACGAACGCCTTCAAATTGCCCGCGCCGGATGTTCTCGAGATTGCGCCGCTCCGGCGTGCGCGCCGCCGCCTCGTATAGATAAGTCGGAACTGCGAAGCGGCGCCACGCCTGCTCAGCCATCCACTCGGCGATGTGAACACAGTCCTCGAGCGTAACCCCGCGAACGGGGACGAAGGGCACCACGTCCGTAGCTCCCAGGCGCGGGTGCGCGCCCTGGTGGTGGTTGAGATCGATCAGCTCAGCCGCCTTGCCGATCCCGCGCAACGCGGCCTCACCGATAGCTTCGCGGGTTCCCACCAGAGTGATCACGGAGCGATTGTGGTCCGCGTCCATTTCCCGGTCGAGCAGATACACGTCCGGTCCCGCCAGCAAAGCCTGAATGATCGCGTCGACCTTGCTCGCATCCCGCCCTTCGCTAAAATTGGGAACGCATTCGACGAGGGTCTGCATTGGTCATTCTCAGTCAGGCCGCGATTTGAAAGGGCGGGGCTTTCAGAGCCCGCGTCAGAACTTGTGGATTCCCGCCTTCGCGGGAATGACTTCGTGGGAGTGGAGCCCGTAAACCCAACGATGTCACCCTCGCGTAAGCGGGGGTCCATCTGGGCAATCGGCAACCACGAGTTTTCACAGAATCGTCCGGCCCGGAATTGCCCTCTCTGTCGCCCGCTACAAGATTTCCCGCCGGCCTTCGATGGACTTCATCATGGTGACCTCGTCCGCGAACTCAAGCTCCGAACCCACAGGAATGCCCATCGCGATGCGGGTGACCCTCACGCCCAAGGGGCGGATGAGTTTTGAAAGGTACACCGCCGTGGCTTCGCCTTCCACATTGGGATTGGTGGCCACGATCAGTTCACGCACCTTTCCGTCTTTGAGACGGTCGATCAGGCTCTTCAGCTTGAGCTGTTCCGGCCCGATGCCGTGCAAGGGGGAGAGGCTGCCGTGGAGAATGTGATAGAGCCCGTGAAACTCGCGGGTGCGCTCAATGGAAAGGGCGTTGTAAGGAGTCTCCACCACGCAAATCACAGACGGGTCGCGGTTCGGGTCCGAACAGAAGGCGCAGGAGTCCGCATCCGAGAGGTTGTTGCAGATGGCGCAAAGCCGCAGCTTGTCTTTGGCCTCGATCAGCGCGGCCGCCAGCCGTTCCACGTTCTCGCGCGGTCCGCGCTCGAGGTGAAAGGCGATCCGCTGAGCGGATTTCTGGCCGATGCCGGGAAGCCTCTTCAGTTCATCGATGAGCCGTGCCAGCGGTTCGGGAAAGTCCTTCATTGTGTGTCCTGCCAGACTATCGCGGAGGCGCTAGCCCGCATTTCTTACAGTTTCGAGCTGCGGCGAAAGGCCGTGGTTTCAACCCCGCCGAAAAGCAGCAGTTGAGTTCGATGCGCTCTCGTGCTAAGGCATAAAGTTGATCGCAACTCACAGCGGCGGGGTTGAAACCCCGCCCTTCCCGGGAAGCGGGATATCGAAAAGAAGCGGAAACTGAAGGCGAAAGTTCCACGAGAAAGTCCGCGCCGTCACTAGCCTTTTTAACTAGCCTCTGGCGCGGCTTCAAGTCAGGAGAGCCCCGCGAGCCCGGGAATGTTCAGCCCGCTCGCCAGGCTGCCCATGCGGCTGGCCAGTTGTTCGTCCACGCGGCGAGTGGCCTCATTCACCGCGGCCAGAACCAGATCCTGCAACATTTCGGCGTCGCGGCCGGCGAAGATTTCCGGATCAATCTGCACGGCCACCAATTGCTTCTGGCCGTTCATCTTCACCGACACCATTCCGCCGCCCGCCGAGGCTTCCACCACCAGGTCGTCCAATTGCTTTTGCAGTTGCTCCTGCATCTGCTGGACCTGCTTCATGATCTGCTGCATCTGTTGCAGGTTTTTCATGGCTTCTTCCCCCGTAGATCCTCAACATCCAACCAGACGCACTCGAACTGCTGCTCGAAGGCTTTCACCAGGGCGTCGTTCCGCGCCCGTTCGCGCGCTTCCGGAACGGCGCTCCCTTGCTTCGTCTCCACATCCTGAAGAGTAACACGGATGGTGACCGCCTGTCCGAGCACCTGGGCGCAAGCCTCCTGAAGGGCCTGCTGATTTTCCTTGCTATTCAGCACATCCGCCCAGAAGCTGCCCGAGTTCTGCTTGGAGTACATGAAGTGAGCCACGCCGTTCTCAAAACGCCATCCGGTGACGTGCTCGAGGCAACTGCTCACAAACTTGCGCGACTGGTCAAACAACACCTTCCTGACCTCAGACAATCTTGGGTCTTGAGCGGCAGCTTCGGTGACAGGCGCGGGCGCCGGTGCCGCAGCGGGGGTCGCCCGCGATGCGGCGCCAACCGGCGTCGGCGTGGAGCCACTCGCCAGCCCTAAGGCAGGCGGCGCGGCGGCCGGACGGGGCTGAGCCATGGAGGTTGCCGGAGCCGCACCCGAAGTGGCTGGCCGCTGCGAGTACCCGCCCGGCGTCTGACTCAATGCCGGACTCGCTTGCCGGCTCGGCGCCGACGCCGCCGGCGAACTCGAAGCGGGACGGGGCGCGACGGCTGCTGTCCTCGCCGCCACCGGCGGCACGTTCTTAACCGCAGCCTCCGCTTTCTGTGACGGAGAGCCGGAAGACTTGCTGAATTCCTTGAGTTCCGCCAGCAACCCTTCCAGCGATGTGAGACGCCGCGCGTGAACCAACTTCAGAAGGGCGAGTTCCAAATGGAATCGCGGTTCCAGGGCGTATCGCAGCTCGCTTTGGGCGCGCAGCAGAATCTGGAAGAATCGCACCCAGTCCTCTTCCGCCAGCGCTTTGGAGAGCCGCTCCAGGGACGCGCGGGCGTCGCTTGGGACTTCAAGAAGAGGACTTGCGGCGCCGGCGCTGCGGGCGATCATCAGGTTGCGAATGAAGCGCGTCAGCTCGCCGAGGAAAGCTGCCGCTTCATGCCCTTCCGAGGCCAGCCGCTGCACCTG
This sequence comes from Terriglobia bacterium, assembly GCA_035578005.1. Taxonomy (GTDB): domain Bacteria; phylum Acidobacteriota; class Terriglobia; order UBA7540; family UBA7540; genus Gp13-AA77. Next base: position 22,181 of record DATJYK010000297.1, read on the forward strand.
GCCCAGCACGCGTTCGGGGTCGGCCGCCACGATAGCTTCCACCATCTCGCCCAGGAACTTCGCCGGCACAATGCCCAACAGTCTCTGGACCTCAGCCTCTGTGAGCTTCTCGCCGCAGCCGGCAATTACCTGGTCGAGCAGCGAGAGCGCGTCGCGCAAGCTCCCGGCCGCGGCCTCCGCCAGCACGGCCAGCGACCCTTCGTCCGTTTCTATTTTCTCCGCCGCGCACACTTCCCGAAGCCTTGACACCACCTCGGAATATTCGAGCAGGCGAAAGGCAAAATGCTGGCAGCGCGATTGAATGGTGGTGGGCAGCTTGTGCGCTTCGGTGGTGGCCAGGATGAAAACGCAGCGCGGCGGCGGCTCTTCCAGCGTCTTCAGCAGCGCGTTGAACGCCTCGCTGGTGAGCATGTGCGCTTCGTCGATGATGAACACCTTGTAGCGGTCGCGCGCCGGCAGATAACGGGCGGTTTCGCGCAGCTCGCGAATTTCATCGATGCCGCGGTTGGAAGCGGCGTCAATTTCGATCACGTCCACGGAGTTGCCGGTGGCGATGTCACGGCAGGAATCGCAGGTGCCGTCCGGTGTCACGGTAGGCCCGTTTACGCAGTTCAGAGCTTTGGCCAGGATGCGGGCGCTGGTGGTTTTGCCCACGCCGCGCGCGCCCGAGAAGATGTACCCGTGCGCGACCCGGTTGTGCAGGATCGCGTTCTTCAGCGTGTCGGTGACGGCGCGCTGGCCCACCACGTCATCGAACGTCTGCGGCCGGTACTTGCGCGCGATCACCTGATAAGACATTTAATTGCCGATTTTCGATTGACGATTCGCCAGTTCGGAGTTGTTCAGTTCGGAGTTCGGAGTTTGCAACCTCGAACTGACTAACTCCGAACTTCGAACTTTCTTAGGCGCCAGACTTCGGGTGACTGCGGCACACGGAGAGGCTCGCTACCGTTGCTTCCTTCCGGACCTGGCGGGGTTCACGAGCATCCGTCGCACAGCGCCCGAAGCCTGACATAACACGGCCTTGCGGCTGGCCGAACCTGCTGCACTAAGAATGGTAGCATGCGCGCGCCCTGGGCGGAAGGAGTTCATTCCGGGCCGTGATGCACTTTGGTAACCGTCACGGCGCTTGCTTAGCGCGAAGCGCTTTGGAGTGCGGCAGCTTGCTGCCGCTTTCGTTCGCGAGCCTGCTCGCGGCCATCCTGACTTCGGAAGACGCGAAAGGGGGCGCGCACAGTTTTTGGCCCCGGCCAGCAAGCTGGCCTTCGAAAAGCGGCGGCAAGCCGCCGCACTCCAAAGCGCTTCGCGCACCTTCAGGCTGAGAGCCACTGGCCTCAATCAAGCCCGTTCCCGCTCGGCCCCGCCCGCCCAATTGTTGGCCGTCGGCGCCCACCCTTAAATCTGCGATCGACGTCGCCAGCCTGAGTTTGAGCCGCGACCTTGATGGCGTTCGCGGGCAGCAGCTCGTCGCCGGGGATCATGCGCCGCAGCCGCCAGTTGGATCTCCGCTTTGCGTACAAGCTTTTTCATTTTCGAGCTCCGATTTAGCAGTAAGGCGCTTGCCATCATAAACTTGCTGGGTTAGCAGAGTTAAGCAGCGCCTTTTCAATAACATGCTGGGTTCGTTCGTAGGGCCCCCAATTTTGCGTTTTTCGAGGCAGCCGACAAGTTAACCGGGGAGACGCCGGGTAGTGAACGCCATTTGCGCGGGATTTCCGGCCGGCTCCGGGTGATGTCAACCATGGCAGACTGCCCTCACGTTGACTGAATCACAGGGCAGGAAGCCTGTAAAGGTATAGAACATCACGAACATTACGAACGTTACGAACAAAAAGAACAATGCTAACAATGTTTACAAATGGGGCAGAATAGCGGAAGCGAGGTACTAGGCTAGCAGGCGATGCACGCCTCGGCACCTATACTAGCCCGGCGCAGGTACTCGCGGGCTTGTCACTGAGTGGAGGCCACCACGTCGGGCGTGTCTAAGGTGAAGTCGCAGCCCAGATTCCCCGTTTCGCACACCAGCACGCCGCGACGTACGATGCGGGCAGGATGTTCCTCGGGAAACAGGACGTTGAACTTGACCGAGCGGAGGGTATCACCCAGGGCCCGGATATTTCCGTCGCCACTGATGAATTTAACCTGCTCCACTTTGGGTCCGGGCGCAAACACCACCCAGAACTCCGCATTGCCGAATTTCGGGTAGATAGTCCCAAGTTTCACGCGGCGCAAGCTGGAAAGCTCTTCAAGGGTGGGCGTGGACGGCGACGACGTACCAAGACGATGGGGCAGGCTGACACATACAGAAGTTGCGGGAAAGGACTGCCTTGGGACGCGGGCGTATGATGGGTCCCATCGCTGCCCTTTGCGCCAGCCGGCCCGTCACGTGGAAAGCGAGGTATCGCTTCAGAATGTATACCCGATGCCTGTGGTAAAGGTTACGCTGTTCTTCTTGTTTCCGGCCGGTGGGGTGCTGAGATAGAGATCAATGACGCCCGCGTTGAGCGAGAACTTCCCGGCCAGCTTGGCCGAGAGGGTAGTGGTGGTATCGAATCGATACTCTCCGGTGCTCGAGAGATTAGGGTACAGGTGGAAATCGTGATCAAGCCGGATTCGCGTGGAGAACTGGTAGCTGAGTTTTTCACCGATCAATGCGTCTGCGCTATCGTCCCAGTGTCCGTTGTAAAACTTCTCGTGAGTATAGGTAAGTCCCCCGAGTACGCTGAATGCGGTGCGAGAGTTTTTGATGAGGTCGCGCCCGTAACCACCGCCGTAAGTCTGCCGCAAATACAATCCCTGTGCTGAGACGTGGTCAAACTGGACAAGGCCGAAAATGAAGTTATCGGGCGTCAAAAGGTATTGCGGCCGGACGCTGGTGCTCAAGGTGCGTGAGTCCACAAAAACGTTGCTCTCGGTGGAACTGGAGAGCAGCGTGGTCAGATCGAAATTCGTGCGCCAGTGCGGCGTAAAGATGGGCGCCTCCGGCTGTTCGCGCACCGCGTTGATCGTGCTCGTGAAGGTTCTGGTGTTCTGGTTCCCCTGCTGCAGACCGTAACCGAGGCTGGCGCTGCCTTTCCAGTCTTGCCAAGGCTGGGCCGTGCGCCCGGCGAGGCTTTGGTAACGAGAGGCAGGCATAATAACGTCTACGCTGGCGGCCTCAACCGTCTGAGGGCGGCCGTTCGCGGTCACTTGCCAGTCGCCGGACGGTTCGAGCTGAAGCTGCCCTTCGACCAGAGTTCCCCCTTTGACGACTACGGTTGCGGGCTGCTCAACCGAAAAAGACGCCACTTTGTCCATGGCGATCGTCAAATCGCCCAGCATGTCGGACTTCAGACTCAGATTTCCGCCCTTTACCGTTACCAGCTTGCCTGTGACGCGGTCGCCGTTTTTCAGGGTCACGACGTCAGCCCACGCGGCCTGTGTGCAGAGGCCGGCGACGACAACCAGCAGGACGCTCTTCATGTGCGCTCCGTGAAGCGGGGAGAGCGCGGACCCCCCTCGGCCCCCCCTCTTAGCCCCCTTCGCTCAAAGGCAGGCTCTGCGGCCTTTCCATTCGTCTTTTCGAGCTTCTCAGAAACGATTGTAAATGGGGACTGAACTCCTGAAAAGCCGCAGGGCTGAAGGCGAGCGTCGCGATACGATGGCTTTATTCAGAAATAAGTTGACTGGCACGGGGAAATAGGGAACCACGGTGGTCACTTTGTTGAAGTCACGATGGCTAGCGGGCTGCGAAGTTAAGGACCACAAGCCAACAACCCCGGGGTTCCTTGGCACACTGGCGTCGCCACGGACCCCGCGCGCCGGGTTCCGCGGTAACCCTGCTCGCCGCCCTTCTTTCATGGACTGCCGTGCCGGCCCTTGGACGCCACTGGCGAATTGAGGCCAGCCTCAGCTCCGGTCATCAGCTTGTGACCTCTGGTCCCTATGCCGGAGTCCGGCACCCCGTCTACACTTCAATGCTGTGCATGCTGTTCGGGACCGGCTTCATGATCACGCCCTTGCGAACGCTGCTGGCGGCGTCGGCGCTATTTATCGCGGGCATGGAAATTCGGGTGCAAGTTGAGGACAGACTTCTGGCATCACGCTTTGGCGAGAAATTCCTCGCCTATCGGCGGCGAGTACCTGCGTACGTCCCCTTCCTGAGGTAACCGTCGACGAAGGCGCCAGCAAATGCCGTGCTGTCCAGTCGCAGGCGTAATGGCCGTGAGACAGGCGCTGGCGCTACTGCGGCGGTGTTCCCGGATCAAGTTCTTGTGCGCGGCGAAACTCGCGGTCCGCCTCCTGGTTCTTTCCCAGTTTCTCAAGAGCGACTCCCAGGTTGTAGTGGGCGCTCGCCGATTGCGGATCGCGCTCAGTGGCGGCGGAGAATTCTTCGGCAGCCTCATCCGGCTTGCCGCTCTGGAGCAGAGCCAGCCCAAGATCGAGGTGCGCGCCGGCAAGGTCCGGGCTTATTTTAACGGCGGCGCGGAACTCGTCGATGGCGGACGCGAAATCCCTCGAGCCAAGCAGCACCAAGCCGAGATTGAGCCGCGCGTCCAGATAGTCCGGCTTCAAGGCCAGTGCTTTGCCGAACTCGTCTGTTGCCTTGGCCTCGTCGCCGTCGCGCGCTGCGGCCAGTCCGCGGTCATAGTGGGCTTCAGCCAGGTTGGGATTGAGGGCGACGGCGCGATCGAGGTGAGCCACGGCGGCGGCGTGATCGCCCGACTGCCACGACACTTCACCCAGGCTGCTTTCGGCTTCGGCGTACTTGGGCTCGAGCTTGAGGGCGGTTTCGAGGTTAGTCTGTGCCTGTTTCAGGTCGCCCTTCTGCTGCCAGGCGAGGCCCATCAGGTAATAGGCGATGGGGTTTTCCTTCCACGTCACTAGGGCGGACCGCGCGTCTGAAATGGCGCCGTCGGGGTCATGCTGTTGGAGGCGCGTGGCGGCGGAGGCCGTTTTCTCTTTCGATTCCGCGAGCCCGGCGCGGAATTGGCTGAGATCGGCGATGGTCTTCAGGTCACGAGCGGCGGCTGCCGTTTGGCCCGTCTTCTTCAGGAGCTGTGCCCGCGCGTACAAAGCGTCTCTGTCATCGGGCTTGAGCGCGATGGCGCGATCGAACTCTGCCAAAGCGGAAGAGGTCTCACCTGCCTCGTCCAGTGCGAGCCCGAGATTGTAGTGCGCCTCGGGATCGTCCGGGGCGAGACGAGCGGCCGCGCGAAAATGCTCCCGCGCCTCGGCGAGCCGGCCTTGGCGGCGGAGCCCGACGCCCAGGCGCAGTTGGGCCTCCGCAAACGCGGGACGCAA
>DATJYK010000298.1:0-32138 GCA_035578005.1 Terriglobia bacterium
GAGGTGCTTCTCGCCCAGCACCTCCGGGACGCTGGGTGGCAGCAGATAGGCTTGCTCAGGATTGTAGGCTCGAAATCTCATAAACAGGACACCTCCACTGCTATTATCGCCGAGGTGTCAAGAGGGGTGGCTTTCGAGAGCTGAGTTCTCACACAGACTCTGTAGCCCGGATAGCCGCGCAGGAACACAATGGCCAGAGCGAACATCAGAATCGGCCCTACAATCCAGTTCTGAACGAGCGACAGGCCCAGCACCCTCTTATTGCGAAACACCTCCGGTAATTCTTCATAGCGGACCTTGGTGAAAGGCGGGTACATCATCACGATCAACCCCACCGCGATGGGAATGGAGGTAGTCCCTATGCTGAACCGGTTCAGAAAGGGCACGACGCCCGGTATGAGCCATCCCAAGGCCACGCCGCAGACCATGGCGGTGAAAATCCAAGCGGTGAGATAACGGTCTAGAAATCTGAGACGGCTGCTTGCTTCCATTATGAATTCTCGCTTGTTGAGTTTCCGGCGCGCGGGCGGCCGGCCACGAACCGCTCCTGCGCCACTGATTCTGCCGTCCGGCCGATATTGTCGAGAGCTCTTTTCAGGGCCAGTTCGTCGAGGCTCTTAAACGGCAGGCAAAGAAACAAGCTGATCCTCCGATCGAGAATGACGAAAGCCTCGCGGAAGGCTCGCTCCACCTCGGCCGGGCTGCCTCGCAGGGCTGCGGGATCGGCAACGCCCCAGTGTGCCGTCATGGGCTGGCCCGGCCACACCGGACAAACCTCCGCGGCTGCCTTATCGCAAACCGTGAAGACGAAATCGAGCGGAGGAGAATCGGGCAACGCGAATTCCTCCCAGGATTTACTGCGAAGCCCTTCGCTGGGCATCCGGGAAGCTTCGAGTTGCCGCAACGCTTCGGGCCGGACCGCGCCCGCGGGATGGCTCCCCGCACTGTAGGCCGTAAAGTTCGCGCGGCCTTTGAAATTCATGATCGCCTCGGCCATGATGGACCGGGCCGAGTTGCCCGTACACAGAAACAGAACGTTGTAGTGCCCTTTCATCCCTTTTCTCCATTCGACCTCAGAGACGGAGCCCGATTCGGCGGCTTAACGGCGCGAACGAAGGCGCTCATAAACTTTCCATCCACCTGGGGTGCAATCGTTTCGACGTCAATCCCTTCCGCCGAGAGGAATTCGCACGCATCTTCCAGGCGATAGACCCGCGTGGGCTCGATCTCGATCTGCGTGAACCCGGCGGCGGTCAACTTATCGCGATACTCTTCTTCCGCGAGCGCTCCCGCGACGCATCCGGCCCAAAGAAGCACGCTCTTCCGAATTTCGAGCGCGATCTCGCCCCGGGTGACTACGTCGGAGACCGCCAGGCGGCCGCCCGGCTTGAGCACGCGGAAGGCCTCTCGCAATACCTGGCTTTTGTCGGCGGAGAGGTTGATCACGCAGTTGGAGATGATCACATCAACGCAATTGTCAGGCAGCGGGATGTGCTCGATTTCACCTTTCAGGAACTCCACGTTATCGAGGCCCGCCTTGCGCTGATTTTCGCGCGCCAAGGCGAGCATTTCGTCGGTCATGTCCAAGCCGTAGGCCTTGCCTGTGGGGCCCACCCGCTTCGCCGAGAGCAGGACGTCAATGCCTCCGCCCGATCCCAGGTCGAGCACCGTCTCACCCGGATTGAGTTTCGCCAGCGCCGTCGGATTGCCGCAACCGAGCGAAGCCAGGACGGCTTCGCCGGGGAGTTCAGAGGTCTCGCTCAGGTTGTACAGCGCCCCCGTGATGGGGTCGGTCTGCGCGATTCCGGTGGCAGATTTGGAGCCGCAACAGGAAGGCTTCGCCTCGCCCCGCATGACGCTAAGCGCCGCCCCGCCATACTTCTGCTTCACCACTTCCTTGATATCCTGTGTCTGTTCCGTGCTCATCTGTTTTTCCTTTCTCGTTCCGCTTCAAAGGACTTGCCGATCGTGACCAGTTCGCCCGGTTCAATGGCCTTGTTGCGCGTGCAGCACTCGGCGTACAGGAAATTGATGATTTCCTGAAGCGATTCCGTGTTGGCCGTGTACCACAGAAAAGTGCCCTCGCGCCTGACGCGCACAAGGTCTTCGTTCTTGAGCTTATCGAGGTGGTGCGAAAGGGTGGAGGCGGGGATGGCGAGTTCTTCCTGGATGTCGCCCACCACGAGTCCTTGCGGGTGTGCGGTTAGCAAGAGTTGCATAATGCGCAACCGCGGCTCCGCGCCCATGGCCGCGAACATATCCGCGTAACGGGCGACATCTTGGGAGTCCCTTCGGCCCATGATTCGATAATACCAGAACTAGAGAATCTGCAAGCGAATTTTTGGGGGCGCGTGGGATGGGCGGTCACCAGGACTCGCCCTCTGGCGGCTAACCACTAACCACTAACCAGTTACGACTGTTTTATTCGTACCGAAGCGCCACCATCGGGTCCACGCGCATGGCGCGTCGCGCGGGAATGTAGCAAGCCGCGAGCGCTACCAGGGTAAGCAAGACGGTGACGGCCGCAAAGGTCAACGGATCGGTGGCGCTGATGCGGAAGAGCAGGGAGTATTTCGCCAGCAGGCGGGTGAGCGCGAAGGCGGCGGCGAGTCCGGCGGCTACTCCGAGGAGGGCCATTCCGGCTCCTTGGCCCAAAACGAGCCGAAGCACGTCCCGGCGCTGCGCGCCCAGTGCCATGCGCACGCCGATTTCGTGGGTGCGCTGCCCGGCCAGGTAGGAAATCACGCCGTAGATGCCGACGCCCGATAGAATCAGCGCCAAGGCCGCGAAGGCGCCCAGCAGAATCATCGCGAACCGTCGGTCGGCGACGGAGGAGGCGACGATTTCATCCATGGTGTTGAAGCCGTATACCACCTCGTCAGCGCTCAGGCTGTGGATGACATCACGAATCGAAGTGATGACCCCTGCAGGCTCAGTGGCGGAACGCACCACCACCGCTGCGCCTCCCGGACCGTTGAACCAACTGTCTGGCATTTGACGGAGCGGGAGGTACATTTGGGTCCGAAGGGGATAGGTGTCGTCGGAATCGAGGCCCCACTGATTCACGTGCCCGACCACGCCAATGATCTCCGCCTTGGCGTCATAGGTCTCGAGATTCACACGCTTGCCGATAGGATTCTGGTTGGGGAAAAACTTGGCGGCAAGAACGTCGTCGATGACAACAACGAACGGCGAGTGGTTATCATCCTGGGTCGTGAAGAGGCGCCCACGCTCGAGCGGAACTCTCATCGCCTTGAAATATTCCGGCTCCACTATGTAATCGAGGGTCCAATTCATCTCACTGTCGCTCTGCGGCTTGGGCTTGCCGTCGAGCCAGAAGTGTTGATCGTCCTCACCCCACATCGGCAAGCCTCCCCAGGAAAGCGACACGGCCTCCACACCCGGAGTGGATTCGAGCCGGTCATCGAAGGCGCGAAAAGCAGCACGTTGGGCCGCCGGGTTGGCAGCGTTCATCGCCGGCGGGAGCGACACGTTGAAGGCAAGAACGTTGTGCGGGTCAAACCCCGGATCTACAGACCAAATACGCGCCAGACTCCGGATCATCAGTCCTGCCCCGATCAGCAGCACCACAGCCATCGCCATCTCAACCACGATAAAAATGCGGTGCGCTCCGTGACGCGTACCGCTAGCCCCGCGTCCGCCTTCTTTGAGAGTCTCGTGCAGGTCTGGCCTGGAGGTGTTGAGGGCCGGCGCCAGGCCGAAGAGAATGCCGGCCAGCAGCGAAACCGCCGCGGTGAAGATGAGAACGCGGGCGTCGATGCCGATCTCCGAGGCACGCGGGAGAGCAGTTGGAAGCCTGGCGAGCGCCGCCTGCGTACCCCAGGATGCCAGCAGCAATCCGAGCGCGCCTCCCGCCACGGCAAGCAAGACGCTTTCGGTGAGAAGTTGCCGGATCACCCGGCCCTGCCCGGCGCCCAGAGCTGCGCGAATGGCGAATTCGCGAGTCCGGCCCGTGGAGCGCGCCAGGAGCAAATTGGCGACGTTCACGCAGGCGATTAGCAGGACGAATCCCACGGCAGCCAAGAGCGCCAGCAGGTAGGGACGGATTCCGCCCACCAGTCCCTGCTTCAGTGGCAGAATGTTCGCCGTCGTATCCCGATTGACTTCCGGGTAGGCCGCCGCGAGACTTCGTGCGACGTGTCGCAGGTCGGCTTTCGCCTGCGCCAGGGTGACACCGGGTTTCATGCGGCCAATTCCGTGCAAGCCGAGAGCGTACGCCCGATTGCGCAACCCGGGATTGCCCCATTGGCGGATCGGGGCGTAAACCTCGCCGGGCTGGAAACTGAACAGACCCAGGTCGAGACTCGCGGGCATGACGCCAACCACGGTGTAGCCTTTGCCGTCCAAGGTCATACTCTTGCCCAGCACGTCCGGGGAGGAGCCAAACTTGCGTTTCCAGAGAGCCGCGCTAATCAGCGCCGCAGGTCCCGCTCCGAATTGGTCGTCCTGCGAAGTGAAATCACGGCCGATGATGGGCTTGACGCCCAAGGTAGCGAAAAAGCTGGCCGAAACCCAGTCGCCTTGCAACCGCTCAGCTTCGCCCATGCCAGTGAGTGTAAAGTTCGTGGTTCGGCTGATGGCGATGGACGAAAACGTGTGGTTTTGGTTCTGCCAGTCCACGAAGTTGAGGTAAGGGATGGCGCCGGTTTCGAAATTCGGCTTGCTCTCGTGAAGCGTGACCAGTTGCTCCGGGTGCGGGTAGGGCAGGGGATTGAGGAGTACGCCGTTCACCACCGAAAATAGCGCAGTGTTCGCCCCGATGCCGAGCGCCAGGGTCAGGATTGCGACGGCTGCGAATCCGGGATTTTTGGCCAGAGTCCGGTAGCCGTATCGAAGATCCTGAAGAAGTGAGCCCATCGCTTACCTCCAGCCTCGATTGTTTATCAGCATGGAAAATGCCGTGCGAGCACTCCTGAAGCCCCGCCCTCGCCGCACTGCATCCACGTTCGCCAGCCTCCCCGGGCGGGCGCTTGGAGACCCTGTGGTACACAGTCACGCCAAGGCCTTATTTCTTGCATGCACTTGCCCGGCCATACGGCTTACTTGGCTAATTCCTTGAGTTTGTGCGAGTGATGTGCTCAGCCAGGGCTACCGCGCCCGCGCGCGTGGTCGCGTTTCGCTACAGCTTGTCCGAAAACGAACAGTGCACTGTCCCTCCGAAGGCGGTCGCACGGCGTCCACGCCGCTGCGGAATAAGCGCCTGAAACCCGGCCTCCATCAGACACGTCATTGTTAGTTAGGTTCCTGGTTGCGGTGTATGATACCTGGATTCCAGAGAACGAACGCAAATGCAGGCGCATTTTATTCTGACGAGCATCTAACGAAGGTCGGGATGCTGCCCCGGGGGTATCCTGTGGCAGACTCCGACTTCGGCACCACATCAGGCATGGAGTTGTTCTTCTTCCACCCGGCTTCATCAGCCCGTATTATCGCTGGCGGGCTGAGCCGAACTGACTCCGGCGGCCCGTGCTGGGCGGAGAAAAAGCTTCCAAGATGGTCGTCGAACCGCAGAAACTACATGCTGAGCGGCCCGATGCATCCGAGTGCTTCCTTCTGACTTATGCAAGGAGCTTTCACTCCGTTGCGCTTCGTTCGGAATGAAGCAGGTTCGCGCGGCGCACGGTGTTTGTGACGTTGCTTCAACTGGCATCTGAGGACCTGACCTATGAGCGAGCAGCCACGCCGATCCGTGATTCTAGAAGATGAGCCCCTGCTTACCAACGGCAGGAACGGCGGCCCGAATGGTCAAGCGCCTCGTCGCCGCCGAGGCTGGCTCTGGGTCTTGCTGCTGATCCTTGCTGCTGCTGCGGCCTACCGCTTTTGGCCCAGAGGCGGCGCGCCACAGCCGGCCACCAGCGCAGCTCCGCCTGCTTCGAGCGGGCGACATGGCTTCGGAGGCATCACGCCCGTGGTCGCCGTGAAGGCAACCAAGGGCGACATTGGCGTGTACATTACCGATCCTGGCGCCGTGGTCCCGGTGTACACGGTTACTGTCGCAAGTCAGATCAGCGGGTACCTGATGAAGGTCCTCTACAAGGAAGGGGACATGGTTCACCAGGGCGACCCGCTTGCGGAAATCGACCCGCGGCCGTACCAAGTGCAGTTGGAGACGGCCCAGGCGGCTCTGGCCCGCGACCAAGCAAATCTGAACAACGCCCGTGTTGACCTTCAACGCTATCAAACCTTGGTACCCTTGAGGGCCGTGCCCGAGCAGACCCTCGCCACCCAACAAGCTTTGGTTAAGTCTGACGAAGGAACGGTGCAGACCGATCAGGCGCAGATTGATAGCGCCAAACTCAACCTCGCGTATTGCCATATTACGGCCCCCATCACCGGCCGAGTCGGCCTGCGACTGGTCGATCCCGGGAACTACGTTCAGCCGAGCAACGGTCTGGTGGTGATCACCCAGCTTCAGCCGATCACCGTGGTGTTTCCAATCGCTGAGGATCAGTTGGAACCTGTGATTGGGAGATGGAGAGCCGGGCAACACCTGCAGGTGGTGGCATTCGATCGCAATATGAACAAACTCGCCACGGGCACCCTGAGTACGATTGATAACCAAATTGACCCCACCACTGGAACGGTGAAGCTGAGGGCAACCTTCGGGAACACAGACAATTCGCTGTTTCCCAATCAGTTCGTTAACGCGCGATTGCTGGTCGAAGAGAAGCGAAACGTTACTTTGGTGCCCACGGCCGTGGTTCAGCGTAACAACCAGCAGACGTACGTCTGGCTCGTGAAACCCGACTCCACAGTGACCGTGCGTCAGATCAAAGAAGGCACCTCGGAGGGCAGCCAGACCGAAGTCGCCTCGGGTTTGAGCCCCGGTGAGGTGGTGGTGATGACCGGTGTGGACCGGCTTCAGGAAGGCGCCAAGGTGCACCCGACCTTTGAGACTTCCGCGAGCGGAGGCGGGAGTTAGATGAGCCCGTCGCGGACTTTCGTTCTTCGACCCGTTGCTACGTCTTTGTTGATGGCGGCCATCATGCTGGCCGGCGCGGTTGCCTATAAGGAACTGCCGGTTTCGGCACTGCCGGAAGTCGATTACCCCACCATTCAGGTTGTTACCTTTTATCCCGGCGCCAGCCCGGACGTGATGGCCACCTCGGTCACGGCTCCCCTCGAACGTCAGTTCGGCGAGGTGCCTGGCCTGCAGCAGATGACCTCCATCAGCTCCGACGGCTGCTCGCTGATCACCCTGCAATTCAACCTCACTCTCAACATCGACGTGGCCGAGCAGGAGGTACAGGAATCCATCAATGCGTCCGGCACCTACCTTCCTCCTGACCTTCCCACACCCCCTATTTACAGCAAGACGAATCCAGCTGACACACCCATTCTCACCCTGGCCCTGAGTTCCACCACCATGCCGCTGACTTCGGTGGAGGACCTGGCCGACACGCGCCTGGCCCCCAAAATCTCCCAGTTGGCCGGCGTAGGACTCGTCAGCATCAGCGGGGGACAAAAACCCGCCGTGCGCATTAACGCCAACCCCACGTCGCTTGCCGCTTACGGCCTGAACCTCGAGGATCTGCGAAGCGCCATCCTTGCCGCCAACGTGAATCAGGCGAAGGGCAACTTCGACGGTACTCATCAGGCTTATCAGATCGGCGCGAATGACCAACTGCTCTCGGCGGATGAATACAGACCGCTTATTATTGCCTACCGCAACGGATCTCCCGTGAAGCTCACGGATGTGGCCACGGTGGAAGAAGACGCCGAAAACGTGTATCAGGCGGCCTGGATGAATACCAACCCGGCCGTGATCGTGAACATCCAGCGGCAGCCCGGGGCGAACATCATCACCGTCGTCGATCACATCAAGACGCTGCTGCCCCAATTGACGCTGAGCCTGCCCAAATCAGTCGACGTCAAGATTCTCACCGATCGTACCACCACCATTCGGGCCTCCGTTCGCGACGTGCAATTCTCGCTCCTGCTGACCGTGGCTTTGGTCGTGATGGTTATTTTCCTGTTCCTGCGCAATCTTTCGGCCACCGTCATCCCCAGCATCGCCGTTCCGCTTTCCATCGTGGGGACTTTCGGCGTCATGTACCTCCTCGGTTACAGCCTCAACAACCTCACGCTCATGGCGCTCACAATTTCCACCGGATTCGTGGTGGACGACGCCATCGTGATGATCGAGAACATCAGCCGGTTTATCGAAGAGGGTGAGCCTCCGCTTCAGGCTGCCCTGAAGGGCTCCGCGCAGATCGGTTTCACCATCATTTCGTTGACGGTTTCGCTGATTGCGGTTCTGATCCCTCTACTGTTCATGGGCGACATCGTGGGCCGTCTGTTCCGCGAGTTTGCCGTGACCTTGGCGGTCACCATCCTGGTGTCTGCTGTCGTTTCACTGACGCTGACGCCGATGATGTGCTCCAAGCTGCTCAAGCACAAACCCATGGCGGAACAGAGTCACTTCTACCGAATTTCCGAGAACGCCTGGAATCTGGTGATCGGCTTTTACGACCGCACTTTGCAGTGGGTACTTCGCCGCCAGACCGCCACGTTGCTGGTTGCGATCGCCACGCTCGTTCTTACCATCGTGCTTTATGTCTACATCCCCAAGGGCTTCTTTCCCGTTCAGGACACCGGCGTCATTCAGGGGGTATCGCAGGCCGCGCAGACCGTCTCCTTCCAGCAGATGTCGCAGCAGCAACAGGCCTTGGCAGCCCTGATTTTGAAGGATTCCGCCGTCGAGAGCCTCTCGTCCTTCATCGGCGTTGACGGTACCAACACCACCTTGAACAGCGGACGAATTCTGATCAATCTCAAGCCACTCGAGGAGCGCAAGATCAGCGCCACCGACGTGATCCGGCGGTTACAGCCCAAGCTCGCCGCCGTGCCGGGCATCACCCTTTATATGCAGCCGGTACAGGACCTCACGGTGGACGACCGTGTCAGCCGCACGCAGTTTCAATACACGCTTGAGGATCCCAGCGCGTCTGAGTTGGGCGAGTACGCCCCCCAGATGCTGGCGGCGATGCAGAGGCTGCCCCAATTGCGCGACGTGGCAAGCGACCAGCAGGTGGGAGCGCTCCAGGCCCGGGTGGTCTTCGACCGCCAGACAGCTTATCGTCTCGGCATCTCTCCCTCCGCGATCGACCAGACGCTCTACGACGCTTATGGCCAGCGCCAGGTTTCAACCATCTTCACTCAATTGAACCAGTATCACGTGATTCTGCAGGTCAAGCCGGCGTTTCAAAAGAATCCTCTGAACCTGGGCGACCTGTATATCCGCACTGGAGCGGCCGCCTCGAGCGCCTCGAGCGCATCCTCATCGGTGGTCGCCGGAGGATCATCAGGGACACAGCTCTACGGCCCCACCAGCTCCGCCACCGCCAACTCAGCCAGCTTGGCCAGCACCTCGTCTTCCGCAGGGTCATCCACGATTGCTTCCAACGGTTCGTTTGGAGGGGCGGCGGTGGCCTCGACTTCGGTCTTCAAGAACGGTGGCCAGGTGCCGCTCGCGGCCTTCACACACCTGGAGGAGACCACCGCGCCCCTTACGGTGAATCATCAGGGCCAATTTCCCGTGGTGACCCTATCCTTCAATCTCGCCCCCGGCGCTTCCCTGGGTGATGCGATCGACGCCATCAACAAGGTGAAGGATGAAGTACACCTTCCGCCCAGCATCCAGGCGGCGTTTCAGGGCACGGCGGCTTCGTTCCAGAACTCGCTTGCCAGCGAGCCCATCCTGATTCTGGCGGCCATCATTACGGTTTACATCGTACTGGGCGTTCTTTACGAGAGCTACGTGCACCCCATTACGATTCTTTCCACTCTTCCCTCGGCGGGCGTGGGCGCGTTGCTGGCCCTCATGATCTGCCGCACCGATTTCAGCATTGTGGCCCTCATCGGCATCATTTTGCTAATCGGGATCGTCAAGAAGAACGCCATCATGATGATCGACTTTGCCCTGGAGGCCGAGCGCAAGGAGGGCATGACTCCGGTCAACGCCATCTATCAGGCGTGTTTACTGCGCTTCCGGCCTATCATGATGACCACGATGGCTGCGCTGCTGGGCGGCGTACCGCTGGCCTTGGGCAACGGCGTAGGATCGGAATTGCGTCGTCCGCTGGGCATCAGCATTGTGGGTGGGCTGCTGCTCAGCCAACTTTTGACGCTGTACACGACGCCGGTCATATACATTTGGTTTGATCGCCTGGCGCGGCGATTCTCACACGAAGGTGCAGTGAGCCACGGCGCGGAACCGCTTCCGGCCAATTGACGCAGCAGGTCTATGAGCATTTCCGAACCCTTTATTCGCCGGCCGATTGCCACCACTCTTCTGACGGTTGCGGTGGCCCTCGCAGGAGTTGTCGCCTTTCGCATGCTGCCGGTGGCGCCTCTGCCTCAAGTTGATTTCCCCACCATTTCCGTGGGAGCGTCTCTTCCCGGAGCCAGCCCTGAGACGATGGCCTCGGCCGTGGCCACCCCGTTGGAGCGCCAGTTCAGCCGCATCGCCGCCGTCACTGAGATGACGTCGTCGAGCAGCATGGGACAAACCCACATCACCCTGCAATTCGACCTGAACCGCAATATCGACGCCGCCGCCCGCGACGTGGAAGCCGCCATCAACGCCGCCCGCGGCTACCTGCCCACAAACCTCCCCAGCAACCCGACCTATCGCAAGGCGAACCCGGCGGACTCACCTATTTACATGCTCGCGCTGACCTCGCCGGTGCTCACCAAGGGCCAGATGTACGACGCCGCTTCGTCCATCATGGCTCAGAAATTTTCCCAGATCAGCGGCGTTGGCCAGGTCGTAGTGGGCGGAAGCGCGCTGCCCGGCGTGCGCGTCGAATTGAACCCCACACAGATGAACAAGTACGGCATCAGCTTTGAACAGGTGCGCGGCGTATTGACCGCGGCCAACGCCAATACGCCCAAGGGCCACTTTTCGGACGGCCAACGCACCTGGCAGGTGGGAGCCAATGACCAGATCTTCAAAGCCATCGAGTATTCGCCGCTGATTGTTGCCTATCATAACGGCTCGGCCGTGCGAGTCTCAGATATCGGGCGGGCTGTCGATTCCGTGGAAGACCTTCGCAATGCCGGCTATTCGAATAACAAGCCCTCTGTACTGGTCATTATTTTTCGCCAGGCGAACGCGAACATTATTGACACGGTGGACCGCATCCGCGAGGCTTTGCCGCAGCTTGAGGCGGCCATGCCGCAGTCGATCCACGTCCAGGTGGCGATGGACCAGACCGTGACCATCCGCGCCTCCGTCAAGAACGTCGAGGAGACGCTGGGGATCTCGGTGCTGCTGGTGATCCTGGTGGTCTTCGTCTTTCTCCGAAGCGCGCGGACGGCCATGATCCCCAGCATCGCCGTGCCCGTATCTATTATCGGGACGTTCGGCGTCATGTACCTTTTCGATTACAGCCTCGACAACTTGTCCCTTATGGCGCTCACCATCTGCACGGGCTTTGTGGTGGACGACGCCATCGTCGTGATCGAGAACATCACCCGCTACCTCGAACAGGGCATGCGTCCCTTCGATGCCGCACTCAAGGGCGCCAGAGAAATCGGGTTCACGGTGCTGACCATGAGCACCTCGCTGATCGCGGTTTTCATCCCCTTGCTGGCCATGGGCGGCATTGTGGGCAGGCTGTTTCACGAATTCGCTGTGACTCTATCGGCGGCCATCGTGGTCTCCCTGGTGGTCTCGCTCACCACCACTCCGTCGATGTGCGCCCACCTCCTGAAGCAGCAGGAATCGCACGGCCGCCTCTACCGCGCCAGTGAGCGGGCCTTTAACGCTATTGTGCGAGCCTATGGCCGGACCTTGACCCACGTGCTCGACTACCCAGCGGTGACGTTGGCGGTGTTGCTGGGCGTGATCGCACTTAATTTCTATCTCTACGTTCGAGTGCCCAAAGGATTCTTTCCTCAACAGGATAACGGACGGATTATGGGGGCCATCCAGGCGGACCAGGATTCCTCGTTTCAGGCCATGGATAAGATTCTGAAACAGATGGTCGCCATCGTGGACGCCGATCCGGCCGTAGAAGCCGTCAACGGATTCACCGGCGGTTGGGCCGGCTCGAACTCGGCGCGCATGTTCGCTTCTCTGAAGCCTCCTTCGGAGCGGACGGCCACGGCGGACCAGGTGATCAACCGGTTGCGTCCGAAGCTGGCACGCGTCCCAGGCGCCTCTTTGTACCTCCAGGCGTCGCAGGACGTGAGGGTGGGCGGTCGGTTCGGCAGCGCCCAGTATCAGTACACGATGAGAGGGGATAACCTGCAGGATCTTAATTCTTACACGCCTCGCATGCTGCAGGAATTGAAGACCATTCCCATCATCGCGGACGTCAACAGCGACCAGCAGAATGATGGCCTTCAGGCCATCGTCGACTATGACCGCGCCACCGCTGCGCGCTTCGGGATTTCGCCGCAGTTGATCGACAACACTCTTTACGACGCCTTCGGCCAGCGCCAAGTGTCCACGATGTACACCTCGCTGAATCAGTATCACGTGGTGATGGAGGCGGCCCCGGAATTCCTGACGAGTCCGGAGATTCTCAACCAGGTCTACGTGCACTCTCCCCGAGGCCAGGAAGTCCCGCTCGCTGCCATCGCCCATTTCGCCCCCGATACGGCCCCGCTC
The DNA here is from genome assembly GCA_035578005.1 of Terriglobia bacterium. Lineage (GTDB taxonomy): Bacteria > Acidobacteriota > Terriglobia > UBA7540 > UBA7540 > Gp13-AA77. The sequence goes on from DATJYK010000298.1 coordinate 12,641, forward strand.
TCCGTGAGTCATCAGGGCCTCTTCCCGGCGGCTACGATCTCGTTCAATCTGAAGCCTGGCATCGCACTAGGCGACGCGGTGGACGCGATCGGCGCCGCGGCGCTGAAGGTCGGATTGCCTTCGACCATCCATACCGGGTTCGCCGGAACCGCGCAGGCCTACCAGGACTCGCTGGGCAGTGAACCGCTGCTGATCGCTACGGCCCTGATTTCGGTGTATATCGTGTTGGGAATGCTTTACGAGAGCTACGTGCATCCTGTTACCATTTTGTCCACTTTGCCGCCGGCCGGCGTGGGCGCGCTGCTGGCGCTGATGATCTCCGGCACCGAACTCACCGTGATCGCCATCATCGGGATCATTCTGCTGATTGGTATTGTCAAGAAGAACGCCATTCTGATGATCGACTTTGCCATTTCAGAAGAGCGCGGAGGCAGCAGCCCGCGCAATGCGATTTATCAGGCCTGCTTGCTGCGATTTCGACCAATTATGATGACCACCATGGCGGCCATCCTGGGCGCTGTGCCGCTGGCGCTGCGCGGTGGAACAGGATCGGAGCTGCGCCGGCCGTTGGGCATCGCCATCATCGGAGGCCTGATGGTAAGCCAGTTGCTCACTCTGTACACCACCCCGGTGGTGTACCTCTACTTCGATCGCATTCATACCTGGCGGCAGCGCGCCCACGCCCGTCGCCGCGCCAAAGAGATGGGGCTGCTGGGGTCGGAGGCGTAGTTTGAAAGGCAGGCGGCTCTTAGGGCGGTTCAGGTGCACCCGTGACCGTCAAGAATTGTAATAGGCTAGTAGTGTAAGCGTCTGAGGGAGGCCTCCGGCGCGTGACAACTTTACCAGAACGATAACAGCCCAAATACACAAAATTACCGAGCGAAACCGTTAGGTCTATGAAAACAAAGGACGATGCCCTGAGAAGAGTGAGAAACGCCGTTCAGTGTCCGGTGCCGACCGCCGTCTGTCGACTACATTATGCCCACTGCTCATTGCCTGCTGCCTATTGCCTGCTGCCTATTGCCTTCTGTCTGCTCTTCACGGCCTGTATGGTAGGTCCCAACTACCAGCGGCCTTCGGCGTCGGTCCCGGCAGCGTTCAAGGAGCCGCCCACTGACAATGCCGACGAAATCAATCGCTGGAAGCCGGCTCAGCCGAACGAGGAAGCTGCGCGAGGAAAGTGGTGGGAGATTTACAACGAGCCTGACCTGAATGCGCTCGAGGAACAGGTCAACATCTCAAACCAGAATGTCTTGCTGGCGGAAGCTCAGTTCCGCGAAGCAGCCGACGCCGTGCGCATCGCGCGCTCTGCGCTCTATCCGACCATTACAACCGCACCTTCCTACGCACGGTCTGAGCAATCAGGCACGCTCTACAACGTTTCAGCAGGTAACCTGACGGGCGGACAGCGCAATATCTTTGCGCTGCCCTTCAGTTTGTCATATACGGTCGATCTCTGGGGAAGCATCCGGCGCAATGTTCGAGCCGGCGTAGCCACTGCTCAAGCCACTTTTGCTCAGTTGCAAAACGCGCGCTTGTCTTATCAGGTGGCGCTGGCCGAAGACTATTTTGAGTTGCAGGGCACCGACGGCGCCGAGCAGTTGCTGCAGACCACGGTGAAGTCGTATCAGGACTACCTCAAGCTCACTCAGGATCGCTTTAGCGCCGGCGTGGCATCGGGAGCCGACGTGGCGCAGGCGCAGACCCAGGTCAAGACGGCGCAGGCCCAGTTGATCGATTATGGGGTGGCGCGAGCCCAGCTTGAGCATGCCATCGCTGTGCTCACGGGCAAGCCACCCGCAGAGGTTTCGATCACGCAGTCGGCCATCAAGATCGTGCCGCCGCCTGTTCCCGTCGGCGTCCCTTCTACTCTGCTGGAACGCCGCCCCGACATTGCCGCTGCCGAGCGCGAGATGGCTTCCGAGAACGAGCAAATCGGTATCGCGAAAGCCGCCTATTACCCGAGCCTCACCTTGAATGCATCGGGAGGTTTCGAGGGTGGTCAGGCCTACAATTTCCTGACTTGGCCCGCGCGCTTCTGGTCCATTGGGCCGACGTTCAACTATACGATCTTTGACGCCGGCAGACGCCGCGCTCAAGTGGAGTTGGCACGAAACGCCTACGACGCCACCGTGGCGAATTACCGCCAGACGGTGCTCACGGGGTTTCAGCAGGTGGAAGACAATCTGGCCGCACTGCGCGTGCTCGAAAACGAAGCAGCGGCTGAAGACGAGGCTGTACGAGCAGCACAAGACGCACTGAACATCTCCACCTACCAGTACAAAGCCGGAACCGTTGACTACCTCACGGTGATAACTGAGCAAGCCATCCTGCTGAATGACCAGGTGCAGGCCGTCAATATTCTCACGCGCCGCATGACCGCCAGTGCGCTTCTGGTCGAAGCCCTCGGCGGCGGATGGAACAGTTCCACGCTTCCCACGGCAAACGATCTAGAGCATGGCAAGTAGCCGATCACAACCGTCGTCGCGTCCGCTCATTCTTTACACAGCGCGCCGCCGCGGGGTGATCGTGCTGCGCTAGCCCTGAGGGCCAGTGTCCTCGACGCTGTGCAGCAAGGCTGTCTTGGGACGGTAGCCGCTGCGTGTGCGGATGTAGCATTTCTTGCCGTGGTTACCCACCAACTGAACCGTTATCCTGCGCCAGCCCCGATTAGGATTGGGGCTTGGATAGTAACTCAGGGAGTAGAGATGCGCGAGGTCGTCGCGGATCGAGGCAAAGGCCTTCACCTGCGCGTTCCAACTCTTGGCGAAATAGGCCTTGCCTCCCGTGCTGGCGCTCATGCGCTCGAATACGGCGGTCGAGACTGGTTCCAGCTTGGCCTCCTGCGTACTGACCATGTAGATCGGTATCCCTTCTGACTGCGCGATCTCACGAACGTCCTCGGGCGGCACCATGCTGGAGTTATCGGGGCCGTTGGAGAACACCACCACCACGCGGCGGCCCGATAGTTGGGCCGCATCTTTGAGGGTCAGCATCAAGGCATCGTAAAGCGCTGCGTCATCGCCAGCCACAGTTTCCCTCACCGCGCGCAATATAGAGGCGCGGTCCGACGTGAGCGAATTCATTCGTGAGAAGTCGCGGCTATAGGAATAGAATGCGATTCGAGGCGAGCCATTCAACGATCGCACGAACTGAGTGATGGCGTCCTGCGCAAATACAAAACCGCGATACATATAGTTGCTGGTGTCAAACAGCACGAAAACGCTGGCCGAAGAGGGCGAAGCCGGGGAACGGCCTGCATCGGCACCGCTTCCTGAGCTTGCTGACGGGAAACCGTCGGCCGGCCGCGGCTGCGCCCGATTCTCTTCTCCGAAGCTCGCGACCTTTTGCGGAATTCCGTCTTCGAAAACCGCAAAATCTTTCGGGCGTAAGTCCGTAACGTAATTTCCCTTCTGATCGGTCACGGCAACATCGAGCACCACAAGGTCAACCGTCCTGCGAATAACGGTGTTCGGGTGATCTCCATCCTGAGCCGACATGGAGGCCGCAGAAATCAAGAAGTTCATCGCCAGGACCAATAACAAATGTCGCTTAGTCATAGCTCGTGTCTCCTCCTGGCTCGCTGACTCAGCTCAGACGAGCACGCAAGTAAAGCGGAATATGCAAATCCACTGACGTGCGAGACCTGGCCTCTCACATCCCCGACGCGACGCTGCTCTTGGAAAGCGAATTCATTTTGCCCAGGCGGAATTCCTCTCCCGTCTCTTGCAAGGCTCGCAGCAGCGCGGGCCAATCATCCAGGTGTGTAGCGAAAATATTCTGGACCATGCGACGCGTCAATCGCGGAACGAGAATGTTGAGCGTCACCGGCGAATAGCCCATCTCGTCGGCGAGTCGGGCCCAATACAAGTTGTCGGAATCCCAGGTTTCCGCCAGCAATCGGCTGGAGTAACCGAAGAGCGAAGGAAAGGGCTTCAGATTCAGCAACTCCACGGCATAGGTCTGCGCAAGGGCGGGATGAGGCGCGCCAAAATCCTGCGACAGCCTTTCGGGGCTGACCGCTTCAGGATCGCGCTTCGCCAGCTCATCCAATTCCTGGCTCGCTTCTCCCAGCGTATCCTTCTCGTGCTGCGGGGTCTGACGGAACGCCACAGCGAGGTAAAAGCTGTCTGCCGGTGTCAACTGCGCCAGCGCCTTGTCCGCCTGTCCTTCAGCCAGAGCCTCCTCAACTCGGCCGAGCCTGGCAGGGATCACGCGATCAGACAGAATGCTCACCACGGGCGGCTGCAGCCGTTTGTCCTTTGCGGCAGCAGTCACGAGTTCCTCGCCGCTGCGCTGATAAAGAGCGGCGGCGTGCATCTCATTCCGCGTCACGCGCCACCAGCGCGGCAAGACAGAATCAATCAGGAGACTGGGAGTGAGATCTTCCCAAATCAGCGACTGAATGTTTCGGGGTCCGATAAAGTTCTGCTCAACTTCCGCCAGTATGTACGGCAGGTCAGCCAGCGAGCCCACCAGATGGGCGCCGCCGCTCGCCGTCCATCCGCGTCCGAACAGGTCCGGAGTTTTCCAGGCCTCCTCCCCATTCACCGTCATCTCGCCCGAGAAGTCGTGGGAACGAACGAACAGCGGGTTGGTGTAAACCACCTGCGCGTCAGCCGGCTGATAATAGGCGTAGTTCAAGCCTACGAGCGTATCCCTCAAGAAAGGCACCAGCTTGGCGCGGGCTGCGTTAAAATCGCCGTGAGAGACCGTCTTCATCAAGTTCGTTCGCGCCTCGGTCTGGGTGTGCGTATCCTTCGTAAGATTGCCCGCCCACTCGGCCCTTTCCTGCTGTGTGAAGATCGGCTTGGGCATCTCGAATTCTCGAAGCTCTCCCGCCTCGGAGGCAAGGGATTGCGCGTCGGTCTCCCCGTGCGCGACGGCATCCAATCCGTCGCGCAAAGAAAAGATGGTGTCGAGCGAAACCAGCCGCTGTGCATCCAGCACGGAGTGGATTCTGTCGGCGAGATCCTGCCTCACACGCTGGCCTTCGGCGCTGCTCTGTTCCGGGCCGGCCAGCAACAACACCAGATCATCCTGGGAAAGGTTTTGCCGTCCGGTGGCAGCGGCGAGGCTTGACCCCAGCGACACCCGCGCGATGTCAAAGAGCTGAGACGCCGAAGTGACTTCGGCAAAGGGGTGAATGACGCCTTGCCACGATGTGTTCCACTTGTCGACTGGGATCTCTCCTTGCCGGGCAAGGATTTGCCATAAACCCACATTTGCCTGAAACAAACCCAGAGCATCGGCCCGGACACCAAAGTCTGAAATCCGGCTCAGGTGATCCGCGACGTCAAGAAACTCGGTGATGGAGGCGTCATTCAAGGCGTGAAACTCGGAGAAGGTGCGGTATTGGTCGCCGAGGTGAGCGAAGTTGCGCGCCAGCAGGAGGACCGTCTGCGGGCTCAATCGCTGGTCAGAACTGCGGCCCCGGTCAATTTCGCTCACAACGAAGTAGAAGTCTAGCGGGTTACCCGGCGAATCTGAGCGCGAAAAAGCGAATAGCCCCTCCACCATATCGTCCGCGGTTCTCCACGGGCCAGCCTGCTTGGCCCACTCGCGCGCGACTTTGGAATCGGTTTTCTGCCTGAGAATCTCCTTCCACACCGCAAGATCGCCGGGCACCCGCGCTTGGCCCGAAGGCTCCACTTGAAGGCGGGACACCAATAAGAGAAGGCCAGGATTGGGCCGGAAGACTGACCGGGTGGGACTGGGAGAGAGTTCGTTATCGCGCAACGCCTGGTAGAATCTCTGCAAACGCCGCGGCTCAACAAAATAGGCCTGCTGGGACGGGCTGACTCGGGATAAGACGTCAAAATAAGCAGCCAGCCAACCCTCGTCTTTGGTGAGGAGACGGGCCATGAATTCGGCCGGCGAGTCGGGGCTGGCGCCCACCAGTTTCTTCCAGGCCGGCTCGGCGGCGACTCCTCCCGGCACCACTATGCGCCCCGACTTGAGGTAAAGATAGCCGCCGTAGAAATCGATAACGCCGGCGAGCGGCACAAGTTTCTCAAGTCCCATCGACTGCTTCAAGGAGGCTCGGGTGTGGTCCTCCATTCGGGAGAGACCCCAGTAGAGGCGGGCTATTTCCGGGTGCGCCAGAAGAGCATCCAACAGGTCATTTCTCTGGTCCGGGTCGAGCCTCGTCCAGTCTTTGATCGTGAACAATACCGGCGCCTTGGAAGAGGGGTAGGGATAGGCGAAGGGCTTCCCGCCGCGCAGGTCCTCCTCGAGGTTCGTCAGCGGAAAACCCGAATCTATAGTCAGGAACGCCCGTTCAGGATCAATCGTTTCAAGCGTGGTGTCAGGTCCACAGGATGCTCTCAGCGTGTAGCCCAAAGTCTTAAGCAGAGGCTGCAAACTGGGGGAGTTACAGTCATCCACACGAATGGTGCCCTCGGCGCCGGCCAACGCCACCAGCTCTCGAGCCTGCCGCACGTAACGCCTCAACAGGATGAGGTACTCCGTTGGCCTGCCGGGCCTGCCTCCTCCCGAATAGCCCTGAATTACGGCGTTGTGGGCGAGCAGAGGCACCACTTCTTCCGGAAGCGCCTTCTGACTGACGGCGGCCATGCGCAGGAACGAACGCAGCGGGCCAGGAATCAGCAAGGTGGCTGAGGGTTCGGGATTGTCGGGGCTTGCAGCGCCCGGCGCGCCTGGAGAGCCGTCAGCTTTCGCTGAATTCGTGGCGGGCCCACAGCAGAAAAGAGCCAGCAGGAGAAACAAGCATACGCGGATGGAAGCTTTCATGGCTGACGTCGTTCGGGCCCCGGCGCCCAAAACATCACAGCGAGGCAGAGTCAGCAGTGGCTACGAGAGTCCGAAACCGACTAACCCCCTCTCCTAATCGTCATTCGCATCAGCAAAGCATACGCCAGTTGGCCACGTTGTTCAATGGCTCGGCGAGACCCGACGCGACCCGAAAGAATCGCTATGGGTTCAGGGCGAAGAACCCCAAGAATTGAGATTCGAGCGTCCTGGAATTGCCATCGCCGTGCGCGTGCATCGTCACCCACCGAAAACGACCCCGGGTTCGGCATTTCTGGCCAAATCGTAGGCTACAATCGCGACTGCAAAATGCACTGCAACGGCCTCCTGTTGCCGGCACAGCGTCCGCTCCGGTTCCATGACACCTTCAAGAGTGTTGCTGATTCTGAAGGACTTGCTCGGCGCATTGTGAATCCACCCTGGGTTCGTTTTAGGTTCGTTTAGGTTCGTTTTAGGTTCGTTTTTTGGCACTTTTGTTGATTCTACAGCACTTCTTGGGTTCGTTTTTGTATTTTGGCATACCCCCCCGGGGGGGTGCCGACCCCTGATGGCTCAGGGGCAGCTTCGCAGGGGGCTAGACCTAGCCTTCCAACCCGCATGGTGGATGGCCCTTTGCACGCCGTCCAGTCCGTCCCGCACTCCCGTCTCTTCATAGCCGTCTCAAATGCGAATGCAATACAATTGGTAACTCAAGAGCCTTCCGTAGAACTTCGAAAAGGGGAGGTAGCGGATCGGTTTGAGGTAGGGGCGGCCCTTGTGGCCGCCCTTTTCGAGGGAATGTTACTTGGGCGGCCACAAGGGCCGCCCTACGTCTAAAGGAGGAAACCTAATGAGTAAATGTCCGCACCTTGACAAGATTCTCGGCCTGAATGAGCCCATCACCCGCCGTGATTTCCTCGACGGAGTGCTTCTGGGTTCCTCAGGAATGTTGGTCGCCGCAGCTTGCCCGTTTCCGCTCCTCGCCCAGGCTCCGGGCTCAGCTCAAGCGAGTTGGGCAGGATGGACCGGCTACTCCGGCGAAGGGGACTACAAAGATTCCGCGGGAAACACCGAGCAGGTGGTCCAGAACGCCCACCAGGTTCGCGACGGGAAGTTTGACCAGCCTCCATCCGAATTCACCGAGACCGGCGAAGTGTACGACTGTGTCGTGGTGGGCGGTGGCTTTGCAGGTCTTTCGGCAGGGCTGTTCTTTCGGCAACGCGCGAGTTCGCAGCGCAATTGCCTGATTCTGGACAATGCGCGCATTTTCGGCGGCGTAGCCAAGCGAAACGAGTTCACCGTGGATGGTCATCGCCTGATGGCCCCCCAGGCCTCCGTGCATTTCCAGCCGCCCTACCCCAACAGCTTTCTGAAGCAGGTTTACGACGCTATCGGTCTCGATTGGGACGCGTTCAAGTCTTACCAGACCTGGCAGGGACCCTCCCCTGAAATCGCTTTGCCGCGCAGTCCCTACGGAGTGGGGCACGTCAATGGCAAGCCCGCGGAGGCTTTCTTCTTTGGCGCCAAGTTCGGACATCAGCCCGGAATCTGGGTTACTGATCCCTGGGGCAAGAATCTGGAGGGCACTCCGTTTTCCGAATCTCTTCGCAAGGACCTGCTGGCGCTCCACGGCGAACACTACGTGAAGCCACCGCTGGTCTATGACTATCCCGGCGACGCGGTTTCGCGGCAACTCGACAGCATGACCATCGAAGACCATTTCGTGCGCACCTACGGCGCCAGCCGCGAGGCCATACGGCTGCTGGTCACGCAGGAGACCGCGGGAGGATTCGGCCTGGGTCCCGACGCCCTCTCGGCCTTCCTTCAGTACGAATGGTCAAAGGTGATTCCCACCGTGGATGACAGCATGGCCAGCGGAATCCAGATGTTTCCCGGAGGCAACTCCGGCATGATCCGGTTGCTGGTGAAGACGCTGATTCCTACCTCCATCGAAGGTCCGCGAACCATGGCCGCCGTCAACAACGATCGGGTCAATTTCGAAGCTCTGGATCAGCCCGGCCAGAGGGTGCGGTTGCGGCTCGACTCTACCGCCGTCCGCGTGGAGCACATCGGCGAACCGGAGAAAGCTGAATGGGTCTCCGTGATGTACCTGAAGGGCGGCCAGGTTTTTCGTGTGAAGGCGAGATGCGTGGTGATGGCGGGTGGCGGTTGGATCACCAAGCACGTGGTGCGCGACCTCGACCCAACACGGCGGGCGAGCTATGAGCAATTCCTCTACTCGCCCTATATGACGGCCAACGTCGCCGTTCGCAACTGGCGTTTCCTGTACAACCTCGGTATATCGAGCGCCTCGTGGTTTGAAGGGTTCGGCCGCTACGTCAACGTGCGCAAGCAAGCACTGTTTGGGGTTGACTTACCCACAGTGGGTCCCGATCTGCCGACGGTGCTCACGTTCTTCGTGGACTTTGCCAAGCCCGGGCTGCCTCCGCGCACTCAGGGCCAGATGGGCCGGGCCGAGATTCTCTCTACTCCTTTCGCCGACTACGAGCGGCAAATTCGCCAACAGATGATGGAAATGTTCGGCGCTTCCGGCTTCGATGCCAAGCGCGACATCGCCGGGATCGTGCTGAATCGGTTCGGCCACGCCTTCATCAATCCGCAGCCGGGATTCTTCTTCGGGCTTGAGGGAAAACCAGCCGCTCGCGACGCGCTGCGCAACGGGCCCTTCGGCCGAGTTGCTTTTTCGCATGCGGATTTGGCAGGCGCCATGGATCACCGAAACGCCTTCCTGGAGTCGGATCGCGCCGTAGGGCAGCTTCTGGATCGCGTGTTGACCTAGACACAGGTGAGATGCCCTCGTTTGGGTAGCAAGCCGAAACGCGACGACCTCACGTGCCTTCGTAGTGGTGTCGTCTGCTCCCAAAGACCCAGAAGTGAAGAGTTAGGACTGTGAGCCCCTCTCGAAGCGCGGTCATTCCCGCGAAGGCGGGAATTTTCACCTGATGCCTCCGGATAAAGCATTCCTGACCTCTCGAAGCGCAGTCATTCCCGCGAAGGCGGGAATCCATTGTGCAAGTTCTTGCAATACCGCATCAAGGAAATGGATTCCCGCCTTCGCGGGAATGACTGCATTCAAATGACTCGCTGAATCAGCAGAGCGGAGCTTGATGCAAGTCACAATCCGGAAAGCAACGCTGGGTGACATCCCAGCCCTTCGAATTCTCATCCCGGAGTCTGTTCGCACACTGCTCGGAAGATACCACACGCCTGAGCAGATTGAGGGGGCGCTCGGCACTGTGTTCGGAGTCGATACGCGGCTTATTCAAGACGGCACTTACTTTGTTGCGGAAGCCGGGCCGGACATCGTGGGTTGCGGAGGATGGAGCAGACGGCGGACTCCCTTCGGCAGCGACAACGCCCCGAACAAGGATGATGCCTTGCTCGACCCGAGCGTTGAGCCGGCCCGGATTCGAGCCTTCTTTGTCCACCCAACATGGGAGCGCCGGGGAATCGGAAGCCGGATCATGAAGGCTTGCGAAAGCGCGGCGCGAGCGGACGGCTTTACGCGGCTCGAGCTGACAGCGACTTTAGCGGGAGAACTCCTGTATCGCAGACACGCATTTACCGCCGTCGAGCATCTTGAGTTACCGCTCTCCAATGGGGCCACTATTTCGGTGATCCGGATGTCGAAGGACTTGGCCTGAGGTGAGGAAGTGCCGACTGAAAGAGCAGCATTTTCCTGGTGTCTCGCAACTGAAGTTCGCGCCATCCGTAAGACCACACCGAGCTCCGTAGGAGCGCCCGAACCATAGCGTCCGAGTGCCCGACCGTACGCCCAGAACCTCGGCGCTCCCTTCCCAAAGCAGCGTAATTCGACGAAGGACAATTTGCGCCAATCGGAAGAGTCTCGGGTGTATACTACCGCCCAGCCTTGTGTTGAAATCGCACCAGGGTTACACATCGATCGACGAGGACCGAGGAGGTTCGCCGTCAAATCCGGGCTTTCCGAAATCGAACTGTCCGAATCTCAAAGGAGGAGCCGTGAAGCAGAGAATGATTTGGGTATCGATGCTCGGCCTCGCGCTGGCGAGTACGTTGCCAGCGCAGACGAAGCTTTCCGGCACGATGTCTTGCGCCGACGCCAACGCCAAGCCTGATCCGGCGTACTCCATTGACGTTGGCGACAGCGCCGGCCACTCGCTTGGACTGTTAAAGGTAGCTTGCACGTACACGAACCCTATGCAGATTGAGGGCGTTGCCATGAAGGATAATTACGAGGTGGATACCACCGACATCCGCGGTACCAGGATGCGTGTAAACGGATACCACATCGATAACATGGCCAACGGCGACAAAGTCTTTGCCCGCACTTCCGGCACCAGTACCCTTACGAAGGACGGCATACCCGACACAGGCGCGGGCACTTGGAGCTTCACCGGAGGCACCGGGAAATATAAAGGCATTACCGGCAAGGGTACTTACCATTTTGCGGGCGGCAACGCGCCGATGGAGATCGAGGGCGAGTACACCCTTCCTGCCAAGAAGTAGTTCTCTCACTCCTTAAGAAGCGTCAGCCGATGCGGCGCTTGCTGGCTGCATCGGCTTCTTCTTTCCGGAGCGCCAAGCTCACAACTTCGTCATTGCCGCTTAGATCTCTCCTTCCTCCGACTTTGAGGTTGAGTCTCCGTGCACTTGACTCGCTCTTGAGTGTTGCTTCCACGGGAGCTTGTTTACGACGCATGCCGCCCGTTAGGACGCAGAGTTAGAGTGCCGTCCGGGTTTGTTTTCTGGTGACAAGCCCACTGCACCGGATAGCTCACTCCTTTCACCTCGATTTCCGCCCTGAGTTTCAGACCTTGCCACTTTGTTCCTTTGGGCAGCACAAACTGCGCCTGACGGATCTTGCCCGGCAGCGGATAGCCTGCATCGAGGCCCCCTGTGGCGAGTGCCTTCCCGTCGTCGCTTTCCACCGTGACCCGCAGCACTCCCGGCACGCCAGCGATTCCATCGTTCGCAAAGCCGACGATGAGCCCGAGATACCCGGCGTCTTCGTAGCTCCAGATGAAAGAAGGCCGGACGCTGTACCCGATTCTTCGATGGATGGTGTCGAACCACTTCGGAGATTGGTGGTAACAGCTCAGAATGTGCTCCGCCTTGATGTGATGGAAATTCCACAGTGACCAGTAGTTCACCCCCACGTCCATCACGTGGACAATGATGTCGTCAATCTCGGTGACGCCCTCGTGCTCGCGCACCGAACCGGGCGCGCCTGACGGCATGCCTTGTTCGAGCACCGCCGCCACCCACGCGGGTCTATTGCTCAGCGCTTCGATCTGCTCATTCTCGATAAAGATCGTGTCGCTCCGAATCCAGTTGGCGCTCCGAACCGTACGATCGAGAAGTTCGGAGTTGCCCACGCGGCTGAAATCGGGCTGAGTATTGGTCGCGAGCGGCGTCTTGCTGAAGGCGTCGAGCTGAACTTCCAGCATGTTGATCCAGGTGCGCTCCGCGGTTGGGTAGTCCGGGAATGGATTATTGGTGAACGGCCAGGTGTGCCCTTCGCCCCAGAAGCCGTACATAAAGGTGTCGATAAACTCCACCAATGGGTTGCCGTTGTACTCAGCGGCGAGCAGCCCCACGAGTTCCTTGAATGCGTCCTGGAACGCCGGATTGTCGAAGCGAGGCTGATCGTAGGTCTCCTTCGCCACGAACCGCTTCGGGTCGCGCTTCCATTCGCCGGCCAGTCTCACCATCGGTACCTTCGCCAGCACGAAGTCCGGCAGAGCGGGCTCGCGATAATCCGGAGCGCTCATCTGAATGCGGAAGCACACGCGCTTGTTGAGGCTCTTGGTCAGGTCAAACACTTGCCTCCAGTAGTCGGGGAAGTCCAGACGGCCGGGGCGCTGCTGAATCTCCCTCCACGTCGGGCGCAAGTAGAAGATCTGCCCGAGGGGGATGCGCGCCAGGTCTTCGATGGCCTGTGAGACGTTGTCGGACTCGATCTCCGCCGTGCCCATGTCCGCAGTGATGTACGTGATCAGCCCCTTGCCATGATTCGGCACGGCGTCCTCGGCAGGAGTGGTGGTCATCACGACGTCGTCTGAAGGAATCACGGCATCAGGCGGGTATTGGGGAAAAGGGCCCTGGTTCAATCGGTCCTTGACCATGGGACCGGAGCCGAAGTCGTATTTGCCCCAGTTGTGCGCGGGGACGATTCCTCGCGCTTGCGGCGCACTCGCGCTCGCAGCCATCGCCAGCGCGGCTCCACTCTTAAGAAGTTCTCGGCGGTTCATCAGAGTCACCCCTTCCTGAAAGAAGCGCCTATTCTACATCAAGGGTTTCCTGACCAGCCTCTTTTCGAAAGCCCCGGAGAGCCCAAATATCAAGGCTCAGGACGGAGTGTTCGAACCTTTTCGGAGTTTCTCGGGCCGTGGGCTAAGTTACGGTGCATCGATGCTGCTCATCGACCGCACGCTGTAACCCCGGGACTGAAGGAGTCCGGCGGCTCGGGTTGATCGCCCAAGGGCGATACTGCAGGATCGTATTCAGGATGCGGGCCCCCCACGTGGCGGACGAAGGTGCTGCCTGACCCGCAGAAAGAGGACCCCGTGGAGGTTCTCGTAAACAGCGCGACCAAAGCGCAAATCTCTACGATGCCGTCGTCGGAGCAACGTCAGACCGTAACCTACCGTGCCATGTTGAAGCGTAGTAGCACCCCGCTGGAGGTTCAGAAAGAACTGATGCGGCACTCTGATCTGAAAATCCTTTTGACTTACGGGGCTGAGTCGGAGGTCGCACCGGCGAACCGTGAGGCCAACAGTCGTGTAGTACAGATGCTGCTCGGGAAGTAAGTGGTACGAAATGGTACTTTTGCGATTGGCGGATTCGGGGTTAAGTCCGTTGGAATGAATGGTGGACCTGGAGGGGTTCGAACCCTCGACCTCATGACTGCCAGTCATGCGCGCTCCCAACTGCGCCACAGGCCCAACCTACGCCATAGGAACCTAGTGAAATGGTACCTTACTGAGCGTCGCCAGTAAAGCCAGTTTTCGATAGTTTTCGATTAGTTTTCGATAGTTTTCAGTGGCCCGCCAGTATCAAGCGACCCGGCCTTTGAGCTTCTCACGACACCAGACGGTTCAGCTCCCCGTAGGGCAGGGCCCAGTCGCCGAGTGTCGTGAAGGTACCGTTTTCGTGCAACTCGCGGACGAAGTTCGCGAACAGGCCCAAAGCTGCCCGCGCGGGCCAAGAACCGAAGCTCACTCGCCGCACGCCCAGCCGTTCAAGCTCCGCGAGCGGCGGAGTAATTGGGCCAGCAAGCACGTTCAGTGGGCCGTTGACTGCCCGCACGAGCTTGCCTATGGTCTCGGCATCGTAGACGCCCGGAACGAAGAGAGAGTCAGCGCCCGCGGCACGATACGCGTTCAGGCGCTCGACGGCATGGTCAAAGCGACTGGCCGGCTCGCCGACTTGCGCCAGGTAAACGTCCGAGCGGGCATTGATCACCACGTGAACGCCCAGCGCCTCGCCTGTCTCACGAATGCGCCTGACTTTCGCCGCGTGCTGTTCGATGGAGATTAGATCAGCCTCCTCCAGACTGTCTTCTAAATTCAGGCCGACGGCTCCGGCCTCGATCAGGGCGCGAGCCGTTGCAGCCATCTCGCCAGGTTCTCCGTAACCCGCCTCCAGGTCTGCGCTCACCGGAACGGAGACTTTTGACGCGATGCGCTTCACCACCGCCAGCATTTCAGCACGGCTGATGCGCTGGCCATCCGGGTAGCCGAGTGAGTGGGCGATGGCCGCGCTGGAGGTGGCGATGGCCGGGAAGCCCGCGTGCTCCACGATGCGGGCGCTGGCCACGTCCCAGACGTTAGCGAGCGCCAGAATACGAAGCCCCTGATGAAGCTCAAGAAATAAGCTAGCTTTGTGGGCAAGCTCTGTAGGCGACGGGGGTGGCATGTTACGCGCTCCGCCTCGCCTCAACCCGCGACTTCAGCAAGCCTTGAGCCTCGAGCACGCACTCCAGCTTGCCCCTGTTCTCATCTTTCAGTCGTACCAGCGGCAGCCGGTAAGCTTCTTCAATGAGACCCATCATGGCCAGTGCGGCTTTAACGGGAATGGGACTACTCTCGATGAAGTTTGCCTGCATCAGCGGCAAGAGGTGGAAGTGCAACTTGCGGGCCTCCTCCACCCGGCCATCCAGCATGAGTTGCGCGAGGCGTGACATCGCGCCCGGAACCTCATTCGAAGCCACCGAAATGATTCCGACACCACCCAGCGCCATCAGGGGAAAGGTGAAGGCATCGTCTCCTGAAAGCACTCGGAACGCAGAAGGCGCCATCGCCAGCACATCCATCTGCTGGGTGATACTCCCCGAGGCTTCCTTAATGCCGGCGATGTTCGAAATTTTCGCCAGGCGAGCCACGGTGGCGGGCTCGATATTCGAAGACGTACGTCCGGGAACGTTGTACAGAATGATAGGCAGATCGACGGCCTCGGCGATGGCCTTGAAGTGCTGGTAGATTCCCTCCTGGGTGGGCTTGTTGTAGTACGGGGCCGCGGAGAGAATGCCTTGCACGCCGAGCGTCGCCACCTCCTGAGCCATCTGCACCACCTTTGCGGTGCTGTTCCCGGTGACGCCTGGAATCACGGGCACGCGTCCCTTCACCTCTTCCAGCACGATGCGGATGACGTCGAGGTACTCCTCACGCTCAAGCGTAGGAGTCTCGCCTGTAGTGCCACAGGGAACGAGGAAGTGAATGCCCTCATCAAGCTGGAATCGGACCAACCGCCGCAACGCCTCGATGTCCAAGGAACCGTCGCGCTGAAACGGCGTCACCAGCGCCGTGCCGCAACCGCGAAGATCGAAATTCATGACTTCCTCCTTCTCTCTGGCCGGCCGTGGCCAGTGGTGGCCAGTGACAAGTGACGAGTGACAAGCGACCTGCAAAGGCGGCGATCTCCCCGCGTAGGTTGCAGCGAGCAATCAGCCGGACGAAGACTTCTGAGGGAATCCACTCTGGATGTTCGGCCATAAGCCGGAAGTCACTGGCAAGCCTAAGCCTTGGAACAGATCCTTGAAAAATGTCTCGACCTCTTGCGCGAAATACCTGCACAGGTGGACCGTAAGACGGATCCCTGGCTCAGTAGAGGAGTACGGAGTCTCACCTATCGACAGGCCAAATTCGCCATAGTCGCTCAGCATTTGCTGCAGTTGAGTCGCCTTGTCATTGCCAGGCCTACCGGCCCTGTGCACTATGACGTTCCGAATCTCCTGTAGGTCTTTCAATGTCTTCCAGCGACTGTTCTTCGTTAACTCCAAACTCGAAACCTTCTTTACATAAACTGCCGCCTTCTCGAGCACCGAGCCCTTCAGGTCATCGGGGTCAAAGACAGATTTTTCTCGTTGACCTACTCTTTTCGCGTAAGCCAGAAGTTGCGTTTCGACGACCGAACTTAGGAGAACAACAACCGAGTACCCGCTCAACCTGTCAAGCCAGAGAGATTTGATGTCTAGGAACTGGTCTTCGACTGCATAATCCCCGGCTTCCCAACCTTCGCGTTCAGCCAGTTGCTTCAGTGCCTCCCTTTCCTCAATCTCAACGCCCGGAACAGCGCGGCAAATCATCTCGATAAGCGCGCTAATGCCGTACAAACGCTGGGCAGTTTCGGATATAAGCGGATCAAAGCCGATCCTCATCTCAGTAAACGCGATTTGTGCCCACCTGGCGAAGCAAGCGAAACAGCGCGATTGCCCGTCTTCTTTACGGAGGTCCTGACCCAAACAGATCCGAGAACCCGAACAATCCCTTTTTACCCACAACCCATCTTGCTGCCAGCAGCGCCCCTTCGGCGAAGCCCTGCCGGCCCCGAGCGGTATGGCGGAGGATTACAGTATCGGCCTCGGAATCAAAACCCAGCTCATGCGTGCCCGGGATGTAGCCTCCGCGAATGCTCGACACCATGACGTCGCGCTCGCCGAGCAGTGGTTGAGTGCGCCGCTTCAATTCGACGGCCGTGCCCGAAGGCGCGTCCTTCTTGAACCGATGATGCGCTTCGGTGATGTAGGGCTCGTACATCGGAAAGCCAGAGAAAACCCTTGCGACGGCTTCGGCCGCCTGGAAGAACAACTGGGCGCCCACCGAAAAGTTGCCGCCGTAAACCATGCCGATTCCGGCGCGGTCCACAATCTCACGAACGTCGCCGACCCGGCTGTGCCAACCGGTAGTCCCCACCACCAGATTGCACCCGAGATCAGCCACGCGGCGAATGTTTTCGAAGGCGGCGTCCGGCGTGGTGAAGTCGATACAAACATCGACGCCTTCGAAGTTGGCAGGAGTCAAACCCGCACCGTCGGGGTTGGAATCGATGTCGAGAATCCGGCGCACTTCGAATCCTCGCGCGGGAGCGAGCTGGGCCACTGCCTTACCCATCTTGCCGTAACCAAGTAGTGCGAGGTTGAGAGGCGGGTTCGAGTCGGTGCCGACCATCATAAGTGTCTATTTATCATAAACATTCCGGAAGGACTTGGCTAACATAAGTCCTTTCAATCACATACGGAATCGGAGGACAACGGCAAAGACGCTAAGTACTTTATTTATCAACAACATTCCAGGATAACTAAGTTAAGGTATTTATTTTCATATACATTCCAGGGTATTCTCATTTGTCCCATTTTTCTTACTTTCGGTCCTTTATTATCAATAACATTCCAGGATAGGGCAAAAAAATTTTAAATTTTTTTCGTCCCTCCGGATCTTATCCCCAGACAAAGGACCTCAGTCAAGGTACCCACCTGCCTTCATCAATTCACCGTTCAGAAGCGCCGCTCCGGCTGCGCCGCGGATGGTATTGTGGCTGAGCACCACGTACTTGAATTCCAGCACGGGACAAAGCCGCACCCGGCCCACCACCGCCGCCATTCCGTGCTCGGTGTTCACGTCGAACTTCGGCTGGGGGCGGTCCACTTCTTCGCGCACTACGATCGGGTGGCGAGGCGCCGAGGGGAGGCTCGCCACCTCGGGCGCTGGACGAAAGTCTCGCCAGGCGGCCAGCAAGTCGTCGCGTGTAGCCTTGGTGGCTAGGGCCACCGATACCGTCTCCAAATGCCCGTCCTCAACCATCACCCGGTTGCAGTGAGCGCTCACGGCAAAATCTCCTGGCTTCACGCGCCCGTCCGTGAGCGTGCCCAGGATCTTCTGAGTTTCGCTCTGCACCTTTTCCTCTTCGCCTCCGATGTAAGGCACCACGTTGCCGAGAATATCGAGCGTCGGCACCCCCGGGTAGCCGGCGCCGGACACAGCCTGCATGCTGGTCATGATGATTTTCGAAAGTCCGAAAGAGCTGAGCAGGGGCCGCAGTGACATCACCAGACCCATCGCGGTGCAATTCGGATTGGTGACGATCATGCCGTTCCAGCCGCGCTCACGCCGTTGGGTGCGGACGAGGGCCAGGTGATCGGGATTGACTTCCGGAATCACCAGGGGAACATCCTCGCCCATGCGGTAATGCGACGAGTTTGAGACTACGGCGTGCCCGGCGCGCGCAAACGCGCCTTCCACCTCGCCTGCCACTTTGCCGTCAAGCGAGGCGAAGAGCAAATGAGGAGCGTTCCCGTTCGGTACACATTCATGAACGGGCAGCTCGCGCGCTGCAGCGGGCATGGGCTCGCGCAGCCGCCAGTTGCAAGCCTCGGCGTAAGGCTTGCCGGCCGAACGGTCCGAAGCGCCGAGCCACTTCAGCTCAAACCAAGGATGGTTTTCCAGCAGGCTCGCGAACCGCTGCCCCACCATGCCGGTGGCGCCCAGGATGCCGACTTCAAGCTTCTTGCTCATGAGTTACATTTTGACACACAGGCCGGACGCGCCGCAAAGGACGTTGGAACATGGGGTGATGTCTCAGTTTGAATTTGTGAGCGCAGTCCGTCGGGGAGTCGCGCGATTAAGCAGGAACGTACGTCAACCGAATCATGTCATCGACGATTAAATCGCTGGCCACCAAGTGGAGCGGCGGCCGGGGGCCCGCGAAGAATGGCTGGCCACCACCAAACACGACGGGGCGGAGGTAGAGTCGATACTCATCGATAAGACCGGCCTCGGTCAGGCTTTGCGCCAGGACTGGTCCGGCAACTTGAATCTCGCCAGCCAGCTCGGCCTTCAGCCTGCGCATCACCTTCTCGAAGTCGTCGGCGACAAGCGTCGAGTTGGGGCCAACTGACTTGAGGGAACGCGACACGACCCACTTCGGCTGGCTCCGCCACACCACCGCGAACTCGCGATCCTCCGCGTCCCAATCAGGAAGATCTTCGTCCCAATAACGCATGATCTCGTACGTGCGGCGACCGTAAATGAGGCCCGTCGCGCCGCGCACCAGCCCGATGAAGTGACGGAAGGCCGCGGGTGCAGGCGGCCCAAGCTTCATGTGGTCGACATAGCCATCGAGGGACTGGCTCAATTCGTAGACAAGTTTTGCCATGCTGCAAAATCTCCATCCCGCGTTCTTCCGCGATCTCGCGCTCTACTCGTGGCTCTTCGCATTGGGGTCCGGGGCCGGGGTCGGGATGCGTGGGAGCATTTGGGCGCGGGTGGCTGCGTTGTAGGCAAACCACGCTTCGATCATGGAAGCCTGCATCACGTCGGCCTTCTGCACGCGGTCATAAGTATCGGCGTTGGAATGGTGGGTGCGCGTGCTGTATTCCAGCCCATCCTGCTGGAATCCGATGCCGTTCAGGCCGATCCAGGAAAAGGCGGACGAGTCTGTGCCGCCGGGGCTGGTGGTGGGCCGGAAC
>DATJYK010000299.1:0-1299 GCA_035578005.1 Terriglobia bacterium
GCCGGACTTACGGGGCGAAAACCATCTCGGTGCTGAAGGCGGTGTGGGAGGCGGCCGATTATCCCTGGTCGGTGCGTTTGAAAGCGCTGTTGCCGGAGTGGATGCGCTGGATTCGGCGCCGCTTCCAGCTGAAAGCCGAGACGGAGCAGCAACTGTTGCGCATCAGCGCGCGCAGCATCGATTACCGGCTGTGCGCGGAAAAGCGGAAGGTGCGGCGCCGGCTCTGCGGGGGGACCAAGCCGGGAACCCTGCTGAAGCATCAGATCCCGCTTAAGACGGATCACTGGGACGTGAAGGAGCCGGGGTTCACGGAGATCGATCTGGTGTCGCACTCGGGGAGTTCGGCGGCGGGCGAGTTCTGTTATTCGCTCAATCTGACCGACATCCACACGGGCTGGACCGAGACCGAGGCCGTGCTGGGCAAGGGCCAGGAGGCGGTGCGGGCGGCGCTGGCCTCGATCCGCCAGGCGCTGCCCTTTGCGTTGCGCGGCATCGATTCGGACAATGGCTCGGAGTTTATCAACGATCACCTCTACCGCTACTGCCGGGCAGAGAAGATTCAATTCACGCGGGGTCGTCCCTACAAGAAGGACGACAACGCGCACATCGAGCAGAAGAACTGGACGCACGTGCGGCGTCTGCTGGGATACGTGCGCTACGACAGCGTGGAAGCACGGGAGGCGATCAACGATCTATATCGGCAGGAGCTGCGGCGCTTCCAGAATCTGTTTCTGCCCTCGGTGAAGCTGGCCAGCAAGAAACGGGTGGGGTCAAGGCTGCGGCGGCGCTACGAACCCGCGCAGACGCCGCTGCAGCGCCTGGAGTCCTCGGGAAAGGCCGATCCCGTGCGATTGGTGGAACTGCAGGGCGAGCGCGCGCGGCTCGATCCGTTCGAGCTTTCGGCGACGATCGAGGGCAAACGGAAGCGGATTTTCGCTCGGAGCCGGGAGGGGCGGGCGCTGCTGCCAAGGCCACGTCGCGTCGAGCGTGGTTCCAGGGCCCTGACCTCCAGCGGGCCGGGGGCCGCCAAGATGGCTCAAGCCCAGGGCGGGGTCGAGTCATGGGCTTAAACTTTGCGAAAAGTGCGCGCCGAAGCGCTGTGGAAATGACGCGCCGCGGAAAGCGGGGAAAACTCCAAAGACAAAAGCGAGTTTTCCCCTCTTTCCTCCGCGCTTGGAAATCCGGCCAAAAGCAAGAGCGCCGGATTTCCACATTTCGCACAGCGCCTACGGCTGCGGGTAACATTTCCGAGTTGCAGGACGATAGAGCGAAAGTAACATTCTTAAATTGCGTGACAGG
>DATJYK010000300.1:0-1278 GCA_035578005.1 Terriglobia bacterium
TGACTTGCCTTGATTTTCTGTACCAGGGGTTATGAAGGTAAGGGTCGGGTAACTCCGCTGTGCTGCTGGAGCGTAGGCGTAGCCGAAGCGGAAGCAGCACAGCGGGCCGCGAATTCTGCCGGGGTCACGTAACCCAGGGAACTGTGCGGCCGATGATGGTTGTAATCCTCTTTCCACGCGGCCGTGAGTCGCCTCGCCGCCGCTACGTTCTCGAACTCTTCCAGTCCCAAAAACTCATCGCATAGCCTGCTGTGGAAGCTCTCGGCGTAGCCGTTCTCCCACGGGCTGCCCGGTGCGATGTACAAGGTCTCGACGCCCAGTTGCTTCGTCCACCGCTGGATCGCCTGGGCGACGAACTCCGGCCCGTTATCACTGCGAATGTGCTTGGGCACGCCGCGCATGGCAAACAACTCGGCCAAGGTATCGATCACGTCTTCGCTGGTGATGCTGCGGTCCACTTTCAGCGCCAAGCATTCTCGCGTGTACTCATCGACGATCGATAGCCACTTGAGCAGGCTGCCCGAGGTTGTCCGATCAAACACAAAATCCCAGCACCAGGTGTGATCCTGATGCAGCGCCTTGCGCGCTAGGCAACCGTTGACGCTCAGTCCCAAACTCCGCCGTTTTCGCTTCTTTCGCGGCACTTTTAGTCCTTCCCGGCGCCACAGCCGGTACACGCGCGTGTTGCTGGCATGCCAGGCTTCCGCCCGCAACAACGCCCCGATCCGGCGATAGCCAAACCGTGGTCGCTGACACACCAATTGTCGCATCCGTCTGGTCAAAGCCGGTTCATCGTCCCGTGGCTTTGCCTGATAACGCTGACTGCTGCGCGGCTGATCCAATACTTGGCACGCCCTTCGTTCGGAGACATCGAACTGCGTTTGCAGCTGTTCGACGGCCGCACGCTTCCGCAAAGGGCCTACCAGTTTCCCTCCGTAATGTGCTTAAGCATCTGGTTGTCCAGGGACAAATCCGCCACCAACTGCTTCAAACGTTTGTTCTCGTCCTCCAACTGCTTGAGCCGCTTGGCCTCTTCCGACTTCATTCCGCCGTATTGACTGCGCCAGCGATCCAGCGTCGCTTCGCTGATCTCCAAGGCCTGCAACACCGCTGCCTGGTCTTGCCCGGCGTTCAGCATCGCATCGGCATCGCGCAACTTCCGCACGATCTGCTCAGGACTATGCCGCGTCCTACGTTTCGTCGTCATTGTGAAAGTCTCCTTGCCCATCGGGCTAAAGACCTTCATAACAACTGGATCAGTTTTTCAACAGCAGGCCA
>DATJYK010000301.1:0-17267 GCA_035578005.1 Terriglobia bacterium
CCTGTCAACGCCTCGCCCGCATCCTTACGGCTGCTGGCGCATGACTCGGGGTCAGGGTGGATCGCTACTCCTTTCCTGTGAGGCTCTTTCATCCTCAACTCCAGGTCGGTTTATCCCGGCGCTTTCTTTAGGTTCGTTTTCAAAGCCCGATTTCGACCCTTTTTGCGCTATATCTATTTTTGAATCTTAAACTTAAATGTTTTGGGTTCTTTTTTGAACTCGTTCGACGAAAAGGCCTAAAAATTACATGCAACCCTTTATGGGAGTGTGCGTTACGGTTTTGGGTTCGCTCTCAGTATGCCCCACCCCCCGGCCCCCCCGGCGTAATCCGTCGTAAGGGGGCGTCAGTGGGCCAACGATTCGGACGTGAACTGGCCGCCTGCCTGACGCCAGATTCCAAGCGGGTTCGCGTCCTGCAACTCCGCGGGCAAAGCGGAATCGGGAAAATCCTGATAGCAGACCAGCCGCGTGAACCTCTGAATGGCTCTCCCCCCCACCGACGTGCTGCGACCGTCCGATGTAGCGGGAAAAGGTCCGCCGTGAACCATACCATTACACACTTCGAGACCCGTCGGAAATCCATTGAAGATGATGCGGCCAACCTTCGTTTCCAACACGGCGATGAGGTCAGCGTATTCGCGAAGATCTTCTTCGGTACCGTGGATCGTCGCCGTCAGGTTCCCCTCCATGCGATGGGCGATGGCCAACATTTCTTCCCGGCTTCCCGAATGAACCAGCAGAGTAGAAGGGCCGAATATTTCAGACTTGAGGGTGGGGTCTTCCAGCAAAGTTGCGGCGTCGGTCTCGAACAGGGCTGTTCCCGAGCGCGAGCCATTCCCTTGATTCTCGATCGCCGATTCCTGAACGGCAGTTGCCTTCACATGAGATCGGGTTGATCGTTCGGCCACCGCACGTCGATAAGACGCCGCGATGTTGCGATTCAGCATGGTTCCCGGAGCCGTCGCCTGCATCAATTCAGCCAATTGGGAAGCGAACGAACTCGAGTTGCCGGTTGTCACGACAATCCCAGGGTTAGTGCAGAACTGGCCTACGCCCAGCGTGACCGAGGCGTGCAGACCCTTGGCAAGAGCCTCACCCCGCGATTCCAGAACACCCGGCAGGATAAAGACCGGATTCACGCTGCCCATCTCAGCGTAAAAGGGAATAGGCTCAGGCCGCGAAGAAGCGATTTTCATCAAGGCGGTCCCACCCGCGCGCGAACCGGTAAAGCCCACTGCCTTCACTTCCGGGTGCGCCACCAACGCGCTCGCCACTTGATGACCGGCGTCGTAGAGCAGCGAGAACACACCCTCAGGAAGTCCCAAATCCTGGGCGGCGTTCCGAATCGCCATCCCGGCGAACTCGGCGGTTCCCGGATGCGAGTAATGCGCGAGAGCCACGACTGGATTACCGCCCGCCAGGGCCGATGCCGTGTCGCCACCAGCCACCGAAAAAGCCAGAGGAAAGTTGCTGGCCCCCAACACCACAACGGGACCCAACGGCATCCTGAAGGAGCGGACGTCCGGTTTGGGAAGCGGCTGGCGCGCGGGGTCGCCAGGGTCAATGCGGGCGTCAACCCAGGATCCCTCTTCGGCAATTTCGGCGAAAAAGCGAAGCTGAAAGCAGGTGCGCGTGCGTTCGTTTCGGATGCGCACGGCCGGAAGCGCACTCTCGCGAACCGCCCTTTCCACAAGCTCTTCGCCAAACGCCTCCAGGTTGTCTGCAATGCGACGCAGGAACGCGCCCCGTTCCCGGCCCCGCAGCCGGCGATAGGCCGCGAAGCTCTTCGCCGCCAACTCCGCCGCCTTGTCAACTCCCGCCACTGAGGACGACTGATACGCGGGCAAGAGTTTCTCGCCGGTTGACGGGTCAAAACCGTACAGGTCCTCGCCGCCCTCGTGGCCGCGCTTATAGCCGTAACCGATGATGGAATGTCCGGTGAGCTCCATGGGCTTAGTCCGCCGAGCAACTGTAACACCAAATCCGATGCCCCGTTCGCTGCAAAATTTCTCAAAAGTCCCAATATTCTCTGCCGCCTGGAGCCACATATCCAGCCAAGCTATTCATTCCTTTGTACATTCCGGGGTGCTGCGGGTGATTCTCACTATTCTCAGGTTGCTCGTCCGGGCGCCGCCGGTATTCGCGTGACTTTGCGACTTGTAACCGTATATAACTCCGTACATGACTCATTCTTTTGCACATTCCGGCCTGCCACACGATTTCGCCCCCCGCCGCCGGTGTAACCGGTACTTTGCCAAGTGTAACCGGAACTTTGCCGGATGTAACCGTTACTTGGACGGGGAGACGTGACCGGGTCCCAATCCCGCGTCCTTTTGCTGCCTTGCTCCGAGATAAATCCGGACGCCCTTTCCTATCAATAAGATTCCGGCTTCGTTCGTCACAAGAGCAGAAGCCAGGAGCCAGAAGCCAGGAGTCGGAAGCACCGGCGGAGCCAATCGCCGCCGCGCCGCCGACATATTCTTGCAGATCCTTGTGCATCAGTAAGATTCCGGCTTCGTTCGCAGCCGCTTGAACCCCAACCTGGGCGCCGGAGCAAGCCCTCAGCCTTGCCAGCGACCGCGCCGGGTGCTCGCCGCGGCCCCGAACGTCGCTGTGATACCGAGCTTGACTATAACGCCGGGCCCCGTCGGCATAGAACGGGCCGTAAGCGGGGTCGCCGGCGAAAACCGCAGCGGCGCACGGTTCACTGATTCGCAGATGGCATCCAACCGATTTGGGTCCGGGCGACAGTTCCATCAAGGGCGGCCTCACCCCTGTCTAGCACAGGGGCAGAGAATTGTCAAGCTATTTTCGCAACGCCTCGCCGCGGCCATAGCGTTCATATGTAGGCTACAGAATCTCGCCAGGATTTTCAAATCCTCAACGGGTGGTGACGACATGCAGTACAATGTCGTCGCGACCCGGCGATGTGTGCGCCACCCGGCGCTGCAGCCACGCTTGCTCAGGGTCTTTTGCGAAGCATGGGTATCGAGGCTGCAAAAACAACCGCCGCGACGACGTCTATCACCTGCCAAGCGGACCGGGGCAGGCGGATTGGGACCAAAGGATTGAACAGCACCGCCACGCCACCCATTATCCAAGCCCACGCGAATCTCCTGAGCGCATTCGCCTGCACAGCCAAGTACACCGCGCCCCCGCACGCTCCGAGCCGGAGAAGGGTGTAGAAGCCGTATGGCCAGCGGCCCAGAACTGCGAGGAGCAGAAGGACTGCCGACACAATCGCCGGTACCTTGCTCATGTTTTCGTGCGCGTCGCGGCTGGCAATTCGATAAGGAGTGTCTGGGACTACATTGTTCAGAGGAATGGGGATGGCAGTCACTATGAAATGCAGCTCCTCCCCGCACTTACCGCACCGGTACCTGCTGCCTCGCTCAGTCTCGTCAGGAACCCGGTTGCCCTGCCCGCATCTGCACTTGACGGTCATTGCGCTGTCGCATTTTCACGAAGGCCGAGGTAGTACCCGGTTAGCACGAATTCCTCTACGAGGTGCTTTCTAATTGCCTCGGCACTATGTGCGGCGACCGGCATCTTTTCGAGAAAATTCTTCAGATTGGATTCGATGCAAGCGTCCAGAACCCTGCGGACCAATTTCCAAGGAATTGGGTTTCCTCTTTTCATTAGACCCATTTCATAAAACTGCTTACTAAACTGGATTTTTGGGGAAATGTCTTTCGGTAGAGCCGCGTGATAGGCCCCTTCACCGAGCAGTTTCAGTGAAGCCTTCGCCACTGAATACCCGGCTGAAGCAAAAGCAATCGCGAAGCCGAACGCGTCGCGAGGGTCGATGCTCTGAAGAGGCTTGACGGCGTAAAACCGTAAGGGGATTTTTGCGGACATGGCCGTTGCCATCTCGTCCCGGATTGTGGCATCGGAGAATTCCCCAGAGAAAAGGAAATCGTCGGCTGCCGTCAGCAGGGTATCGAACCGTATCCGCGTGCCTGCAATGTAGACCTCTGACGAGAGTTGTTCGGAGTGCGCGAGGTAAGAATTGACAATCTCCTCCGCTCGGCCCTTCTCAGCAGAGGCAGCTCTCTCAAGAACCGTTATGTACTCTCGCAGGTCATCGTCTGCCTCATCCGGGCCTAGCCGCGAGAATTCCCTATAACGGCGGGCACTTTCGGCGTAGTTCTTTTGGAGTCCTAAGCAATAGGCCAAATTATATTGGGCGTGTGCGTCGCTCGGATTGAGGCTGATGACCTTAGAAAACAGCTTGATTGCTCCTGGGATATCCCCGCCTTTGAGAGCCTCAATGCCTCTATTATAGATTTCGTCTTTGTCACCATCGAGCAAGTCAAGAATTCTTGAGACCGGATTAATCATGTCTTAGCCCAGCGTCGTTCTCACCGATGTGAGCGGGTTTGCCCCTGGTGCGGCTTCGTGTATGGAGCAATTTGCCAGCCGGATGATACTCCTGTCTCCATATGCATATCAACGGCAAGGTTGGCAAATGTGCATGTGCCAAAAGAACCCAAAAAAGACCCGCCGCCGCCCCGCTGACTCTGTGCCAGGAGGCGATGGCAGCCGCGGGGTGGCGCGTACATGCGGTGTTCTGGCATGTATGCGGCGATTTCCGCAGTGAGCACGGTACCGTCATTGCAGGTGGTTCGCAGACTTCACAAGACGATGTCTGCGCCACCCGGCGGGTACGGTTAAAGGGCTCAGTTAGGTTATTCTTTCGGTTCTTTAGGAATAAGCTCTTCGATTGCCAGCGCAGCTCCATATGCCTTATCAGACACACTGGTGTTGCAATACGCCTGAAGTGAGGTGCCGCGTTCGCGGTGCTTATCGAATTCGCAGCGTTCGCGCACAACGGCAACCATCTCCTGGCCCTCGAATGTGAAGTACAGAAGGCCGCCCTGTTCGTACCCTTGAAACATCGGACGAACAGTTGGCCCAGTCGCTTTGGGAGTTTTACCCGATGACACGCCCAAAATAATACCATAGCCTTCTTGAGCAAGCGACGTAGCGCATCTATAACGGCGCGGGTGGCGCATACGTCGTTTTGTGATGTATGCGCCACCCCGCGTCCGATTGGCATTCGCAGCGAAGGCAGCTTCAAGCTTGAAGGAATTCGTCGACTTCAATCTGAGCTTCCCGCAGTATGGCTCGGAGAGTCCCCTCCGCCATGTCGCGGGTGTGGCGGGGAACCGTAACTTTTCCACCTGTTAGACGGTGCCGCCAGACCTCATGGCTGCCGGGTCCAGGCCGGTCAAAGTCGAATCCGAGCGCGTGAAGTTTGCGAGCCACTTGGCGATAC
This sequence comes from Terriglobia bacterium, assembly GCA_035578005.1. Lineage (GTDB taxonomy): Bacteria > Acidobacteriota > Terriglobia > UBA7540 > UBA7540 > Gp13-AA77. The sequence continues at coordinate 5,279 of DATJYK010000301.1, forward strand.
CTGAAACCGGCAAGACGGCCCATCAGCGGACGCCAACAGGGATCAGCAAATCCAGGGGGAGGCTGCGCATTTGCGCAAGGGCGGGAGGCAGGGGGTCGCCGTGCTCCAGGCACGATTCGGCGATCTTGCGTGCGAGCCCCTGCGCGATCTCGACCGCTTCCGAGATACTTCGGCCCTCCGCCACCAAGCCTGGTACGTCGGCGCTAGTCGCGAGGTATCCTCCATCGTCCAACGCCTCAATGTGGAGACGAATGGCCGCCTCATCCACATCTGCCATTTGCTCCTGGCGTTCTTGGCGAGCTGCCTGCTCCGCCTCTCGGACTTTGGCCAAGGTACGGTCGACTGCAATTCGCTCCTCACGATCTTGGCGAGTTACGTTCTTCGCGGTCATAGGATTCCTCTGTGTCGATAGCCTGATTCTAGCATAGGGATAAGCGGCCGCGCGAGAGTCGAAGCCGAGGAATCTTGTCGTAGATGCGAGCCATCAGCGCCGCTGCAGCCTGTCATTCGACACGATTGCACAGCTCACCGATTCCACCAATTTTGATGGTGATCTCGTCGGCGCGTTGCAGCGTAAAATCCGTGGGAGGAACGATACCCGTACCGGTCATCAGCAAACAACCGTGCGGGAAGCTGGTCTCGCGGTAAAGGTACGCCACGAGGTCGGTAAGGGAGCGCTTGAGGCTGCGAAGTGTCGTGCCGCCCGAAAATGCAACCTTGCCCTCTCGCCGAATCGTGATGTCAATTTTCGTATCGGGCGGAAGAGGGTCGTGAGTAAGATACACGCACGGCCCCAGGGCGCAGCTTCCGTCATAAACCTTGGCTTGAGGCAGGTAGAGCGGGTTCTCGCCTTCGATATCGCGGGAGCTCATGTCATTGCCAATGGTGTAGCCAATGATGGCGGCACGATTGTTGATGACCAGTGTCAGTTCGGGTTCCGGGACGCTCCACTTGGCGTCGCGGCGGATACGCACCGGAGCGCCAGACCCCACCACCCGATACGGCGGCGCTTTGAAAAACAACTCCGGACGCTCCGCCTCGTACACCTTCGCGTAGAAGTCGCCTCCGCCCGCATCTTTGGATTCTTCCATGCGCGCATCGCGGCTACGATAGTAAGTGACACCGGCCGCCCAGACTTCCTGGCTGCTGATGGGAGCGAGCAGTTCAGCCTCCGTCGGCGCCAGGCATGGCGTGACGTCGGGCGGCTTCTGTAGCCAGCCATCATCGTTAATGAGGTTGTCCCAATCCGTCCCCGGGAGCCGCGAGAAGGCGCCCGCTTCCTCCAAAATGATCCCCTGCCGGGTGCGAAACAGCTTCATAAACCCTCACGATAGAAAAAGGGTATCTTAACGCATAAATCAGCCGAATCAGTCGGGCACAGCTTCTGACGTGTATAATTTTAGCGTCCGTGAGAATTGCCGGGGATTGGCAGTCACGGTTTTCTGATTGACCTAACACCTCGTTCAAGGGTTGCTTCAATGAAAGTGCCGGGCACCCTCCGCTTCCGGATGATCGCTTTGTTCTGCGCCGTTGTAGGCGTGCTGCTCGTAATATCGCACGTCGGCCTGGGCATTCTGTTGTCGCGCGAGCTTCGCAACCAATTAGACCGTCAGCTTCTCTCTACGGCCCGGCCCGTGGTCGCAGACCTCATCACAGACCCAGCCGACGAGGACGACGTCAACCAACTGAACGTGCCCGACAGCTATTTTGAGCTGATTGAGCCGGTAAGCGGCCGCGTGCTGCAAATGTCGCAGAACCTGGCGGGTAAAGCCCTGGACTTACGAACGGCCGCCCTACGCATCGCAAAGCCCGCCTTCTACGTGGTCTCGAACCCGCACGACGAGGCGCCCGAGGCTCGGCTGCGCCTGGCATTGATTCCGTTTCAGCGCGCTAACCGTTCTATGATCCTCGCCGTCGCCGCACCGAATCGCGTGGGCCGGGAGGTGCTGGAACAGTTCGCCTGGATTGTGGCAGCGTTTCTGCTTTTGAGCCTTCTGCTGACGGCCTGGCTTTCCACCTGGTACGTGAGCCGCAGCCTCGCACCCATCACCGCCTTCACCGCGCACGCCCGGAAATTGACGGAGCGCATTTCCCAACGCGACGGCCGTGAGCTCTGGACCCCTCTGCCGATCGAGCATCCGAACGACGAGTTGGGACAGTTGGCGGCCACTTTTAATGAACTTTTCGCGCAGGTCTACTCCGCCCTTGGCCAACTCCGCCAGTTCGTGACCGACGCTTCGCACGAACTTCGCACGCCCCTTTCTGTCTTGCGGGGAGAGACCGAGCTGCTGTTAGCCGAGCCGCGCAGCCCGGCGGACTACCAAAAGGCCCTGCAAATCATCGACGGCGAACTGGGCAAACTCACCCGGATTGTGGAAGGTCTCTTTACCATCTCCATGGCTGACGCCGGACAGCTTCGCTTGCTCAAGGAGCCTCTGTACCTGAACGAAGTTCTTGAGGAAGCCTGCGGGCTGGCCGCCCCCCGCGCCCGGCAGAAGAGCATCACCATTCTCGGCGACCTCAAGCAAGAGTTGCCGTACCAGGGGGACGAGGCCTTCCTGCGTCAGCTCTTCCTCATTCTTCTCGATAATGCCATCAAGTACTCTCCGCCTGAGACTACAGTTCGCGTTGGTCTCGAAAAATCGAACGGTCTTGTAAAGGTTGAATTCGAGGACCAGGGTATCGGCATTTCGCAATCAGAACTGCCTCGCATCTTCGAGCGCTTCTATCGGGCGTCGTCGCAACCGACCAGCGGCGAATCTCAGAGCGGCGGCCTCGGCCTTGCCATCGCCCAGGCCATCGTCCAAGCCCAGGGTGGCTTGATTGATTGCCGGAGCGCTCCGGGCTGCGGCTCCACGTTCACGGTGAGCCTGCCGTTTGTTCGGGACACGAGTCACGGAGCTAAGGACTAGACACAGCGTCATAAGTCCGCAACCTGGGAGCGCGGGCGTCTCGCCCGCAAAGGTTGGAGAAGATTGGAGCGGGCGAGACGCCCGCGCTCCCAGGACCACTTTGCCGATTTTGACGACGCGTGTGGTTCCCATCCGCACTCCTGGGCTCTGCGTCAAACCCCCGAAATTACTGCCCCACAAGCATCGTTCAGATCCTCAAAACTTCACGTGTGATTCACCTGACTGATTTCAGTGAACTTACGTGATGAGGGAATTCCGCTCGGAATGTCGCTTAACTAAGTGAAGGCCAAAGAAAATCAGCATGAGGCGGCCGCAGACAACACAGATCGGTTAGTCACATCGGACGAAACTAACTGATCGGATAGGGCGGCGCCGCTGAAGGACCCTGAGAACGCCGGCAGGCATGGGATGCCTCACCGAACCGTAAGACCTTCTGTCTCGCGCTATTGGGCTCACGCACGATGGCCACAAGTCAGTAGAGGTGGCATCCATGGCACGCCTCGTGCATTACCCACTGCCGTACCGCGTTGCAAATGATGTTTTGACTTCTCACAAAAGAATCGACGTTGGAGGTTGAGGATGGCAACCACTCACTTTATTACCGGCGGCACCGGATTTGTGGGATCGAACCTGATTCTGGAGCTTCTAAGCGACCCGGGAACCGACGTCTACGCCCTCACTCGCGCAGCCGGGCAGTCCGCTGAGGCGCGGCTACAATCTGCGCTACGCCACGCAGCCCGGGCAGCCGGGCATGATGACGCGCTTGACGGGGCCATCGCTGGACGCTGTCACGCCGTTGAAGGCGATGTCCACAAGGAGAGCTGCGGAGTTTCAGCCGCCGCCTTTGCGAAACCTGATCAGTTCTGGCACGTCGCGGCTTCGCTGCGTTACGAGGACCGCTACGCGGCTGAGATCTTCCGGACCAACGTCGAAGGAACCCGCAATGCGCTAGCCCTTGCGCACAGCAGCGGAGTGGAGCGCCATTTCAATTATGTCAGCACTGCCTATGTCTCGGGCTCGCGGATGGGTGTGATCCGCGAAGAGATCAGCTCGGGTGGCGCGCCGAATAACCCGTACGAAGCGAGCAAAATGGAAGCAGAAGCGCTGGTGCATCAAAACCACGACCTGCGCCCGCGCATTTTCCGACCCAGCATCGTGATCGGTCACAGCATTACACGCGAGGTCTCTTCAGGCTTTTCTGGACTCTATGGCTTTATCAAGCGCGTCCTGCGGCTGCGTCAACTTCTCGACCGCATCCAGGACGGTCTTTCCAGCCGCGCCGGACTCCGAGTGATCGCTGATCCGGCCGCTCTGCTGAACCTCATTCCGGTGGATGTGGTGGCCCGGCAGATGGTGCGCATCAGCCGGTCGCGTTCGCGCGCGACGATATTCCACATCACGAATCCTACGCCTCCCCCGGCTGCCGAGGTGTCGCGTGTGATCTTCCGCGAACTCGATCTGCAGTCGCCTGTTTTTGTATCCGACGCAACCGGAATGAACTGGATTGAACAGAAGATCGAGGAAGGCCTTGACTTCTACAAGTCGTACTTCCGCGGCACGCGCTTGTTTGACCGGCAGAACACGGACTGGGCGTTGGGCGTTCGAGTTCCGGAGCCGGGCTACCACATGGATTCGGCAACCATCACGAAATACGTCCGATGGTACGCCGACGTTCTGCGCGGAACCACCAACTTGCTTCCAGCGACCATCGCGGCAGCAGCGTAAAAGCGAGTCGGGAGTAGGGAGTCGGGAGTAGGGGCAGCGGGTATCAGTCAGGGAGTTTTCAAAAGGAGCTGACCAGTGACCAGCAAAATCCAACCCGTATTCATAGTGGGCACCGGCCGTTGCGGCTCCACCATGCTCTCCAGCATGATCCGCGATCATGCCGACATCCTCAGCGTGTCGGAGTTCCTGGTTTCGGTGACGGACTTCGCCGGCCGCGTTTCTCAGGCCTTTCCCGGGTGCCCGGTGGACGCCCATCAGGTATGGGATGTGCTCGCAGGACTTCATCCCCGGCAGACCACGATGCTCCGGCACGGGGTCGAGATGGATGAAATGCTCTACCCTCTGGCGCCGACCTCGCGCTTCAGCCGCCAAAGTGGCGTCCCGGCAATTCTCTATATCACGCTGCCCCACCTCACCGCCGACCACGACGCGCTTTTCGAAGAGCTGCGCAAGTACGTGATGACGTTCCAGCCTGACCTCGCGGTTCGCCAGTACGTCCGAGTGTTCGAGTGGCTGCAGGCGCGATTCGGAAAAAAAGCGTGGGTGGAGCGCTCCGGCGGCTCGCTGCGGGCCGTGCCCCGGCTGGCCACAAGTTTCCCTGAAGCAAAGTTCGTTCACATTGTGCGCGACGGCCGTGACTGCGCTATCTCCATGAGCAACCACACAGGGTTCCGCATGATGATGGCCTGCACCATCATGAGCCAGATCCTCGGTTATGACCCCTACGACAGCGATCAACGGGACGGCGTGGAGGAGCTGCCGGATCAGTTCTACGACTTGCTGCCTGAGCGCTTCAGCGGCGAGACTTTCGCCAAGCTCGACGCGCCAGCAGCCTTGTTTGGCCACTACTGGTCGGGAGAGATGATGCGCGGCCTGAAAACCCTGGCCGAGTTGCCCTCGGATCGCGTCTTGACGATCCACTTCGAAGACATCATCGCCCACCCTGAGCCCTGGCTGCGCCGGATGGTGGAGTTCATTGATCCCTCGTTCGTGGACGACGAGTGGGTGCAGAGGGCAGCCGCCACCATCCGGCCCGTGCGGTCATCATGGCGCGCGTTGCCGGCGCCACAACAGTCCGCCCTCGCGGACGCCTGTGCTCCCGGGTTCCGGGCTCTGGCCGAGTATGGGTTCGAGCGCGATCCTGACGCTAGCCCAGCGTCGGTGCCGCTGTTCGCGAGGCTCCGCCAGCGGGTGAGCCCCGCAATCGCCCTGACCAAGTTCGTTGGAGTTCGCCCCGCGCTTGCCATCGCCAAAGCCCGATTGGGGCAAATGGACGGTGCGGCCCCCTCAACCGTTTAACCCACGACACATTCCCAACAAGGAGAAAGCAGATGAACATCGAAGAGACCGTGATCAGAATTATCGCTCAGGAAAATCACCTCGACCCAGGCTCTGTAACGCTCGATTCGACCTTTGCGGAGCTCGGCATCGACTCTCTCGACGGCGTCAACATCCTCTTCGCCCTTGAGGCTGAGATGAACATCGTCATTCCCGACGTGGTGGCCCGGCACATGGGCAGCGTGCGGCAGGTTGTGGACAGCTTGAGGCGCGTAGTGAACGGCGAGGACATCTCGGACCTGGTGGCGATGGCTCACCAAGCGGCGCCCGTAGCGGAAGCCGTGCCGGCGGCATAGCGCTGGCGCGGTTTGGAGTGCGGCAGTTTGCTGCCGCTTTCCCCGCGAGGCTTGCTCGCGGTCATCCTCACGGCGGACTGCATAAGAACCCGGCCAGCAAGCTGGCCTGACCAAAGCGGCAGCAAGCTGCCGCACTTCAAACTGGATGTTGGGGAAACCGACCATGGCTCACACTCATCCACAAAACCGATTCGGCAACTCGCAAAGCAACGCTAGCCAGCTTCGTGAGTTCCCTCCGCTGGGAACCGACATTAAGGTCCTGCTGATCTGGCCCCGGTTTCCGGCCTCCTTCTGGAGTTTCGCGAAGATCATGGAGATTCTGCCCAAGAAAGCGATTCATCCGCCTTTGGGCTTGCTCACGGTGGCGGCGCTCTGCCCAAAGAGTTGGGAGCTGCGGCTCATTGATCGCGCCGTCGAAGACCTCGAGGAAAGTGACCTCGAGTGGGCTGACTTGGTGATGGTGAGCGGAATGCATGTTCAGAGGGATGACATTCACGCCCTGCTGCGCCGCGCCCGCGCGCTGGGAAAGCGGACCATGGTGGGTGGACCCTACGCCAGCAGTGAACCAGAAGTGTTGGGGCACCTCGCGGACCACGTGGTGGTGGGAGAGCCGGACGAGGTATTCGACGAGATCGCGGCGGACCTCGAGCGCGGTACGGCTCGCGCGATGTACGTGATTAGCGAGAAGCCGGACGTGAGCAAGACGCCTGTGCCGCGTTTCGATCTGCTCAAGATCAACAAGTACGCTTCCATGGCTGTGCAGTTCTCGCGCGGGTGCCCGTTCCAGTGTGAGTTTTGCGACATTATCACCATTTACGGCAGAAAACCGCGCACCAAGGCGCCGGCGCAGTTGCTGGCCGAACTCGACCGGCTCTACGAGCTCGGCTGGCGCGACCAAGTGTTCATCGTCGACGACAACTTTATCGGTAATCACAAGCGCGCCCTGCAGCTAACACACAGTCTCGGGGAATGGCAAAACCGGCATCAACGCCCCTTCTTTTTCTATACCGAGGCTTCCATGGACCTCGCGCAGCGGCCCGAGCTCATTGAAGCCATGGTGAAGGCGAACTTCTTCTACGTGTTCGTGGGAATCGAAAGCCCATCGAAGGACTCCCTGTCTGAAGTCAAGAAATTTCAGAATTTGCGACGCGACCCGCTGGAGTGCATCCGGACTATTCAGAACGGTGGTCTCTGGGTGACAGGCGGTTTCATCGTCGGCTTTGATTCCGATTCGGAGACGATCTTCGACGACCAGCGCCAATTCATTGAACAAGCGGCCATTCCCTGGGCCATGGCAGGATTTCTGCAGGCGCCGCCTACCACTCCACTCTACGAGCGCATGCGCAAGGAGGGCCGGCTTCTTGACTCAGGAGCGACCAGCAACTTCAGTCCGCCCAATTTCCGCACGCGGCTGCCGCTTCCATTCCTGCTGCAAGGCTACCGCGAGACGCTGTCAGCCCTCTATTCGCCGTCCGGGTATTTCAATCGTTGCCTGAACTCGCTCTCGCATTGGACAACGCGACCCGAGCAGGCCGCCAAGGCGCAGTATCCCTTCAAACGCATGGCCGCCACCGCGCTGCGCTCTATTTTGAAACAAGGCGTCCTGGCTTCCTATCGTGGCGAGTATTGGAGATTCCTGTTTCAGGTGCTTCGCCGCTGCCGGCGTAGCCCTGCGAAACTTCGCATGGGCATCACCCTCTTGTTCTCCGCGCACCACTTCATCAACTACGCCCAAAGCGTGACGGACGAATTGGAAGCCGAGCTTCGAAGGGTTAGTGAACCTTCCGGAGCGGTTCGGGCGAGCGTGATGGTGTCGGCCTGGCAGGGCGCCGAGCTCGCGGGTGCGGCGCCTGCGTGTTCTGTCGCAACCGACTAGAGCGAGAGGGGAGGGGCCATGCTCACGATAACAAAGATCGCCGACGAACAAAGGGACACCACCGAACACCCCCACGCTTATGTCGAGGAATTGCCGGACCGGCCTCCCATCCAGGTGATTCGGGAACTTTCGCGACTCGATGAGTTTCAGGCCGCGCGAGCTATCGCCGCAGAATGGCTGGGCATCGCGGCGGCCATTGCGCTTTGCGCACGCTTCTGGAGTTTACCGGTGTACGTGTGCGCTGTGGTTTTCATTGGCGCTCGTCAGCACGCACTGTTGGTGCTGGGTCATGAGGCCTCGCACTTTACCCTCTTCAAAAGGAAGTGGCGGAATGATTGGGTAGCGGACCTGCTGCTTTACTGGCCCATGTTTCTATCGGTGGGTGTGTTCCGATACTTCCATCAGGATCATCACCGCTACCTGGGGACGGAGAAGGACAAGAACCGCGAGCTCTGGCGCACCCACACCTATGAAGGCACCCTCGCCGACGATTGGCAATTTCCAAAGACCGCCACGGGTCTGCTGCTACTTCTGCTCAAGAAGCTCGCCTTCATCGAGGGGGCCGTTTGGATCATCAGCGGATTTGCTGCGATGTTCGTTCGGCCGGAGTACCGGAAAAAGTCCTGGCTTTACGCGGCGGCGCGCACGGGATACTACGCCTGTGTCGCGCTGCTCGTCTGGAGGCTGCATCTCGCCTTCGACGTCTTGCTCTACTGGATCATTCCTTACTGCACCTGGCACATCGTGATCCAGTACATCCGCATCATCTGTGAGCATTCCGCTATCCCGAGCACCGAACCTCCGTATGATCTGACCCGGACCACGATTCCCTCCCTCTGGGAGAACCTCCTGATCATTCCCAGGAATATTGGCTATCACCACGAGCATCATTGGTTTCCAAGCGTCCCGTTCTACAATCTGCCCAAGCTGCACGCCGTTTTGACCACCGGAACGAAGTTTGGCCGGTGCGGAGCGATCTCTCACGGCGTCATCAGCGCCCTGGGCGAATGCGTCACGCCTTCGCGGCCGGCCGGCTGGTCTAAAGTCTCGCGCGGCCAACGTGTCTGCGAAGGGGACGGCACCCCTCTGTCGCCTGTGGCACAGATTCACCCGCAAGTGGGCGTCGCTGGGTTGAGGTAAGGAGTATCATGGCCATGTCGGCGGCGGCTGAACTGGGAATGCTAACCACATCGAGCGCAAAAGGGGCGTTGCCGCCGGGACCCAAGGGCCACTTTCTCATCGGCAATGTGCCGATGCTCTCCGGAGATATTCTGGCCACGATCGAGCGCTGGGCGCGCCAGTATGGGGACATCTTTTTCTGGCGCGCCGTTGGTATTCCGGTCTGTTACCTGACGCACCCGGATTACATCGAGGACGTGCTGGTAACGCGCAACCACAACTTCATCAAGGGCATGGGCATGCGCTTGAACCCGCGGTTCTTCGGCCAGGGGTTGTTGACCAGCGAAGGCGAACTTTGGCGGCGGCAGCGACGGCTTATGCAGCCGGCGTTTCACCGCCGACAGATTGGCCGTTACGGCCGTGTGATGGTGGAGTGCACTCAGAGAATGTTGGCGGGCTGGCAGCCTGGCGAGCTTCGGGACCTGCACACGGAACTAGATCATCTCACCCTCGAAATCGTGGCGCGCGTGTTATTCAACCTGGACCTCACGAACCATCTTGAGCGGCTCGAAGCAACAGCCCGTGCCGTCCATGCTCGCACGGCGCGCGGTCCAGCGTTGGTATATGCCACGCGATATCTGCCCACGCCCGTTAACCTGCGCTACCTGTGGACCGTACACCGCCTTGAGAAGGTGATCTACCAGATCATTCGCAGTCGCCAGGCTTCCGGCCAGGCGGGTGACGACCTGCTTTCCATGCTGCTCCAGGCCCGCGATGAAGACGGCGAGCCCATGAGCGAACGCCACGTGCGGGATCAGCTCATGACCCTGATCGGTGCGGGCAACGATACCACCACCCTGACGCTCTGTTACGCGTGGTACTTATTGGCGCAGCATCCCGAGGTCGAAGCGCGGCTGGTGGCGGAGATTGAAGAGGTGTTGGGCAATCGCCCGCCGGACGTCGAAGATCTCCCCCGCCTGACCTACACGGAGAAAATCATCAAGGAAACCCTGCGTCTTTACCCGCCGGTGTGGGCGTTCGTGCGAGAGGCGACTGAAGCGTTTGCGATCGGCGGCTATCGCTTGCCGGCCCGAACCAACGTTGTGTTGCCACCTTGGGTGGTGCACCGGGATCCACGCTTCTTCGACCAGCCGGACGAATTTCGCCCGGAGCGCTGGACGGGCGAGTTCGAGGATCAACTGCCGAAGTTTGCTTACTTTCCTTTTGGAGGCGGCCAGCGAACATGCATCGGCGCCTCCTTTGCCAAGATGCAAACTGCCCTGATGCTGGCCACAATGGCCCAAAGCTTCCGCTGCCGGCTGGCGCGCGGATTCAAGCTCAAACTTCGTCCCACAATCACTCTTCAGCCTGCACACGGCATTGCCGTCGCCATCGAGAAGCGCTAGCTTTGGAGTGCGGCAGCTTGCTGCCGCTTTAGTCAGGCCAGCTCGCTGGCCGGGCCTTTGCGCAAAGCACAGGGAGAGAGAGCCTCGAGCACGCCCCGCGGTACCAAAGCGGCAGCACGCTGCCGCACTCCAAAGCGCTTCGCGCACCCTTCCCCGCAACACTGCTGAATGAAGCTAGTTCCGACGGCGGGGCCGTCAGCGCTCCAAGTACGGCACGAATCCGCGAACGAGCGTCTTGAGCCGGTAAACTGAAGTCGTTGCGGTGATGTACAACGTTCCGTAATCCGGATCACCCCAGGCAAGATTGGCAGGCTGTTCGGGCAGGACGATCGTGCCGAGGTGGTGGCCTTCGGCATCCCAAACCCAAATGCCTAACGGTCCCGTCACGAAGATGTTCCCGTCTCGATCAACTCTCATGCCGTCCGGCACGCCTTCGTGCGGGCCACCAGGCTCCTCGCCGAAGATGCGTCCGTTGGTCAGCGTTTCATCAGCGGTGAAATCGTAGACGCGGATGTTCCGCTGCTCGCTGTCGTCCACATAGAAGCGGCGGCCGTCAGGAGAAAAGGCCAGCCCGTTGGGCTGTGACAGATCCTTGGTTAAGAGCCGAACACCTCCACCCTGATCCAGACGGTAGACACCCTGAAATGGAATTTCCTGCTTCTCGCCCTTCACGAGGTCCAGCGTGGGATCAGTGAAGTAGATGGCGCCGTCGGGACCTGTCACCACGTCATTGGGACTGTTGAATCTCTTCCCCTCGAAGCGGTCAGCCAGCACTTTGTATTGGCCGTCCGGACTTACAACGATGATCGCGCGCAGGACGCTGGCGCAGTCCAGCAGTCGCTGCTGCCTGTCGAAGGTGTTGCCATCTGGGTCGCCAAGAGAAATCACTGTCTCCTTGCGGCCGTCAGAGTACACGCGGGAGATTTTGTTCAGAGTTTCGTCGCTCACGTAGACAAAACCGGACGGATCCCAAACGGGCCCTTCGGTGAATCCGAAGCCAGTCGCCATCGTCGCCAGTTTCGCGTCGTGAGAGACGAGGCTCCAAAACTTCGGCGATAAAGCCCGGAGTTCAAACTGACGCCGCGCGGGCGGCGCCTCCTGCCAGCCGCCTAACGAGCTCACAACAAGAAACGGCGTGAAGAGCAGTGCCGCCCAAAGCATAACGATTCGATTTCTCAAGGTCATTCTGATCACCTCGACTATCCTTCGTCTTAGGCCCGCACCATGCCCGGCAAGCCGCTTAAACACTAAGACACTAAGTCACAAAGAAGAGCAAGAATCAAGAGGGGTCGAGTGCCAGGTTCAGTCGCACCCTCT
>DATJYK010000302.1:0-12128 GCA_035578005.1 Terriglobia bacterium
TTTCGCTGGCCGATCGAATGAAAGTGACCCTTGGCACGCGTTCTGCGCCCGCCGGCACCGGAATCACCGTGGAATCGGACGATCCCGCCGTGCCCAGTGGACCTCAGAATCTTGTCTACAAGGCATGCCAGCGCTGGTGCGAGGCTCGCGGGCTGAAGCGCAGCATTACTGTTAGCATTGAGAAGCGAATTCCGGCCGGGGGCGGCCTCGGCGGCGCCAGCAGCGACGCTGCCGCCGTCCTGGTGGCGCTCGAAAGGCTTGCTGGAGACCGGCTCCCTCCGGCTTCCCGATTTGAGATTGCCGCCGACCTGGGGTCAGATGTGCCATTCTTTCTGGAAGGTGGCCGGGCCTTGGGCTGCGGGCGCGGCGAAGAAGTCTATAGGTTGCCGGACTTGCCGCAGCGCCACTGCCTGGTAGTGTTCCCTGGCTTCTCGCAATCGACCCGCGAGGCGTATGCGGCGTTCGATTCACAATTGACAGCGGAGCAGAAACCCCGTAGCATATATTCTTTCGGCAAGTGGCCACAGTTCCCTTGGCAGTGTTGGGAAGCGGCAGAAAACGACTTCGAACGTGTCGTTTTCGCAAAGTGGCCGGAGCTGCAAAGGCTGAAGCGGCAGCTCCTCCGGGCCGGCGCCGAAATGGCATCTCTATCTGGTAGCGGCTCTGCCGTCTACGCCATTTTTGCCTCCGCCCGAAAACTGGCTTCTTGCCGCAAGTGGGTTCCACCCAGGTGGCGCAGCTTTGCCGTGCGCACGCTTTCGCGTGCCGAGTATCACAGGCTGCAGTTTGAGTCTTGAGCGGATTCTGGATTTGGCGCTGGGAGTGTGGGCGTCCGGCCCGCGCCTCCCCCAGAGTTTTCGCAAGGCAAGCCCTTCGGTTTGCAAAACGTAAGCTCAGATTGGGAGGTCGTCCAGTGGTAGGACACATGCCTTTGGAGCATGGAACCCTGGTTCGAGTCCAGGCCTCCCAGCCAGCTTAAAGACAGTGGTTAGTGCAGTGGTGAGTGACGAAGACGCGTCTGAGAGCAGGCGTGCAAAGGCTGATTCTTGCCACTTACCGGGTCGCTGCCACTAACCACTAATCACTAACCACTGCTTCTAAAATGGCGAGCCATAAAAGAAACGCGCTGAGGATTTTTTCAGGTAACGCCAACCCCGAGCTGGCGCGGGAGATCGCGGCGTGCCTGGGCATCAAAGTCGGCGACGCGGACGTGGGTCAGTTTCCCGACGGCGAGATTCGGGTTCAGATTCTGGAGAATGTGCGCGGGGCGGACGTCTTTGTGGTGCAGCCTACGTGCCGGCCGGTGAATGACAACCTGGTGGAGCTCTTGATCATGCTCGACGCCTTCCGGCGCGCCTCGGCCGACCGCATTACCGCTGTGATGCCCTATTACGGCTATGCGCGCCAGGACCGCAAGGACCGCCCGCGGGTGCCCATCTCGTCTAAGGTGGTCGCTGATCTCGTGACCTCAGCGGGGGCCAGCCGGGTACTGGCGCTCGATCTGCACGCAGGCCAGATTCAGGGCTATTTCAATATTCCAGTGGATCACCTCTATGCCACGCCAGTGACCGTGGACTACTTCAGGAAGCTCGACCCCAAGAATCTCACGGTGGTTTCACCCGACACCGGCGGCGTGGAACGCGCCCGCGCGTTTGCAAAGCGGCTGGGGGTGCCCCTGGCGATCATCGACAAGCGGCGCGAGGACGCCCATACGGTTGAGGTGATGAACGTCATCGGCGAGGTGGAGGGCCGGGTGTGCCTGCTGGTGGACGATCTCATCGACACCGGTGGCACGATCGTGCGAGGCGCAGGTGCTCTGAGGGAAAAGGGCGCGACAAGCGTCTATGCCTGCTGTGTCCACGGCGTTTTTGCGGGCGACGCGGTCCGGAAGCTCTGTGATTCGCCCGACCTGGAGCAGGTGGTGACCACGAATTCGATACCGCCGGGCCCCGAAGCAAGAAATTGTGGTCGCATTAAGGTTCTGAGCATCGCGTCCCTTATGGCCGAAGCCATCCGTTCCATCCACGATGAGACTTCGGTAAGCAAGCTCTTTATTTGAGTGTATGCCGCCAAGGAGTGAGAAGTCATGCCAGTGACAATTGAAGCTGAACCCCGGGAGGAATTCGGCAAGAACGTTTCCCGCCGTTTGCGGCATGCCGGCCGTATCCCGGGAGTCGTGTACGGCGGTGGGGGTCAGGCCATCCCGGTGTCACTTGACCCGAAGAAGCTCACCCAGATCCTGTACTCGCAGTCGGGCCACAACACGGTGGTGACGCTGGAAATCAAGGGGCGTGCGCCGGCGCGGGTGTTGCTTTCCGATTGGCAAGTGGAGCCCGTTCACGGCGGCCTCTTACACGTGGATATGTTCCGTATCTCGGCTGATACGCGGCTCAAGATCAGCGTCCCCGTGCAGCTCACGGGCGAGGCGTACGGTGTGAAGACCGAGGGTGGGATTCTTGAGTTCATTCTCCGCGAGGTCGAGATCGAATGCTTGCCGGACGACATTCCGGACCATATTACGGTGAATATCAGTGACTACAAGATCGGCAGCGCCCTTCGGGCCGGAGACTTGCCGCTGGGCGAGCGAATTAAGCTGCTGACCGAGCCCGGACGTATGGTGGCCCACGTGGTCGCTCTGAAGGCCGAGGAGGAGAAGCCGGCCGAGGGAGTGGAAGGAGTCGAGGCCGCAGAGCCAGAGGTGATTCGGAAAGGCAAGGCGGAGGAAGCTGAGGAAGCCGAAGCCGGCAGTGAGAAGTCGGAGAAAAAGTCTGAAAAGGAGAAAAAATAGCCCTATTCAATTTGGGCTTTTCGTTGCCTCCGGCAGGATTCCGGCAGCGCCTTCCAGGCAAGAAGGGTGTCGAACAAAGCTGGAATGTTATTTAGAATCAGCCCCTTGGACAGCGAGACACACGAAGCGCACAAGGATTGTGACAAAAGTTACACGAGTGATAAACGCGCGTCGCGATTTTCACGTCCCACCGTTCCCGTGGTGACGCCCGTGTTTAAGCGCCCAGCCATTGATATTGGGAAGCGGTTATGGCTGTTGAGGCTTTGTGAGACTCATTGTCGGTCTTGGTAACCCTGGTTACGAGTACGTGCTGACCCCGCACAATCTCGGTTTCATGGTGATTGACCATTTGGCAGATCAGTGCGGTGTACAGGTTGACCGGACGGAAGGCGCGGCCTTGACGGCTCACGCGCAGATTGGCGGCTGCGAGGTGGTGCTGGCGAAGCCGCAGACATTTATGAACTTGAGTGGGGTGTCCGTGCGGCGCCTGGTGGAACGCTATGAGATTCCGACGGAAGATGTGGTGGTGCTGCTTGACGAGGCGGCGCTTCCCCTCGGAACGCTGCGCATTCGCAAGCGAGGGAGCGCCGGGGGCCACAATGGCTTGAAATCGATCATCGGGGCGCTGGAATCAGACGAGTTCGTCCGGGTCCGCATGGGCATCCAACCGGACCACCCAGTGTCAAACCTCAAGTCGCATGTGCTGGGGCGGTTCAGCCGGCGGCAGCTTGAAGCGGTGGCCGAGATGGTGGATCGCGCCGCAGAAGCGGTTGAAGTGATTGTTCGCGAAGGGCTTGAGAGCGCCATGAACCAGTTCAACCGTCGCCCGGAGCCCCCCATGGAGTGAGGTCGTATGCGCAAATATGAGCTGATTTTTATCGTTCGGACCGATTTGCCCGAAGAGGAGTTGGGCAAGCTGATCACCCAGATGGAAGGTGTGGTGACGAGCCACGGCGGCAAGGTGGAAAAGGTCGAGAAGATGGGCCGTCGCAGACTTGCCTACCGTGTGCAACACCAGCGCGAGGGCATCTATGTCCTCTTCGTGGTGGAGGGTAGTGGAGAAACCGTGAAGGAATTCGAACGGCGGCTGAAGGTAAACGATGCCGTCATCAAGTATCTTTCGGTAAGGGTTGATGAGGAGCTGAAGCGGGCCGAGAAGGCTAAGGCTTGGCGTGCCGAACAAGCCGCGCGCAAACCGCGGCCGCGTCCCAGCCCGAGTGAGACCCCGGCGATTGAGGCCATGGGCTAGGAGCGGCGGCGGTGACGTGTGAGCGGCAGGTGGCTGGAGCTCTCGTCACCTTATTCGTAACAGCCACTGCAGTTCAGAGGAGTGAATCGTATGCAAGGTATGCCAGTGCCAACCAGTAGCAGCAGCGGTAGTAGTAGCGCCAGCGGCCCCACCAGCGGAGGCTCGGGTCAGGGTGGAGGTTTCAGCCAGGGCGGGGGCCGTGGCCCAGACCGCGGACCTCGAAAGGGCGGATCAGGACCCGGCGGAGGCGGACGAAAGCAGTATTTCCGCCGCCGCAAGGTGTGCAAGTTTTGCGAAGAGAAGATCGACGTCATCGATTACAAAGATGTCAGGCTGGTGAGCCAGTTTGTCTCCGACCGAGGTAAGATTTTGCCCCGGCGGCTCACCGGGACGTGCTCACCACATCAGCGGCTTCTGACCGTAGCCATCAAACGCGCTCGCAACCTGGCGTTTATCCCATTCGCCTCCGGGTTTTAGGGGATTGAGTGATTGGGCCAGGGTGATCTCCGGGAGAGCTGGCCCCGGTTTCGAATCGCTTTACTGGAATGAGGTGGAAGTTATGGAAATAGTTTTGATCGAAAATGTTGACAATCTCGGAAGCCGCGGGCAGCTTGTGAACGTAGCCGACGGCTACGGGCGCAACTACCTGCTGCCCAAGAAGCTCGCCGTAGCCGCCACGCCTCAGAATAAGGCGTGGGTGCATCAGCAGCGAGTGAGATTTCTCAAGCTTGAGGCCAAAGAGAAAGGCGAAGCCGCGGAGCTGGCGGAAATCCTGGATGGAGTGAATCTCACTTTCTTGCGGAAGTCAGGCGAGCACGGAGCGCTCTTCGGGTCGGTGACTGCGATCGATGTCGCTGATGCTCTGGGCGCCCAAGGTTACAAGATCGACCGGCGAAAGATTCAGCTCTCCAACCCGCTCAAGGTGGTTGGGGAGTACGATGTGCCTATCCGGCTTCACCGTGAAGTGACATCTACCATCAAAGTGAAGGTGGAGGCGGAGAAGAGCCCCGAGGTGATCGCCGCTGAGGCAGAGGCTGCAAAGGCCGCAGCCGCGGCCGAAGACCCGAAGCCCGCTGGGGACGCCAGTGCTTCGGCTGAAGCCAAAGGCGCATCGGAATCAGCCTAGCCGTATATGTTACGAAAGCTCAGTGTTCTACTTACCCTTTTGGCCTGCTGCGGGCCAGCGGGCCTCACGGCGCCAGCCCCCGACAACCCACAAACCAACTCTCGGATTTCTGCCATCAATGAAACACTGAAGGGTCTGAAGGCCATCAAGCTGCCCGGCGAACAAAGACGTTGGGGAGCGGTGCCCGGCGACGCTCGGACTTTGCTCACCGAGCTCAAGCATGAGCTCCGCGATGTCCTGTCCGATGCCGTGGCGTCCCAACGCGGTGCCAGCGCGGACCCTAAGGGGATGAGCGCAAATCTGCTCAAGGAACTGCACCGCAGCGGAATAGACGTGAAGCCGCAAGACTGCCATCAGGCTTACGGCTGCATCGTTCAGCTTGGTTTCCAACAACCCTCCGGCTTCCCCGATCTGTTGGTGGCGACCAGCATTGTCACAGCCTATTGCGCTCACGACGCTTCTTTGTACATCTTCGAGCGCAAGGGCGCCCAATACGAGCTGGCCCTTTCCTTGGAGTCGGACAATTATGCGCAGACCAGCGGCGCGCAAAACCAGTTGCGCTATGCGGTTCTTTCTCCTGCGGAAGCTAGCAGCCGCTGGTCAGTGGTGACGACTTACGTCGAAGCGGCGTGCGCCTCTTCGTCAGTTTGGCGCACGATTCGGCTACAAGTGCTGCGTCCCAGCGGCATTCCAGACCGGCCCGAGGTGCAGCTCAGCCAGATGGATGAGGCCAAGCTCCCCGATGAAAACGGCTACTCAATGCTCGCCGGCGGAGATACGTTCACGCTGACGTACAACGGCCCCATGCTCCTCGATTCGGGAATCGATTCCCGCAAGCACGTGTCAAAGTATCGCATTACGGAAAGCGGTGTCACTCGAATGCCGCCCGTCGCTCTTCTGCCCCAGGACTTTGTGGATGAGTGGATTCAACTGCCCTGGAGCCAGGCGTCCGTCTGGAACAAGTCCGCTGACGCGGCGAGAATCCAGCAGTGGCATGACAGGATTCGAACCGCGAAGTCAGCAGCGGGTTATAGCAAGTTGGACTTCGCCCAGCAGTGCGGAGAAGGCGCCAACAACTGGCAAGTGGCTCTCGCCATCACTCTGGCGGGTGGAATCAAATCGCTGTCCGATGATGTCTATTTCTCGGTCTCGAAGGAAGATGATTCTTATTTCGTGACGGATATCCGCTCCGTTCGGGCGAGAGGCTGCCCGGGAGAAACCGCTCCCGTGGAAAGCTACCCGGCGAACTAGTGTCCAAGAGTGTGAAGATTGATTGTGCACAAATGCTTTGATAGGGATACAACAGAAAAGTTTTCACTGCAGAATTATGCGTTCATAGGGACATACTTCGCACAGGCGTTCGCCAAGGCCGTTCCTCCAGCGTTTTTCAAAAAACTGTCAGGCGCTTCTCGCTGGAATCTGGCTGACCCGCTGGCCGATTCTTTGGGACCAGGAAAAGATGTCGGACACCTTCACCAGACCTGCGATTTTGTATCTTCCGACATTCGCCAGGGCGGCCGAAGCCACGCAGCCACACTCGCTGCATACGGGGCGGCCGCCGAACTGGCAGGGACCGATGGGGGTTGTGAGATCGGCTGAGACACACGTTGTGACCTGCGAAAAGATACATTCGTTGGGGGAGGCTGGAGCTTCGTAGTAGCCGTCGAGGACGCGGTCAGGCAGCTCGACCTTTGGAAAGCGCGTGCGCACACTTGCGAGCTCGCGCAGCACAGCTCGCCGGTCTTCGGGCCGCAGCCGCTCGGCGCTCTCTTCTCCCTCCTGTGGAGTGTAGAGGCTGAACCAGATTCGCCGAATCTCTTCGCGCTCAGACCAGAAGGCGGCAAATTCCGCGAAGTAGCCGGGCTTTGCGGCCATGGGGCGAGTAACAGTGCAGTGGACGTTCAAGCGGTGGCCGGCAATGTTCTTCAGAATACGGTCGTAGGTCGCGGGTGCGCGACGTACATTGTGATCGGCCTCCAGACCGTCAACCGAGACCACGAGATGAAGGCAGGGAATGGATCTCCAAGCGATCGGTACGGGACGCACGGCACTGGTGACCAATTGGACCTCAACGCCCATCCGGTCAAGCTGGGGCAACAGCTCACTCAGTTCGCGGTAGCGAACCAGGGGCTCTCCGCCCACGATCGAGAGGTGCAGGGGGCGATGCCTACGAACCAGCGCCAGAACGCCGCTTACCAACGCCTCGCCCTGGAAGTCTCGCAAGCCGCGCAAGGGACCAGCGGACCCCAGGTGCTCCGGCTGGTATGCGTAGCAACCGGGGCATGTCAAAGGGCAGGCGCGCGTGATCTCGATCGAGAGCAGGGGTCTTTGACCGCGCAGGATCTTCCCCCAGGCGGGTATTACGGCGGCAGATTTCACGGGCACACCCCTTTGTAAGGGAAATGCATCACAAGATTGAATTAGAGGCGCCGATGCGGACTCAGGTTGCAGTCGAAATCTCAGCGCACCGTATAATCGGCGCCCGGCGCTGCGATCGACGGCGGTAAGGCAGCAAGATCATCGGAGGGTTAAGCCCCGCAGTGCTCGTGTTACACCAACTTAGGGCCATGTCACGAATCGTACAGCAGAGTGCGCTGCTCCTCATGGGAGTGGCCACACTAGCTTGCTGCCGCCTCACGCCTACGTTCGCCCAGGCTCCCGCCGAATCGTCGGCAGGTTCGATTAACTCTACGGACTCTGCCCAGGTAGACGATATCACAGACGAGGAATCCGAGGGCGGTGCCACCAATCAAACCCCCCAGTCGAATCCTACGGGTCAGGCCTCCGGCGCTCAAATGTCTCCCGGCAGTTCGGCAAGTCAGCAGTCAGGCGGCACAGCGAGTCAGTCCTCACCAGCCCGCCAGCCCAGGTCGCTCAGCGTGAACCCGATTACGGGGAACGTCTCGGCTTCCGAGGACAACTACGAACCCCTTACCGGAAGCGAGCGCGTGAAGCTTTACTTTAAGATGAACTACGCCTCGGTGGGCGCCTACTTCGGCCCGTTCTTCAGCGCTTTGGTGCTCGACCAGGCCACCGGCTCTCCTGCGCAATGGGGCGGCGGGTTTGCCGGTTACGGGCGCAGGGTTGCTTCCCGTTTAGGAACCGCTATTCTCCAGGGTACCTTTCAAGCGCCGATGGCTGCTCTTCTGCACGACGATGTCCGCTACATTGCGAGTAGCCAGCACGGGTTCAAAAGGCGCGCATGGCACGCCGTCAAGTACAGCTTCCTTACATACAACGGGCACGGCCAGCCGACCCTGAATGTTGCCAATCTTAGCGCGTACTATGCGTCGACTGCCGTTTCAGTAGCCTGGCTTCCCTCACACAACAACGTCGCGACCTATACGCTAAGCAATGCAACGGAGCAAGTTGGGCTGAGCATACCCGTGAACCTTCTTCAAGAGTTCTGGCCGGAGATTCGGCATGGGGTGTTGAGGCGGAATTAAGGCGTTATTCCGACGCAGGGGCGGCCGTCGCCACGTTGCGGACCGGAGGCGCCAACAGGTAGAATCAGAATAAGGGCATTCTGAAGCGCGGCCCTCCTCAAGGACGAGATGGCAGATTTCTTTCAAAAGGCGATGGGCGCCGTCATCGGCACCCAGAACGAGCGCGAAATCAAGCGCTTGAGCGAGCGTACGGAGCAGATCAATGTTCTCGAGCCGGAGATGCAGAAACTCTCCGAAGAGGATTTTCCTGCTTATACCGAGAAGTTTAAGGCGAGGCTGGCCGAAGGCGAAACCCTTGACGACCTGCTACCTGAAGCCTTTGCTCTGTGCCGCGAGGCCGGACGACGAACCCTCAATATGCGCCATTTTGACGTCCAGTTCATGGGCGGTATGGCGCTTCACGAAGGCAAGATCGCCGAGATGAAGACCGGCGAAGGCAAGACGCTGGTGGCCACGCTGCCCGTCTACTTGAACTCGCTTGAGGGCCGCGGCGTCCACGTGATCACCGTTAACGATTACCTGGCCAAGCGCGACGCTTCCTGGATGAGCCCCATCTACCGCTTGCTCGGGCTCTCTGTGGGAGTCATTGTTCACGACCTGGACGACGCCGAGCGCCGCCTGGCCTACCAGTGCGATGTCACTTACGGTACCAACAACGAGTTCGGCTTTGACTATCTGCGCGACAACATGAAGTTCGAACTCGGCGACCGGGTGCAACGGGAGCACCGTTACGCAATCGTGGACGAAGTCGATTCGATCCTGATTGACGAGGCCCGTACGCCGCTGATCATTTCGGGCGCGTCGGAGGAATCTACCGAGAAATACTATCGCATCGACAAGGTCATCCCTCATCTGAAGGAAGGCGAAGACTACGAGATCGACGAGAAACGGCGCACGGCCAGCCTCCTCGAGGGAGGGATCGAGAAGGCTGAGAAGATCCTGGGGCTCGAAAACCTCTACGACCCGGCCAACGTCGCCTACACTCACCATGTCTATCAGGCCCTGCGCGCGCACACGCTCTATAAGCGCGACAAAGACTACGTGGTGAAAGACGGCGAAGTGATTATCGTGGATGAGTTCACGGGCCGCCTGATGCCAGGCCGCCGATGGAGCGACGGGCTGCACCAGGCCGTTGAAGCTAAAGAGCAGGTCAAGATCGAGCGCGAGAACCAGACGCTGGCCACCATCACTTTCCAGAACTACTTCCGCATGTATGACAAGCTGGCCGGCATGACCGGAACGGCCGAGACTGAAGCTGCCGAGTTCGAGAAGATTTATGAGCTGGAAGTGATCGTAGCGCCCACCAACCGGCTCCTGATCCGCCATGAATATCCCGACGTGGTTTACCGCACCGAGCGTGAAAAGTTCAACGCCGTCATTGAGGAGATCAAGGAATATCACCTTCGCGGCCAGCCGGTGCTGGTGGGCACCATCGCCATCGAGAAGTCAGAACGGCTGAGCGCCCAGCTCCGCAAGACCGGCCTGCTGCCCAACCGCTTGCAGGAGCTGCTGAAGGCGGCCGGACTGGAGGGCCCTAAACTGCTTCGCTGGGCTCAGCAGTTGGCCGCCCAGCACGGGGCCGCATTTGAGTGGCTGATCCCGGCCGGAGCGAATGTGTCGGCGGCCAAGAAGCTGCTGGCTCAGCGAGCCTATGCGGACGCGGGTCGAAATGGAAGCAGTAAGGCGTTCCTCCAGGCGCTGCTCAAGAAAGGGCACAGCGACTACTTTGGCCATCAGCCGGAGGCCACCGACGGTGGCGGCGTTTCGATGGCCCGGGCGCTGGGCGAGCTCGTGAAGAGCGCCGACGAGAAGATGCTCCCGATCTTCGATTACCTCGCTGACGTCCGCTGTACGCCCCAACGTTTTGTGGAGGTGCTCGAAGAAAAGGACCTACGCCACAATATTCTGAACGCCAAGCAGCACGAGAAAGAAGCGCTGATTGTCGCCCAGGCGGGCCGAGTGGGGGCGGTGACGGTCTCCACCAACATGGCCGGCCGTGGCACGGATATTCTGCTGGGCGGTAATCCCGAGTTCATGGCGCGGGAGGAATTTCGCAAGAATCCCGAGAAGTACCGCGAGCAAGGCATCGACCCCGAGCCGCCGGAGCGGCCCGCCACCGGCTCCGCGCCGGAAGTCTACAACGCCTTCGTCGATGCTTACTCCAAGTGGCGCGAGAATTGGGCAGGATTCATTGCCCGTTTCAAGGCCACCACCGACATCGAGCATGATCGCGTGATCGGCCTGGGAGGGTTGCACATTCTCGGTACCGAGCGCCACGAGTCGCGGCGCATCGACAATCAGCTTCGAGGCCGGGCGGGCCGCCAGGGCGACCCCGGCTCTTCGCGCTTCTTCCTCTCACTCGAAGATGACCTGCTGCGTATTTTTGCCGGCGAACGTATCTCCAACATCATGCACAAGCTCGGCATGGAAGAGGGCGTGCCGATCGAGTCGCGGCTGATCTCCAAGCGCATCGAGGCCGCGCAGAAAGCGGTGGAGGCCCAGAACTTCGAATCGCGCAAGCACTTGCTTGAATACGATGACGTCATGAACAAGCAGCGCGAGACCATTTACGGCTTGCGCGACGAACTGCTGAAAGGTGCGGACCAGAAGGAGCGGGTGCAGGAAGCCATCGACCGCGTGATCGACTGGCTGGTGGAGACGTTCTGCCCCAAAGACCAGCACCCGGACGAGTGGAACGTGAAGGGCCTCCACGCGGAGTTCTGGGGCCGCTTCGGCGTGGACCTGCGCCAGCAGCAGTTGACGCTCGATCCCAAGCGGCTCGAGGTGCTGCGAGATGAACTGCGCGAGATCGTCAACAAGCGTTACGAGGAGCGCGAGCAGGTGTGGACGCCGGAGCGCATGCGCATTCACGAGCGCATGATCCTGTTGCAGGTGGTGGACGCTCAGTGGAAAGACAACCTGCTGGCCATGGACCACCTCAAGGAAGGCATTGGCTTGCGCGGTTACGGGCAGCGCGATCCGCTGGTGGAGTATAAGCGCGAGTCGTACGACATGTTCGCGGCTCTGATGGACCGCATTGAAGATGAGACTCTGCGCTATCTATTCTTGATGCGAACGCCCGACGAAGAGGAAGCGGCCATCCGGGAATACCAGCGGCGCAAGCGGCGCGAGCAGCAGGAAATGCGGATGGTGGGCTCCGGGGCATCCGAGAAGCCGCAGCAGGTGATCCGTCGTGAGAAGGTGGGCCGCAATGACCCGTGCCCTTGCGGCAGCGGCAAAAAGTACAAAAAGTGTCATGGAGCCGGCGCGGTTGCTGCGGCCGAGCCCGCCGCCAATAACGGGAGTGCGCGTCCGTCAGACGCTGCGTGACGCAGCAGTCAGCTCTCAGCCATCAGCTTCCAGCGGTCAGCTCTTATAATTAGTCCGTTATGGCGGAGAAAACGTGAACTTTGTTGACGCTTTTGTTGTCATTTTCGTTTCTCGTGTCGAGTAAGCATCAT
This sequence comes from Terriglobia bacterium, assembly GCA_035578005.1. Lineage (GTDB taxonomy): Bacteria > Acidobacteriota > Terriglobia > UBA7540 > UBA7540 > Gp13-AA77. The sequence continues at coordinate 12,071 of DATJYK010000302.1, forward strand.
GCGGCTTTCAGGCCGACGCCTTCAAGGAGGTTGTCGAGAGCTTGGGTGACGGCGAGAT
>DATJYK010000303.1:0-2611 GCA_035578005.1 Terriglobia bacterium
GCCCGCGACCCACTTAGGACATCCGTCCTCTCTCATGCCGGGCGACCAGTAACGGAGTGCAACGGTCATTGCGTCAACGCGCGACAACACGCCACCGTGGCGCCTGATGTCAATTGACCTGCGGAGTGCGCGTCGACGCCAGACGCGCCGAATGGGCCGAGGGGTACGTCAACGACGCGGCGGGACGGTCACGAAGCCGATTCTTGTGAGGCCGCCGGTTTGCGCGGCCGACATCACCTGTGCGATCTTCTCGTAAGCGACCTTGCGGTCCGCGTTCAGATGCAACTCGGGCTGCGGTGTCGCCTGCGCGGCCATCATGATCTTCGCGCGCAGTGAATCGTCGTCGAGCGGCATGCCGTCCCAGAGCACCGTGCCTTCCGCATCGATCGACACGTCGATATGCGTCGGCTTCGTGTCCTCCTTCTGGCTGCTCGCGTGCGGCAGGTCGATCTTCACCGAGTGGCGGACCACCGGGATCGTCACCATGAATACGATCAGGAGAACCAGCATCACGTCGACGAGCGGCGTCATGTTGATCTCGTTCATCAGGCCGTCGTCATCGTCGTCTGCAAAGGGGCTCATCGCCATAGGAAGTCTCCGTTGTTACTGGCCGCGTGCGGCGACGCGCAGATTGCCCTTCGAAGAAGACAGCCGCGCGCCCGTCACAAAGAACGCATGCAGCCCGTGCGCGAAGCGGTTCAGCCTGGTCACGATCGCCTTGTTCGCGCGCGTGAGCGCGTTATAGCCGAGCACCGCCGGTATTGCCACGAAGAGGCCGAACGCCGTCATGATCAGCGCCTCGCCGACCGGGCCCGCGACCGCGTCGATCGAGGTCTGCCCCGTCGCGCCGATGGTGAGCAGCGCGTGATAGATGCCCCACACGGTGCCGAACAGGCCCACGAATGGCGCCGTACTGCCTATCGACGCGAGCACCGCGAGGCCGCTTTGCATCTTCGCGACCGAGTCATCCATCGTGTCCTTCAGGCAGCGCGTGATCCAGTCGGACACGTCCATCCGGTCGTGCAGTTGCGGCTGTGTCTGGTGATGATGTTCGGAGGCTTCCTGGCCCGACAGCGCAAGTGCGAGGAACGGATTGTCTTCACGAGTGCCGTTGCCCAGGTTCTTCATGCCGTCGGCAAAATCGTCCGAATGCCAGAACGCCCGTTCGGCATTCTTCGTCAGGCGCTTCAGGCGCATGACGTTCCAGCTCTTCACGACGATCACGCACCACGACAGGACCGACATGATCAACAGCGCGAGCGCGATGCCGCACGTCACGAAATCCCCTTGCGCCCACACGTGGGCGATACCATAGTTCTGCATTGCCATTCCTTTTAAGTCATGGTTCGGGCACGGTTTCAGTCGTGCAGGTTGAAGTCGAAAGGCTGCGTATACGCGGCGCGCACGGGCTCGCCGTTTTCCAGATACGGCTTGCACGAACTGTCGCGCATCGCGTCGAGCGCGGCGTCGTCGAGCCGGCCGTAGCCGCTGCTCTTCTTCAGTTCGATGTTCCCAATCTGGCCGGTCAGGCCGACCACGAAGCGCACATAAGCGATGCCGGTCTCGCCGCGCCGCTTTGACAGCATCGGATAGTCCGGCTGCACGATCCGGCAGTCGAGGTGCGAGACGTTTTTCGGTGCGCTCAGCGCCATCGTCGGCCTGTCCTGCGAAGGCGCGGCGGCCCGTGCGGGCTCCGGGGCGGCAGGCGCGGGCGGCGTCAGCCCGGCGGGCGCTTCGACCTGATGCTGAGACGGCACCTCGGCGACCGGCAACGGGGGCGGCGTGGACTTCGGCTGGATCTTCGGCTTTGCGCGCGTCACGTGCCGCACGGGTTTCGGCGGCGTCGGAGTCGGCACCGACTGGATTGCCACCGGTGTGGTTTCCGGCTCGGGTTGAAGCAGCGCGGCTGTGATCGTGCGCGATACGACGGCGACGGGCGCGGCGATATCACGTCTCGTCAACACGAGCGCGATGAGCGCGGCATGCAGCGCCACGACGATGGCGCCGGCGTAGACCAGGCGGCGGTTCGCTTCGGACGCGAAGGTCGAAGTGACACTGTGTACGGTGGACTTCACTGTCGTTTCGAGTGGACCAATGATGCAAGGGTTGGAGGCCGGCGAATCGACTTCAGGAAAGAAAACGCGCCGGCCCTGAACCGGACAGGGACGATGTCTGCCGTGGCGATTCGCGTTGGGGTACGCATATCGAATGTGTGCACCCCGGCAGGGTCCCCGGACGACGGCTCGTCAGTTCGATGTCGCGCCGGCGCTCTTCACCGCGCACTCGCTCGTCACCGTCTCGCCATCGCTGAACGAGAACGTCAGCGGAATCGACGTGCCGACCTTGGCCGGCTGCTTCGGCTGCTCGAGCATCACGTGATAGCCCCCGGGCGTGAATTTAAGCGTGCCGTTCGCCGGGACCGTGGCCTTCTCGACCATAACCATCTTTGACGTGCTGCCATTGCTCTGCGTCTGATGGAGCATGGCCATCCCGAAGGCGTCGGTCTTGACGCCGGTCAGGTCGACGGGCTTGTCGCTCATGTTCATCACGCTGAAATAGCCGCCAGACGGCAGGTTGCCGGGCAGCGCGCGCACCCAGCAGTCCGACACCA
>DATJYK010000304.1:0-28768 GCA_035578005.1 Terriglobia bacterium
GCGATGTCCAGGCCAGACTCACGAGCGGGCTTGCGGCTCCAAGAAATCGCAGCCTTCACCCAGCACAGGCCGAGTCGATCATAAACCGATCTCGTGGACATTTTCATGCTTCGGGGTGTCGCGAAGCGACATGACGACTCACAAGGATTCGGAAAGGGCGGGACTTTAGTCCCGCCGTTACAACGTCCGTCGGATATTTGCCTCCTTCCGATCTCGGCACAGCTTGCATTCCCAAGCTGCGCCGAGAGCGGAAGACAAAGAGCGCAGTTCTCGCAAGATCGGCGGGGCCGAAGCCCCGCCCTTTCCGAATCCTCGTGAGTCGTCATGTCGCTTCGCGACACCCCGAAGCATGAAAATGCCCACGAGATCGGTTTACGATCGACTCAGCCTGTGCTGGGTGAAGGCTGCGATTTCTTGGAGCCGCGAGCCCGCTGGTGAGCCCACCGTTGCCTGACCGAAATTTTCGGAACAGAAATGCATGTTAGGTCATCGAAACACCAAGTTCAGTCCGGGAGGATCAATGCCATCCACGCTGATTCGCAAGGCCGTGCAAACTGCAGCTCTGCTGCTCCTCGCCGCTGCATGCTCAATCGCGGCGCAAGGGCCGTTCACCCTGGAACAAGTGATGAGCTCGCCGTTTCCGAGTGAACTGGTGGCGGCGCCCACGGGCGCGCGGTTCGCGTGGGTGTTCAACGCCCGCGGGCTGCGCAACATCTGGGTGGCGGAACCCGAAGCCGGCGGCACCTACCGCTCGCGCCAACTTACCAACTATAGCCAGGATGACGGCCAGGAAATCGCCGAACTGGCGTGGACTCCCGACGGGCGCTCGATTGTGTACGCCCGGGGCGGCGACTTCGAAAACGACGGCGCCTATCCAAACCCCGCTAGCGACACGGCAGGCGTGCAACAGGACGTGTGGGTGGTCCCTCTTGACGGAGGCTCGCCACGTAGGCTCGCAGACGGCCACGCTCCCGCGGTTTCACCTCACGGGGACGAAGTGGCTTACCTCTTCAAAGATCAGATCTGGTCCATCAAGCTCGCCGAGGGCGCCAAGCCCGAGCAGTTGATTCACGACAAGGGTAAGAGCCGGTCTTTGCGCTGGTCGCCGGACGGATCGCACCTGGCTTTTGTGACTCAAAGGGGCGATCACAGTTTCGTCGCCGTCTACGATGTGGCCAGCAAGGCGCTGCATTATCTCGACCCCAGCGTCGATCGTGATTTCGCCCCTGTCTGGTCGCCTGATTCGCGCTCCGTGGCTTTCCTGCGCATTTCTTTCGAGCATGAAGACCTTATTTTCGGTCCCAAGCGCACCGCGCTGCCGTGGTCGATTCGAGTGGCCGATGCCTCCACCGGCGAGGGCTATGAGGTGTGGCGCGCCGAACCCGGACAAGGCAGCGTCTTTCACGGCATCGTCGCCGATAACCAGGTGTTCTGGGGCGCCGGTGACAACCTGGTGTTTCCCTGGGAACGCGACGGCTGGAATCATCTCTACTCCGTCCACATTTCCGGCCCCGGCGCCGGCGGCAAACCCAAGCTGCTGACGCCCGGCAACTTTGAGGTGGAGTTCGTCGCGCTCACTCCCGATCGCCGCGACCTGATTTTCGGCTCGAACCAGGACGACATCGACCGCCGCCACCTGTGGCGCGAATCGGTCACAGGTGATCATCCCACCGCTCTGACGCGCGGCGAGGGAATCGAATGGTCGCCGGTGATGGCAAGCGTGGGCGGCACCGTCGCGCTTTTTCACTCTGACGCCCAGCGCCCGGCACGGCCTGCGATTCTTTCGAGCGACGGCGCCACGCGCGACCTCGCGCCCGAATCGCTTCCGGCGGACTTCCCGGCAAACGATTTGATCACGCCTCAGCAGGTGATTTTCTCGGCCTCTGATGGTCTCGCCATTCATGGCCAACTCTTCCTGCCCAAGGGTGCTTCGGCCGGCCAGAAGCATCCCGCGCTGATCTTCTTCCACGGCGGGTCGCGCCGCCAGATGCTGCTGGGCTGGCACTACATGGGCTACTACCACAACGCCTACGCCATGAATCAGTACCTCGCGAGCCGCGGCTACATCGTGCTCTCGGTGAACTATCGTAGCGGCATCGGCTACGGGCTCGATTTCCGCGAGGCGCTCAACTATGGAGCCGCCGGGGCCAGCGAATTCAATGACGTGATGGGCGCGGGGCTCTATCTTCGCGACCGCCCGGACGTGGACCCCGCGCGCATCGGCCTCTGGGGCGGCTCCTACGGCGGCTATTTGACGGCCCTCGGCCTCGCTCGCGCTTCGGACCTGTTTGCCTGCGGCGTTGACATGCACGGTGTGCATGACTGGAACCTCGAGATCGACAACTTCATGCCCTCTTACGACCCGGCCGCACGGCCGGACGCCGCCAGGCTGGCGTGGGAATCTTCGCCGCTCGCGTCCATCAAGACGTGGCACTCGCCGGTGCTGCTGATCCAGGGCGATGACGACCGCAACGTCCCCTTCACCGAAATGGTGCGTCTGGTGGAGGCCCTGCGGAAGCAAGGCGTGGAGTTCAAACAAATCGTCTTCCCGGACGAAATTCACGACTTCCTGCTGCACCGTAGTTGGCTCGCGGCGTATCACGCGGAGTCGGATTTCTTTGACGCCCACCTGCACCCGAATGAAAATCGGTGATTTTGGGCAGCCAGAAATAAGCTAAGGGTCTGCATACCAACAACATGCTGGGTTATTCCAGGTAAGTAGCCGCATTTCCAACGAGATGCTGGGTTCCCAAAGGCACGAGTCTTTGTTTTCAATAAGATGCTGGGTTCGCTCGTGGGGGCTGCAAATTCCTGACGCTGTGTAGTTCTTGCGGTCATCCGAGACGAAGATTTTACACTGCCCTCGGCTCGCCACTTCGCATGAAACGGCGCGAAGCGCTCTGGAGTGCGGTAGCTTGCTACCGCTCTCCCGAGGCCAGCTTGCTGGCCGACCCGCGCCTTCCACGCCTCTTGAGACGATGGCCGCGAGCAAGCTCGCGAACTCAAAGCGGCAGCAAGCTGCCGCACTCCAAAGCCTCGGCGAGGCCCACGCCGCTCTTTTTCAATGCTGCCTCCGTCCATTCTCATAACAGTCGCGCGTCCGGGCGTTGGCTTTGTGTAACTTTTACATGCTGAGCCCGCGCTGATTCCAAAGGGCTTCTTGGCTTTGTGTAAAATTTACACAAAGCCACCAAGTTATTGACTGCACATGACTTCTTGGCTTTGGCAAAAACCACAAATCATCTATCTCACTGATTCCAAATAACCTCTTGACTTTGGTTAGTATCTTTTTTTTCGGCCCAGTTCTCCCCAACGCAGACCGCCGATTCACGTCTCCAGCGACCCACTGAATGGCAAATTCTCTCGATTGTCATAAGACAGCACCCTCGGCGTCTGGCAACTCGCGGGTCTGCGGGACCCTGTCCGGGCGCCACCCAAGTGTCCGGGTGTCAGGTTGCAGGCAGTTTGTACTGGCGCCTTACCTTAAGTTATTGCGCCCCTGCAGGTTCGGGGGTCAAATCCACCACTTTGTACCCCTGCGGGATCTCGAAAAGGCTGGGGTCGGGCTCGGTGCGATTCAAGTTGGTCACGGTGATGGTGAGCTCGCCGGTACGCGGATCGCTGTGTTTGGAAAGGAGGTTGATCCGAAGCTCTTCCGAGTACCAGTATTCGTCGACGACCGCCACCGGCTTACCGGTACCAGTGGACTCCCCACCGAGCGTGATGGTCCGCCGGTAGCCATGCACGTCGATGCCGTCGAGGGCGGCGGAGCCGAGGTCTTCCAGCCGCACGTTCTTACCGGGAGATGTCTTTGGCTGTTGCGCCCAGTTACCCGGCGGTGTCGTGGCGGGAGCGCGCGACAGTGCTTGCTGCCGCGCCACGTGAGTGAAGGGATTGAGAAACGTGCTCAATTGGGTTTCGGGATCGTAGAGGTGAACTGAGAGCAGCGCCGGTATGCGCGTGGAGTTGGCAGGCACAACCTCGTGACGCTCATTACTGATGCGGCCGGCCGAGTCACGCGTGATCAGGGCCTCCGTCTTGCGTTGGAATAAGCTGCCGTCCCGGAGCGGTTCCCTCATCTCTTGCACGGCCACGGCGGAAAATGGCGCGCCCGCCACAGGGGTTACAAAAACTCCGCCGCCAAAAGCCGGCGCGCTCGCCATCGCCCGATCCTGTGCCGGCGCGAGGCGCAATCCAAAGAGGCACACCACCAGCCCTGTACCCACGATAAGCTGCGGACGACGTTTTCTCATGGCTTAGCTCGCGCCATCGACTGGGAAGCTTCCCGCAAATCCGTCTCGGGCTCCCCACCACCCCGAAGCATACCCCTGACCGGTAGCGCATCGCAACTGCCAGTTCCGTTAGCTCCGGCAGAATTGCTGCGCGTCCGCATCTCCGCAAATGCCCATGGTCAGGTCAGGCGCGTGCAGGTGGGTTGGGCCGTGGCGAAGAGGATCGTTCGCCCCTGTGGGCTCAGCCGAACTGTTCGCCGGGTTCCCGCCCCATGGCTTATGCTATGGGCTATGATCTATCGCCCGCTGCGCGGGCTCGGTGCATTTCATCATGCCTTCTGAGCCTTCACGATTACTTGTAGGGGTGGACATTGGCGGAACGAAGACGGCGGTGCTGGCTTCAGTGGACCCGCCCTTCGTTCTCGAGCGCATCGAGTTTCCCACACGGCCGGCGCGCGGCCCTGGACCCGCCATTGACCTCATCAAGAAAGGGATTCGCGAGCTTCTATCCGAGCAGTTGTCTAAAGGCGTAGAGCTTGGCGCCATCGGGGTAAGTTGCGGCGGTCCGCTTGACCCCATCCGTGGCGTCATTCAGGCGCCACCCAATCTTTCCACCTGGGTTGACGTTCCCATTACGGCGATTCTGGAGAGGGAATTCGGCGTGAAGTGTCAATTGGAGAACGATGCCAACGCCGGAGCTGTAGCTGAGCATCGTTTCGGGGCCGGCCAGGGATGCCGCAACATGGTGTTCATCACTATGGGCACCGGATTCGGCGCCGGCATCATCGCAGACGGGCGGCTTTACCGGGGCGCTAACGACATGGCGGGTGAGATCGGCCACGTTCGGCTGACGCGCTCCGGGCCTGTTGGTTATCACAAGGCGGGTTCCGTGGAAGGCTGGGCGAGCGGCGGCGGCATGGCTCAGGTGGCGCAACGGACGGTGGCCGCTGCGCGCCGGAGACGGGAGCGCACCGTTCTGAAGGGGAAGACCATAACAGCCCGTGATGTGGCCCTGGCGGCCAAGCGTGGAGACGCCGTGGCCATTCACATCATTCGAAGTACCGGCCGCCGCTTAGGTGAAGCGCTGGCCATTCTGGTGGACATTCTCAATCCCGAGCGCATCGTAATTGGCGGCTTGGCCATGCGTCTTGGCGATATGCTGCTGGAGCCGGCGCGACGGGTGATGCGGCGCGAGGCGCTGGCCGTCTCTGCCGAAACCTGCCAGGTGGTTCCGGCCGCACTCGATGAGCGGATCGGAGACGTGGCTGCTCTCTGCGTGGCCATGGGCGTGTGAAGGAAACGGCGTAAGGCGCAGCATCACAGCACGTTCCGAACGAGGTTCGCTCGGCGAAGAATTGGCGCGAAGCGACGAGAAAGGGAAGTATTCTCGTGGGGCGGGCACGGCAAAGATCGGTTTGCGATCTTTGTCTCAAAACCGCCGAAAGTCCGCGGACCCCAAGGCCGGGGTCCGCAGCACTTTTCCAGCCCGTGGCAACCCGCGATGGGGTCTTGGGCTCGTCTCGTTGAACTTGCGCCTTGCGCGGGCCAGTGCAGAGGAAGATCGCTCAGCACAGGGAATAGCAAGGAGTCGAAGCAACTCCTACAACTACGCGCCAGGCGTGCCGCTCGTCGAGAAAACCACCAACTGCGTCGAACCTCCTATAGCGACACTGTTCAATACGTGATCGCCGCTTTCGGTCACGTCGAGCATAAGCTGGGTGGTCTGGGCTTTGGTGGGTGCATTTTCGATCTTCACGGGGCACCTGCACATCAGCTTCCCGTTCCGGTAGAACTCCACTTTAGGTGCGGCCGCGTCATTGAGCACGGCCATGCGGTAGTCGCCTGGTTGAAGTTGGGTGCCATCGGGCATGGTCGTGGCGAAAGCGAGTGTCACGTTCACGGTCTTGTTCGCGTTCGACTTTGCTGACGCCAAGCCCGCGGTCAGCGCCAGCGTGAGTGCAGCCATCAGCACGTGTTTGTACGTTATCTTCATTCTATTGTCCTCCATCGAGATTGCTTACAGTTCAGAGTGCACAAAGATTGCGCTCCTTTTCGGTGATTGGCGTCACACATCCTGAATACTCTTGTAGTCATGCGGATACGCAGCGTCTGCGGGTTGAATGAGGCTAACCGGCAGATTACCCGCCATGGGCATCAGGGAGACGCTCGGGCGGCGGGGTTCCGGTGTACACTCGGTAGAATGTCGGGTCCGTAGGGATGCCGAACTCCCATTAGAGACCGACGGGTGCAGTCAGAATGGAACTTCTCGAATTATGAAGGCGGCTATGGTTTCTGTTGAAGGAAAGACCCCGAAGAGGTCCGCGGAAACCCCGCGCCGGATCGGACTGGTCTTGGATGATGTCTACCTCCAGCACCTTTCGGGTAACACCGGGCATCCCGAGCGTCCAGATCGCTTGACCGCAATCCGCAGCGCCTTGGAGCAAGCCGGGCTCTTCCGAACCTCTCATCGAATTAATCCGCGCGCCGCCACTCAGGATGATCTGGCGCTGGCCCATAGCACCGCTTATCTTGCGCTGGCGTTCCGGGAATTGTCGGGCTTGCAAGGACTGGGCGAGCTCAGCACGGGCGACACCTCGGTTTCTCCCGGCTCATTGGAAGCGGCCAAGTTCGCGGCCGGCGGAGCGCTCCAGGCCGTGGACGCCGTCATGGCAGGCACCGTGAACGCGGCCTTCTGCGCCGTGCGTCCGCCGGGTCATCATGCGACACGGACGCGGGGTATGGGCTTCTGCGTTTTCAACAACGTGGCCGTGGCGGCGCGGTACGTTCAGCAGATTCACAGTCTGGAACGCGTACTGATCGTGGACTGGGACTACCATCATGGCAACGGCACCCAGGACATCTTCTACGAAGACGGTTCCGTGTTCTTCTTCAGCACCCATCACTTCGGCGCTTATCCCGGGACCGGCCATCCGTCGGAAACGGGCGCGGGAAGAGGGTCGGGAACAACTCTGAATGTGCCCCTGCCGCCGGGCGCGAGTGACCAACAGATCTTGCAGGCCTTCGAGAATGAATTGGCGCCAGCCGCGCGAAGATTCCGGCCGGACTTTGTTCTCGTCAGCGCGGGTTTCGACGGGATGCGCAACGACCTGCTGGGATGCTTCGATATCACGCCGCAGGGTTTTGCGGCGATCACGCATCTGGTCGTCAGGCTTGCTGATGAGTTCTGTCAGGGACGTATTGTTTCCCTGCTGGAGGGCGGCTATCGGTTGGACGGCTTGGGCGAAAGTGTCGTGGCTCACCTCGAGGCTTTGCAGTCCGGGCAAAAGGCGATTCCAGCGCTACGGTGAACCTTCGATCCCGTGCGATACCTTCGTTCTTCCCTTCGCGAGGAACCTCGCGTTCAGAACGCAAAAAGAGACTCCAACTCCAGGGCGAACCCCGGCAAACAGCCGATAGCCAGCGTTTCGTCGCGGCCGACGAAACGCGGCGCCTGGCCCGGTTCAACAAGCCCGACCGAACGCGGGGCTGGCATCCGTCCCGTGTAAACAGAGCGTCACGCGGACGCGCGATGCTGCCGGCTGAACACGAACGCAAGCGCGAGCACGGCTGTGCCGAAAAGCAGAGACGCGGGTAACTCAGGCGTAGTCAGATCGTCGTAGGCGAGGTTCGCCACCCAGTAATCGCCCATCGTGGTGGGGTGCACGCCGTCCCAGAACAGATAGGTATTCGGGTCGACGCTCAGACCCTGGGCTGGAGTGTCAGTGTTCACGAAGCCGTAAGCCGAGGGATCGGCGAGCATCGCTAAGACCAGGGCGTACACATCCTCGCCCACAATCCTGATGCCGGGGTCATCCGCGTCGAGCATCGCAATGGTGGAGCTCAAATCGGAGTTGTACTCCAGCGAAAGCCCATTGAAGTACGCGACCTCGGCTGGGCCTAGAGCGAGTATGTCCGGGGTATCACCCAAGGGGGGCATGTTCAGCAAGAGGAAGTTCCGAGCGCCGTCTCCGTACAGGGTGCTAATGTTCGCGCTGATGTTCATCACCGCGGCGGACGGACTATTTACTCCGGTGAAAAGATCGTTGGCGCCTGCCCAGAAGACGTAGAGAGCGTTCGAAGGAAGCGTACCGGAGTGGCCGGCCAGGTATTCATTTACCTGATCGCCCACGTAAGGCTCGCCGCCACTGCCGAAGGTCGGGTCATAACCGGTGAGGGCTCCACCAAAGGCATAGTTGTTTCCACCTGCAAGGGAAGGGCCCGGCGAGACGACGCCCATCATGCCGCCAAGCTGTTGCACCCACACTCCCAAAGGGCCCGTGGTGGCCGGACTGCTATCAGGACCGTCCGTAAAGAGCCCAGCCGTGTAGCCTGGCGGCGCGGGCTCGGCTCCTCCGGTGGCGATATACACGTTTCCCACGTCGGAAAGGCTGTCCCCAAAGACGACGAGTTGAGAGATAGAATCACCAAATGAGCTAATGGGCCAAGCCAGCAAAAGGCCGATCGCGAGAGCCAGCATAAGAGTTCGCTTCATAATCCGTATCCTCCTTGAATATGAACATCAGCCGGAATTAACGTCTGCATTTATCAATAAGTGGTTAAGTTACACCTTGGTCTGTCGGATTTCAAGGCGCCGTGGTGCGCTCGGCACGCTCGGCGATGCCTAAGAACCTGGCTTTCGTTCGCCGCGCCGGCATAGAAGAGTATTGAAGCCCTTGCTTGCATTCGCCACGATGTGCTCACAATGTAACTCCATGGAGAGCAGGGGTTGCACCGTTCCCATTGGTGATATTGGAGAACCGGATGCAGGAACAATGGATGCGCGAGGCCATCGCACTCTCAGTTCGGAACGTGCGCACAGGCCAAGGCGGTCCCTTCGCGGCGCTCGTGGTGCGAAACGGGGCCGTGATCGCGCGCGAAGTGAATCGGGTAACGGTTTTGAACGATCCCACCGCGCACGCCGAAGTCCTGGCGATTCGCGCGGCCTGCGAGACCCTGCGATCCTTTCAGTTGGCCGGTTGCGAACTTTATACAACTTGTGAGCCCTGTCCGATGTGCCTGGGCGCGATTTACTGGGCGCGGATCGCGCGCTTCTATTACGGCAACACGCGATCTGACGCGGCGGCCATCGGCTTTGACGATTCGCTGATTTACGATGAGATCGGCAAGCTCCCGGAGAAGAGACGCATTCCGGGCGTGCGTTTGCTCGCGAACGAAGCCGCTGAGGCCTTCGTCGAATGGACGCGCTCCGGCAGCAAGGTGCTCTACTGACTCGCGCACTCGCACCGCTCGATTTGGGGGACGCGGCAGCGCGGGTTTCGCCAAGACACAGGTCCACGGGAAAGGGTGTTTGTTCACGGATACTGACACACCGATTTCACTGTTCCCCACCCGCAATGCCGGGGAACCAATGGACGGCATTGTCGTGGAAAATTATACGCAGCACGGGCTGAGGTAACGCCAGACCCTTGTAAGCGTGACCCCTGTACTGCACGCTCTGATCCGTGGCAAAAAATTGCCAGTCACGGGCGTAGGTGCTGTTCCACTCTTCCAGTGCTTTCCGCGTGTCGTCCCTGGGCAGCACAACGAGGTCCGTTCCATAGAGGACGCGGTCCTGATACTTGATCAGAAAGGCCCGCACCTTGTTGCGGGGCTGAATCATCAGGTACGGGACGCGAGCGGCAGTGTCCACCGCGAAATTGGGATACCGGTCAAAGCGCTCGGCCATCTGGTCAACGTCCGATTCCATGCTCCCCAAATGCGCGCCAACCACTCGCAGTGTCGGGTTCTCCGCTACCAAATGATCCCGCGCGGCAAGAATCACGGCCTTGGAAGGCCAATCGGGATGCGCGTAGGCATATTCGCCGGGATGCTGCTGGTAGTACTCATAATCAGGACTTGCGGGATTGGGCGGCTGCCAGCATGAATCCGGCTCCGCCAGGTGCGCCACCACGGTGCGGTTGTGGACGGCGATATCCTTGTAGATCGGCTCGAAAGCAGGGTCATCCGGCATTACCCACTTGCCCGCCTTCGATTTCATCTCCATACCCATCACTTTGTAAATCTTCACCGCAACGGCTCCGGCAGCAAAGTCGACGTTGAGTTGGCGAATCACACGCTGGCTGAACTCAGGCTTCTCGAAATCGTAAGGGCTGAAAGTGGTGCAGAATGCGGCGCGGCCTCCGGTGATCTGCCTCACGCTAAGGACCTCGCGGCGCTGCCGCTCCAGGTCGTTGTAGTCGGGATCGCGGTCGTCAATTACGCAAATATCGAGACCCCGCAGCTTCAGGCGCTCCATGAGAGCCCCGAAAGCCGGGTCGTCTTTATAGAGGTGAATGTGCACATCAATGGGATGGGTTTGGGCGAAACCGTCGAGGAGCTCGCTTTGCTCGTCGGCCGGCGTGGCATCGCCGGATGCCGGAATGCCCCACGGTAACCTGAAGCCCCCGACGAGCAGCGCAGCCGTAACCAGAACAAAGAAGCGAGTTCCGGAGCTCTTCAAGTGAGACCTCCTGTGGGCAGCCGCCGAGATTCCGCACTCCAAAACGCTGCTACTGCGCGTCAACCTTAACCACGAAATAGGTGAATTGCTTTCCCTCGTCCACCAACAATTGGTGCGGCATTCCTGCCGGAATGTGAACCACGTCGCCCGGGCCCAGCGCTTTCTGCGTTCCGCCGCTGATCGAAGGGCCGCGAATCTCGTGCGGCGCAACGGTCTTCGGTTCCACCAGTGTGCCGCCCACCACCAGGTTGGCCTGGCCGCTCTGAACGAAAAAGACGTCGTTCTGGGTTTCGTGCAGTTCGGCCGCTCCGGTTCCTTCCCGATGCGCGAGCATAAACGAATGATTGCCGAACGTGCCTAAGCTCTGGTTGGCGAACTTCTGCGCGTTGACACTGGCCGAAAGCTTCGACTGTAGAGCCGTCAACTGCGTCGCCGTCCAGAGTTCGAACCCCTGCGGATCAGAGCCCGCTGGCGACGCAAAAACAAAGGTTGCCGCAAACAAGAGAATTGCGATCGTCTTCATGCTTCCTCCTCCCTCCCGAGACGTGTGCGACTCGCCTTACAAAACGACGGTTTCAGCCCTCGAAAACGGCGGTTTTGCGTAAATTAGGCCGCGCTGATTCTAAAATACTTCTTGGCTTTGTGTAAAATTTACACAAAGCCACCAAGCTATTGATTGCACATGACTTCTTGGCTTTGGCACGAACCCAAAACTACGTAATCTGCTGATTCTAAATAACCTCTTGGCTTTGGGGGTAGGGGGGTGGGGGGGGGCGGGAGAAAGGTGCGTTCTGGGTAACCAGTTGTGTAACTGCCCGCGCCTTTCCTCCACCGTTCCATCCCAGCCATAACGCGCTACCCGTCGCCCAGCCCAAACGCCGAAAACGTCTCCCTAATGCCCGCCTCCATGGCAAGCCCTTCCGACCCCGCTGAACAGCACCACCTTGCGCCGCGTCCCAGGCCGGGGTGGTCGGTAGCAAATCCCAAACTGCACCACTACCCCAGGCCACTTGATCTTGTCCCGCCTCACTCTGATTCACGCCCCTACCTTAGCACGGGCAGGTGGCGATGTCAAGCCTTTGCGGCATTATATGTAGGCTAGTTTACGGACGTCTTGCACTGCAAGAGCGTAAATTCTTGTTTTTTTTGACAAGCTTTTTCCAGGCGCTTCACGGCAGCCGCATTTTTACAGGGCCTCCACGTATTGGGTCCCAATATGACACCCTGTGGCACACAGGCGACCCGATTGGCTTTGGTTGCGGCTCCGCCGCGCCGGGCTACCTTGCTCTCGAGGATGCGTCCATACTTGCCATGGACCGGATGCCGTGACCCCGGCTGGAGAGAAATCGGGTGGCGCATACATCACAAAACGACGTATGCGCCACCCGCGACAATCGCTTGATAGGGGCGCCGGGAGATGTAGCGCCCTTTACCGCGCAAACTGATCGTCAAGCCAGTCCAATACCCTTCGGTTTATAAGAGAGCGATTTTGCATTTCGCAGTGACCGGCGGCTCCTTCTGCGGCGGAGAAGCGGAGCAGTTTCTTGGGGCAGCGCAGGGCATCCAGGAAAATTGGGGCGAATGCTCCCAAAGAATCGTTTTCCGCCATCGTCAGCAGCGTTGGGCACTGAACCCGCCCGGCGCGAGATTCCATGGTGAACTGTTCGGCGCTCCTCAGATAGTCGCGGAGATTCTGCACGCCGTGAACCCAGAAACCGCGTTTCACGACTTTCCAATTGAGGTGGCGATTGTCACGCACGACAGCGTCGAACCGGCGTATCGTCGACTCGTCAAGAGCGCCTAAATCAGCCGCCGCTTCCCGTGACACTCCAAGCATATGGACGGCTGCTTCACGAAAACCGCCGGCGATGCTCCACGTACCTGGATCGGCGATCAATGCCGCGATACGCGGCTCCCCGGATGCGGCGCGAGGCGCGAGATGCCCTCCCAGGCTCCAACCGTTCAACGCGATGCGCGTTGAGTCGACGATCGGCTGCTGCACGGCATAGTCGACTACCGCTGCGATGACCGCCTCCCAGTCAGGGCGCAGGCGAACTCCCTGCTCATACAGCATCTCTCCTTGTCCCGGTCCGTCGAACAGCAAGCAGTGGTAGCCGCGCCGCGATGCCGCGACGGCCGAGGCAAAATACATGTCGGTGATGGTGCCGTCGTATCCGTTGGTGAAGATCACGACTGGGCGGACTTCGCGCTCAGCGCCCTCCGCGGGCACAAAATACGCGGGCATCGGGGTCTTCTCGAATGGGATGCGCACAGGCAGGATCGGGGGATCGAAGAGCGCGAAACCGCGATCGAGGGCTCCAACCTGTCTGCGAAACGCACTCAATAGACGCCGATCCACCGGCTCGCCGTAAAGGGGATGGTAGGATGTGGCGTAAAACACGCTCGCACGGAGAAAGAGCTCGCGTGCACTTTGGGTGTGACCGTTTTGAAGCGCCTCTCCCGCCTGTTGCGAAAGCCGATCTGCGGAATTGACCCACGCCTCATAATATGCAGCGTCGTCGCCGCCAGCTACCACCTGAGCAACCGCGCTGATCTCACCAAAGTCGGCACCACCGTACGGAATATAGGCGACCGGCCACGTCCCGAACTCATCATGCATCTCATCTTGAAACAGCATGGGAAATGTCGCTCCGGAAGAAACTTTAGCGAGCGTAGCCCGGCGCGGCAGAGCCGCAATCAAAGCGAATTGCGTCGCTTTTGCTACAAGGCGTCATATTGGGACCCAATACGTGGAAGCCCTGTAAGAATGCAGCTGCCGTGAAGCGCCTCGAAAAAACCTTGTCAAAAAAACAAGAAATTACGGTATTGCAGTGCGGACCTGCTTTCCAAGGTCCGCGGTATTTCTACAGTCGCAGTCCAATCATGACTCCTCGTCTTCCAGTCGGCTGATCCGCTTTTCATGAATCTCCGCCGCGCTCAGCAGCCGGGCCGTTCCTTCGGCAACGTCATTGACCAAAACTTTCATATCGGAAAGGTCTTTAGTCAACAGCTCGACGGTCGGCGTAAGGGCTCCGTGGCGCTGGGTCAGCCGCTCCAGCCGTTCGCCAATACCCATGTTTGTCTCCGCGCTTTGTCACTCCCCTAAGCTTATTGCACGCCCTGCCGTTTCAGCAAATGTTGGACGGGTGGCAACGGCATTGTACTGCATGTCGTCGCCACCCGGTGAGGACTTGAAAGTCCTGGCGGGATTCTGATTAACCTGCTTTTTATGGCAAGCGTGCGCGTGCGCGGGCGCCTCGCGACTGCAGCACGGAGACAGCTTTCGAATCGAATGAAACAAACTCTTCGGCCCCCAGCCAGTCACCCTCATAAGCGATTACACCGTCCGCAGAGTCTCCGCCAGCCTCCAGTGAGGCCAGCCCAGCTTCTATTGCCGGCCGGTTCATTACCGCATTGGCGCTCTTCATAAGCCGGTGAATGGCGTCCGAAACTTCGGAAGCAGATCTCTTGTATCCGCGACGGAGCACCCAGACAAATTCGCATCGTTGCGCCGAGATTGTTTCTCATGTCCTCGTTGTGGCGCGGTCTCCTGACCGTGCCAGCCCTGCGACCGAAGGTCTCCGCCCCTTTCCCTTGCCTTCTCGGCGGCTCCAGGGTCGTCAGCCAGCGCATACATGCAAACCAATGTATGCGCCACTCCGCGGTGATAGTGACGCATTCGTCACCCGGAGGCTGACGCATTCTCTGCCCGAAGGGCAACACCGTGAATAGCTCTAGAAGTTCATCCGGAAACCCTGGGAGCGCGGGCGTCCCGCCCGCTCTTACGCGGTACTGGAGTGCAAGGGGCGGGCGGGACGCCCGCGCTCCCAGGGTTTCCGGATGGCTCTCTAGGTGGAACGCAGCGGAACCTACAGAAAAGGATGCCATAACCTTGTGGCGGCCGCGGAGAGGCCGACCACGACGACTTCGACGGCTGGCCCTTCGAGACTCACCGCTCGGTAGTGGGTCAGTTTGAAATCCTCCCGGCACCTCCCACCCGTCATTCCCGCGCAGGCGGGAATCCAGACTTATAGATCACGTCTATTTCTTGTGGATTCCCGCCTGCGCGGGAATGACAGGTGGGAAGTGTCGAGACAAAAATTGAAACTGACGTACTACCCGGCGCCCGAAGTATAAAGAACTGGAACAACGCACGCAGCATGCGGCTCACAACCGGCGAAATCCACAGGCTAAGTCGTTGAAGCACCTCGTTGTGGCGCGGTCTCCTGACCGTGCCAGCCCTGCGACCGAAGGTCTCCGCCCCTTTCCCTTGCCTTCTCGTGCTCATCGAAGATCGCCCACCACGCGGCACGGTCAGGAGACCGTGCCACAACGTGAGGGCCTCACACGACAGAGGTTCGTGCCACCCTCAGCTTAGAAGTCGTCCGCCAACCACACATTGGCGTCCACGCTGGTGGCGAATATGGCCAAGGTGACGCCCGTCAGCAGAGGCGATACCCCAGGTGTTCAAGGGCTGAGGTTGACCCCAACCTCGGGTGCGCGGTTTTGTCTGCAAGTAAGCCTCTACGACGCTCCCGTACGCCAGACCGAGAATTGACCCCTTAGAGACCGAGTGAGGCTTTGACCTGCGAGTGATCGACGTGATACTCGAAGGGTACGCCGACGCGGCGTGTTTTTTGGGGGAATGACCTCGGGTCCTGACGGATTTCGGCAGTGAGGGTGACGGTGACGACCATGATGAGGGCGACGAAGGCGACGACTTGGGCTGGGACGAGGGCGACGATGAGGGCTGCTACGAACCCATTGGCGTCTAACCCCTGTGGTCACATGAGCTTAGGCCATCAAAAACAGGCCCGATTTTGAAACTTTCGGGGGGTACGAACCCAATCTGGTAAATCGCTTCGTCACAATGAGTTACGGTAAAGTGGCCACTTTTGACAGATTTTTTCGCGGGACCTCTCTTTTCCTTCGCATTTCTATAACATTGCAGAACAGGATGCTTTTAACAGCCCTTGGTAATGGATGGTGGCCCTGTAGCCAACCGCCACCGAAACGATTCGTCTGGCAGTTAACCTTTTTCGCTGTTCGACGTCTTAGGTAATGACAATTCGTCTTCAGGAGCGGGCCGGACTCCAAGCGATCGCGGAAGGAGACTGCGATGCTGCGTTGGAGAGTGGTTTCACGTGTTGGCCTTGCGGCCTATTGCCTGGGCGCTCCGAAGCTGGCCGCCCAGAATCCCACCTGGGAGCAGTTAAGTGAGGCGGGCTCCCTTCTCACCGGTTCGGGTCACTACGCGGAAGCCGAAAGGCAGTATCGCGAAGCCCTCAAGCTGGCTGAGGCGTTCGGCAGCAAGGACGCACGGCTGGCGGTGACCCTGAATAACTTTGCGATAGCCTGCGAAGGCGACGGCAAGGATGCTGAGGCCGAGGACCTGCTTGAGAGGGCCCTGGTGGTGAACACGCAGGTATACGGCGCCGAGAGCGCAGAAGCAGCCGCAAGCCTCAATAACCTGGCAAGCCTCTATCGGGACATGGGCCAGCCCAGGAAAGCAGAGCCCATCGAGCGCCGAGCCTTGGCTCAGGACGAAAGAGTTGTGGGGCCGAAGAGCCCTGCGGTTGCCCGCGATCTCGAAACTTTGGCGAGCGTCGAAGCCGACGAAGGCCGCTACGCTGAAAGTGAATCGCGGCATAAGCAGGCGATCGCGATTCTGGAGGGAACACGGCCGCCGGAGGCGGTTGCGCTCGCCTTTGCGCGCCTCAGCCTGGCTCAGCTCTACGTGAGACGTGGAGAGTATTTCGCGGCGGAGCCGCTTTACCTGACCTCCGTGGCGAGTCTCGAGACCAACCTGGGCCCCGAGCACCCTGCGCTGGCTACCGCCTTAGGCAATCTGGCGTTGCTCGACCAGCGTGAAGGCAAGTACGCACAGGCCGAGCAACTTTTTCAGCGTACGCTCTCGATCCGGCAGAAGCAGTTCGGCCCGGCTCATGCCGACACTGTGCTCGCACAGATCAATTTGGCGGGACTTTACCAGGTGGAGGGCCGAACCTCCGAGGCCGAAGCGCTTTACCAGAGCGCGCTGCCTGCTCAGGAGGCCTTGCTGGGCAAGGATAACCTCGCTGTGGCGCGCACATTGAATAACCTCAGCGTGCTGTATGGCAAATCAGGGCGCTACGGTGAGGCCGAGACAGCGGCGCGACAAGCGCTCGCCATCTCTGAGAAAGCCTTGGGGCCCGAGCATCCGGACGTGGCCGTATGCCTGGCGAACGTGGCCGGCATCGAGATGATGCAACACAAGGGCGTGGACGTGGAGCCGTTTTATCTTCGGGCCCTCGCGATTAACCAAAAGTCGTTCGGACCGAATAATCCTAATGTGGCCGTGGTGCTGAATGAACTGGCCACTTTCTACGAAAGCGAGGGGAACCGCAAGCAGGCGGAAAAGCTTCTGAAGCAGGCGCTCGCCATCCAGCAGCAGGCGCTCGGACCTCGCGACCCCAGCGTAGCCGGCACCCTCGCAAGCCTCGCCCGCCTGTACGCAAGCGAGCACAAACACCGCCAGGCGGAAAAGCTGCAAGCTCAGGCCGACGCTGTCCTCGGGAAGCCAGCATCCTAGCTGGCAGTTCGTTGAAAAACTCGTCCAGCCTGTCATTCCGAGGAGCCGAAGGCGACGAGGAATCTCGTATTTCCTTAATTTCAGAGCGAGATTCCTCGCTCCGTTCGGAATGACAAGCTCCGGAAATGTTTTTCAACGAACTCCCAGAGCGCGAGGCCTCACCGAACCTTTACGTTCTCCTTTCAATCTCTGCAAACTGCCGGACACCCGGGGCCGCCAAGCCGACCGCTTCTTGCCGCCGGTTCATTTACCCAGGACCAGGCTGGATCAACTGAATTGGCCGAGTGGGTGGTGGGTCAGTTTGAGGTGGCACGGCCATCTTGGCCGTGAGTTTTTCACGGGCGAGACGCCCGTGCCACCTCAAACTGGCCCACTACCGCCAAGTGAATGGTATTGCGCCTTGCGTGAATGCCGTGCTAGATTACCTGTTAGGTTCAATCTTCACTTAGGTCGTTGATCTACTTGGAGACGCACGGAGGAAATTGCCAGCACGCAAATGGGTGCCTCCGGTAAACCTGTAGATAATCTAAACGCGGGGTCACCCGGGTCTGAGGGACTAGCCATGAAGGAGCTCGTGAGCGTAAACCGCAAACTGATCCGCCCCAGTCTGTCCGATATTCAGGAGCAGATGTCGGCCGGCCGCATGCAACGGCGCAAGCCGACGCCTCCCGACCAGACGAACGCTGAGAGCTTTTACTACGTGAAGCAGATGCAGGCGCGCACGCCGATGGTGGTGGTGCTTGATACCGGCGAAACGATTCGGGGCGTGATCGAGTGGTATGACAAGAGCTGCATCAAGGTGCATCGCATCAATGAGCCTAATCTGCTGATCTTCAAGTCGTGCATCCGCTATCTTTACAAGCAAAGCGATGCCAAGAACGGTGCGGGTGAAAACCGTTCTCACAACGGTGAGGCCGAATAGTTTGAAACGGTCCCCTCTCGGCGTTCCGCCTGGGAAGGCCGACCGGTTGGTTTTCGGGACTTCACCCTGACGTACGACACCTTTTCCCACGCTCTTGTGATCCATCAGAAACGCGGAAGCGGCTTTGACGGACGCACACCACACCTCGGGTGATCGAGGCACCATGGCAGATCTTGCCGGACGGCACTGTGTCCCATGCGAAGGCGGAACGAGTCCTCTCGCTGCCAGGGATGTGGCGGCCCTACGAGATCAGATCGGCGCGTGGGATGTAGTATCGGATCACCATCTCACCAGGGTTTTCAAGTTTCCGGACTTCCACAGCGCCCTAATGTTTGTGAATCGCGTCGGAGAGATCGCCGACGCCGAGGGTCACCATCCTGATATCGCGCTCAGTTGGGGTCGAGTCGAGGTCACCTTGTGGACGCACTCAGCAGGCGGCCTTACGGAAAACGACTTCATCGTGGCCGCTAAGATCGACAGGCTCTAGCGCCTGCCTCATTTTGATTCAGTCTCGGTTTCCTTAACCTGCATTTCTTACCAGGATTCGAAAAGGGTGGGGCTTCAGCCCCGCCGTTACAACGTCGGTTTGATATCTGCCATGTTCAGGTTGATTGCTGATCGGCCCCGGAAGCGGTCCGCACGTAGGCAACCATAAACAATGCGCCCAGCACAAGGTCTACGGTGCCGAAAGCCATGGTGACAGGCGCCGCTCGGTTCTGAAAGCCCAGTGCAAGCACCGCGATGCCGTAACTGAACTTTTCCAGGATGGATGGAATCATGATGAGGCGGCAGCGAGCGGGCTGAGCGGCAATGATCAGGAAGGCCACTTGCCACGCTAGGGTGACCCCGGCGAAACCGTAATACAGCTCAAGGTGCGTGACCACGGGAGGAGCCACACTCTCAAACCGCGCTCGTTCAAAGTACATCGGCAGCACTAAACCCAGACCGTATACTCCGGCAAGCCCAAAAATCACTCTGGCAAATCTCATAACGGCGAGCATACACCTGCTAGGGGCCGCCTGTCAGTGGCCAAGGCGAAGTCAGGGGACGTCGCGGGGACTTCAGGCGTCCGCGCGCTTCCGTGCTGCCTTGCTCTGACGTGTCGTGGTAAAACGAAAGAGTGATTCTACGAGGCTGCTTTCGGATCTTTTTACTTTACGACGTGGCTGAGGCTTTTGACACGGCCAAGCTCGGCGAACTGCTCGGCTCACGGGGCAGCCCCGTGCAGCGCGCCTTCCCGCGCCGGACGCCGGAGTATGTGAGTTTCGAACACGCTCCGGTGGTGGAGCGCGCCTGCTCCGTGAGCCTGAA
Source organism: Terriglobia bacterium (assembly GCA_035578005.1). Taxonomy (GTDB): domain Bacteria; phylum Acidobacteriota; class Terriglobia; order UBA7540; family UBA7540; genus Gp13-AA77. The sequence goes on from DATJYK010000304.1 coordinate 19,497, forward strand.
AACCGGGGAGCAGATCGACTGCTCCATCAAGTATTACGCTTACGGAGTGGCGGTGGCGCAGTTTGAACTGACTTTCGAGTGCGATTGGGAAGCGCTGCTGCTTCAAGCCTCGCGGTGGATGAACACTGCCGAGCTCGAGCCCTGCGCGCGCGGCGTTGTGCGAGAACACTTGCAGAAAGTGGCGCCGGCGGTGATCCGGCCGAGCGACGACTGGTTGCAGGAGCAATACTTTGTGATCGACCTGCAGGCAATCCAAGGAGCAGACAAGACGCTCAGCGCCACCGAGCTCCTGGCCGAGCATGGGAATCAGATCGTGCAGTTGATTCGCGGCGAAGTGTCTCCTCTGGCGCCCCGGACTGCCGAGGAAGCCCTTCAAGCGAGCGCCTCCTATTATTCCTCGGACCTCGTTGTGGTCGGCTCATCCGCGGCGTTTGTTTACGATCGTCCCGAAGACGCCGCGGCCACCATTCAGATTCTGGAGTACGCCCGGACGCAGCTTTTGGAGTTCCGTTACTACGATAACCTGATGACTCGCGTCCTTGCGGCCTTTTACAGCGCTCTCGATCAAAAGCGGCCCATTCGGCTGTGGCGTCGTGGCCTACCGCGCGACGCCGCTCACCTGAATACGCTTCGTCTGGACGTGATGGAGCTAACGGAGCGCGTTGACAACGCCATTAAGTTTGTAAGCGACATCTTTTACGCGCGCGTTTACCGGCTGGCGGCCGGACGCATGGGAGTGCCAGACTATCGTGCTCTTGTAGAACAGAAGCTACGCACTGCGGGCGAGCTGTACCAGTTTATGGCGGATCAGTTCAATGAGGCGCGCACATTCGTCCTCGAGGTCGCCATCGCCATTGCCTGCTTGCTCGACGTCATCCTTCTGTTCCGGGGAAAATAGCAAGCTCGGCCCGGCCTCAAACGATCTTAAGTTCTTTGGCAACGCCACCCATGATGTCGAGAGCCTTGGAGAGCTCAGCCTCGGTGTGGGTGGCAGTTACGATGGTGCGGATGCGGGCGCTGCCCTTGGCCACGGTGGGATACCCAATCCCTTGTGCAAAGACGCCGCTCAGGAATAACTGCCGGGAGAATTCGTGGGCCAGGGCGGCATCGCCCACGATAACGGGAGTGATGGGCGTCTCGCTATGGCCCGTATTGAATCCGAGCTTCTGAAGCCCTGCTTTGAAGAAGCGGGTGTTATACCAAAGGCGTCTCACGAGCTCGGGCTCCTCATCGAGCACTTCGAATGCCGCGATACAGGTGGCCGCAACCGAGGGAGGATGTGAAGTGGAGAACAAAAACGGACGGGCGCGATGGTAGAGGAAGTCGATGGTGTCGCGGGTGGCGCAGACATAGCCGCCCAGCGCTCCGATGGCCTTGGAGAGCGTCCCCACCTGAATATCGACGCGCCCGTGCAAGTTGAAGTGATCCACCGTCCCGCGGCCGTTGCGGCCCAGCACGCCGGAGGAGTGGGCGTCATCGATCATCATGATGCAGCCGTATTTCTCGGCGAGTTCTACCAGTTGCGGGAGGGGCGCGATGTCACCGTCCATGGAGAAAACGCCATCGGTGATCAGAAGTTTGTGGCCCTTGTGCGTCTCGAGATCTTTCAGGATCTTCTCGCACGCGTCCACATCCTTATGCGGAAATACCTTGATTTCCGCCCGCGAGAGCCGGCAGCCATCGATGATGGAGGCGTGGTTGAGCGCATCGGAGATGATCACATCTTCCTTGCCCAGGATCGCCGAAACCGTACCCGCATTGGCCGTGAATCCGGACTGAAACACCACCGAGGCTTCCACCTGTTTGAACCGCGCAATTTTCTCCTCCAGCTCCATGTGAATCGCCATGGTGCCCGCGATGGTGCGGACGGCGCCGGAACCCACCCCGAACTTCTCGATGGCTTCAATAGCGCGCTTCTCCAGCTTCGGGTGCGTGGTGAGGCCGAGGTAGTTGTTCGATGAAAGGTTGATCACCTCGCGGCCGTCGAAGCGGCTCACCGGCAACTGCTCGGTCTGGAGGATGCGCAGCTTCTGATACAGCTTCTGCTCGCGCAGGTTGTTGAGCTCGTCAGCAAGGTATTGCAGTTGGGCTTGGGGCACTGTCTTTGGAACTCCTGTCTATCGGGGTCAACCGAAATTCGAAATTCGAAACTCGTAATTCGAAACTCGAAACTCGAAACTCGAAACTCGAAACTTGAAACTTGAAACTCGAAACTTGAAATTCGAAACTCGTAATTCGAAATTCGGAGCTCGCAGCCTTATTCGGCGTCAGCTCGTAGCCTGCCTCTTCATGTTCAGCGTCGAGCGAAGGTAGCCGTTCAGAAGCTGGCCGACCCGTGACGCCAGAGTGTCGAGCCTCTCTCCCTCGGCGGCGCCGATATATCCCTGATCGACGCAGGTGGTTAGATGATCTCGAAGCTCGTACAGCGATCCGCGGGCCTGGCGGCACATCTGCGCGTTCTCCTGATAGCCAAAGCGTCCGAACCCTTCTGCAATATTCGCCGTAACTGAGCTTGCGGCGCGCCGAATCTGACTGGCGAGACCAAATTTCTCAAAGTCGGGTAATAATTTCGCCAGCCGATACAGCTCCGTTCGTAGCTCACGGGCAACCTGCCAGACCTGCAAGTCCTTGAAGTCCCTGATTGGAGAAGCAACTGGCTGTTTCGTCATGTTTCCGACTTATGGCTGCCGAGTTTCGCATTTCGAGTTTCGATTTTCGGTTTTCGAGTTTCGGCCCTACGGCTGTCCATTCGGATACAGCAATACCTTTGACGCATTGCCTGACAGCAGCAGTTGAATTCCTTTGTCGAAGTCCCCAAGCGGCATCCGATCGGTGATGAGCGGATCGAGCTTCAGAGCCCCCGATTTCAGCAGCGCCTGCATCTTGTACCAGGTGTCAAAAACGCGCCGCCCATTGATGCCTTGAACGATTGCGCCCTTGAAGATCACGTCGTTGGCGAGGTCGATTTCTAGCGGCTTGGCGGGAATGCCCAGCAGCGAGATCCGTCCGCCGCGGCGCAGCATGTGAAATCCCTGACGCACGGCCTCCGGGTGGCCGGACATCTCCAGCACTACATCCACACCCACGCCCGCCGTGGCGGCGAGCACCTGTGCCACCGCGTCGTTCGTCGAAGGATCAATCACGTAGTCTGCGCCCATCTTCTCGGCGAGCTTCTGGCGGTAAGGGTGCAGCTCCGTTACGAAAATGGGACCCGCCCCGCACGCTTTAGCCACCGCGATCGCGAACAGGCCGATGGGTCCCGCGCCCGTAATGGCCACGCTTAATCCCGCCACGTCGCCCGCGAGCACCGTGTGAACGGCATTGCCCAGCGGGTCGAGTATGGCGGCATAATCCACCGGAATCGCGGGATCAATTTTCCAGACGTTGGTTTCCGGGATGCGGACGAACTCCGCAAAGCAACCGTCGGCGTCGATGCCGATGATACGCACGTCCTGACAGATATGGCTCTGGCCGGTGCGGCACTGAAAGCAATGCCCGCAAGCCACATGCATCTCAGCCGAAACAAAATCGTCCGGCTTCACCAGCGTCACTTCTGCGCCCACGCGCTCAACGTGGCCGCAGAATTCATGCCCAAAAATGAGGGGCGGCTTCAGGCGGCGCTGCGCCCATCGGTCCCACGTGTAGATGTGCAGGTCCGTTCCGCAGATCGAGGCGGCCCGCACGCGGATGAGCACGTCCCGCGGACCGATCTCAGGCACCGGCATCTCCCGCACAACAGCGCCCGGGGCGCGCTCAGGCTTCACAATGGCTTGCATGGTGTGGGAAGGCATGGCGATGAAATTGTAAGCTGAAGTATATAACCACGGGGAGGAAGCGCAAACCGGCAAAAAGTACTATTGCGTTCTGGGTCTGACCAGGAGGAATTCACTGCACGCGCTTGCGCAGTCTCTCGAGCGCCTCCCGCGCCGGCGTGTAATCGGGACACAGTTTCAGGGCTTGGTCGAGGTGGTAGCGCGCCTTTACGTACATCTCTTTCGCCAGATAGACGCAGCCCAGGTTGTAGTGCGGATAGTGGTACGATTCATACCGGCTGGACTGCAGCGCCCTTTCCAACCAAGGCAGCGCGTCGTCATAATCACCCTGTTCCAGCAAGTAAGCCCCGATGTCGTTATAGGGAGTTCCAAACTCAGGATCCACGCGGATTGCCTTCTTACACTCGGCGATGGCTTCTTCCACCTTGCCTTGAAAGTGATACGTCCAGCCCAGAAATGTGTACGCCTCGGCGGTGGGATGAATATCGAGCGAGCGCTTATAGAGCTCCACGGCCATGTCGAAGTCGCCGCCCATCTGGTACTGGTAGGCTTCCTTCAGCAGATCCATTGCAGCTTGGACAGTCTCGCCGGTCATGCCATTCCTCAACGGTGATTCCACCACGTTACACACCCTCCTGCGGACTTGTCAATTTTAGCAACTCCCGTAACATTCAGGGCAGTAATACCACCGGGTCGCAAAGAATTGCTGGGAGCGCGGGCGTCTCGCCCGCCCGATTTCGGCGTCCTATAAGAGCCGGTTAGTATTCAAGAGCGGGCGAGACGCCCGCGCTCCCAGGTTTTTCTTCGCAGCTCCTCAGATTAGGTTGCCGCCGGCACCAACTCGGTCTCCGGCACCACAGGCGGCCACACGCCCACCTTGGCGAGCACCCAGTAGGCCACGAATCCGACGACGAAGGATAGCAGCGGCGCGGGGCGATCAAGTTGCGCCACGCCTGCCGGAACTCCGGGGATTTGAGGGAGCACGCCAACCAGGAACCCCAGCGCCCAGGCGATGTAACCTGCCCAGTTGATTCCCTTCCGCGGACCCGACCACTTATACCCTGCCAGAATATAATCCGCTGCCATGGCGCCGCAAATCGGGCCGAAGGACGCACCCACAATGGTGAAGAACCCGATGAGATTTTGCGCCACTCCAGTAACGGCCAGCAGCATTCCCACCGTGACGGCGGCCACGGTGGAGACGCTCCGCGGAATCTTCGGCAGCATCGTGGCGAAGCTGTTAGAGGCGATGAAGGTGCAGAAACAGGTGGGAGCCACGGAGGCGGCGGCGAAGAGGAAAAACACCGCTGACGCCAGCGCGCCTACCTGTGTCACGGCGGTGGAGTACTCGAGATTAGCCGGCGTGAAGGCGGCTGAGGTCAGGCCTACGTGCCCGGCCACGGAGAGCACCGGCAACCCCCCGGCCACGACGATCGCGACTGCGATTCCAATCAGGCCGCCCCAGGCCACGTCAGCCCGATTCCGATTGTTCAAGCCAAAGTCCGAGCCTGCTGCTCCTGCCGTGGCGAAGAACCCGATCACGATGGCGAGCATCATCAAGAAGCCGCCCATGTCGTCCCTGGAAGCTGGCGCCTGGTAACTCTGCAGGCCGCTGAAGTTCGCAGCGAAGACGATCACCACCATGGCCAGCGGGACCCAATTGAGAATTTGCGCCACACGGGCCACGTAAGCGATGCCTTTGATCGCTACCCAGGCCAGCAGGTAGGCCCAAATCACCGCAACGACGATGAAGAGCGTTCGCGAATTCGAGTGCAGACCTCTCAGGATGTAGTCCGTCGCAAAATACGTGGCCACCGCAAACCAGCCGACCTGCAGCACGCCCATCAGGAGACCCGGCATAAAATAGCCGCCCTGAGTCCCGAAGGTAGACGTTCCCACAATGTAGAGCGTTCGGCCCGTCTGCATCCCCAGCATGGCAGGCGCGTAATAGTAGAGCCCAAAGCAGAGCAGCCCAGCCGCTACCAGTCCTAGCAGACAGGCTGCAAGAGACGCCATCGGCAGAGTCTGTTGTGCCAGGGTGAGATAGAAGGGGAACCAGAGAAAGATACCGAAGTATGCGGGCGCGGTGTTCTTATACCAAGGCGCGCGCGCACTCAGCGAATTTGGAACTGAAGCCTTCAGGTAACCAGGCAGCGAATTAGCCATCAGCACCGTCCCCCACAGAGCAGTGACGAGCGAAGAGTGACAAGTGTATACGAGCCTTGCCGGTTGTCAATCTCAAAAGCAGTGGCAGTGGCAAGTGACAGGTGACGAGAGACGAGAGACAAGAGATGAGAGACGAGACCGGAGAGGCTGGAGGACGAGAGAGAAGGGACGCGCCACGAGCACCAACCGGCACATTGAGTCATTGACTCATTGAATCAATCAGTCAATCACCCGATGGCCCGATCACTCGATCACCCGATTGATCCTCACTTGTCACTGTCTTCTTCAGTCGTCACTGTCTTGTCGAGTTCTTCGTCAAAGACGTGGTAGCCTTCGTTGGGAGGGAAAAGCTGGGCCATCAGTTCCATGCGGCGGCGCAACTGGGGAACAGGTAGGTGTTCAGGTCCCACGCGGATCTGGACGTCGTGCCACAGGCCGTGCATGTATTCGGCCAGGGTCTCGACCAAGGCGATATCCCGGTATTTCTCGAATTCCTCGTGCAACCGCCGCCGGCCGCTTCGGCTGTTGAACGCCTTCTTGGCGCGAAGGGCTTCTTCGTCAATCTCGCCGGCAAAACCGAGGTCTAGTTCCTGGGTAAGCAGGCTATCGAACTGCACCACCTCGTTTTCGCGAAACCTCGGCCGCACCAGCTCAGCCGTGCAGGCCAGCAGCTCAAAACCGGTGTCATGGGCGTCCATTTCGCGGCACGCCAGCAAAAGATGCGTGACGCCTTCCACATCAACCCACACGGACGTGTGGGTTTCGCCTTCTGGCTTCGAAAAGCACACCGCGTCCGACTGCGCCGTGCACGAGATATACGGCACCAGCAGCACCCGGATGCGGCCCACGCGCTGGGCGATCGCGTCCGGCACGGCTTGTGCCGGCTCCCGCACCATGGTGCGCTCCTCAGCCGGACTCAGCAGAGTGGATGAGTGCAGCTCCCAGTCATGCGCCAGGTGGGAGATGGGCGAATGCTCGCGGCGAACGTATTCAGCGACGGGTACGGGTTGGCCAGCAGAATTGGGCAATCGAGCTTCCTCTTTCTGAGTTAAGCAGAGCGACAGAAGTGAATCCATATCCGGTTGTAGCGGCGGTCTCTGACCGCCGATCGGCGCTCACAGAGCGCCGCTACAACGTATGTCGCCGTGATTAGGTCCCTCAGCCGTATTGTGTGAGAAATGGCCGAGTTCTGTCCAGTCAGTGCTTCGGTAGTGTCTCAGTTTGAAGTGGCATGGCCATCTTGGCCATGAAATAACACGGGCAGGATGCCCGTGCCACCTCAAACTGAGACACTACCGGGCATCTCTTGACCGTCCCAAGTGCGGCCGATACACTGTAATTGGGAGCACCTCTCCAGGCCTTCCAGTGAAGAAAGAAACCCTGATCACGGCTGTAGTCTTTCTCGCTTTCGGGTTCCTTGCCGGTTACATCTACAAGGCCCAGGCGAGTCGCAACGTCGTGGAAGTTCAGCCGGGAGGTGCGGCTTCACCTTCAGGGACAGGAGATGGCGGTGCTGGCGGAGGGCCTGGAATGACGCCAGATGTGACGGCGGCCGTTCTGCCGCCCGGGCACCCGGCCATCGATGACGGCGCGGTGGTCCAAGCGCTCGAGCAGCAGTCCAACGCGAATCCGCGAGACCCGGCGCCGCCCCTAAAGCTGGCGGATTACCTTTACGACCATGGGAAGTATGAGCAGGCGATCATTTGGTATGAGAAGGCCGTGCAGCTCGACCCCACAAACGTGAATGCCAGCACCGATCTCGGCACTTGCTACTTTGATGTGGGAAGAAGTGACGACGCGCTAAGGCAGTTCCACCACTCTTTGGCCATCGAGCCCAGGCACCAGCCGACTCTATACAACATCATCGTGGTGCAAATGGAGGGCAAGCACGACTACAAGGCTGCCGAGGAAGCCTGGGACACTCTGCATCGCGTTAACGCGGCCTATCCCAAGCTCGACGAGCTCAAGCAGAAACTGGACCAGGCTCGTGCTTCAACGGGGCTGTAAGAGTCGTGTGAAAACCGCGTGCTGTAGCGGCGGTCTGTGACCGCCGTACTTAAGAATCAATGGCTTCGGCGGTCACAGACCGCCGCTACAGCGCGCAACTATAGAATTCTCACACAGACTCTGTAAGCCCCGCAGGGCCTGGGCTTGCCCCGGCCAAGGCCGACCCCAGGGTCGGCCCTACCAGCCCGCGCACTGGCTCTATTAGGAGTTCTCAGGCGCGGCAAGCCGTGCTAGTAGTTGAATTATGGGTGAGTTCCTGGGCTATCTCGTAGACGTCATTTTTCTCCTAGCTACTGTGCGCATGCTGTATGGCGCGCTCAAGCACCTTTTCGCTCCCGGAACGGCCGCTGCGGGGAGAGGTTCAGCCTCCCGGCCAGCGGCGGCTCAGGCACAAGGGGCGCAAGGGGAGATGGCCCGCGACCCCGTTTGCGGGATGTTTGTTTCCACCGAAGTTTCTCACCGCCTCAAGTGGAGAGGCCGGACACTTCATTTCTGTTCCGACGAGTGCCTCGAGAAGTATCAGAACCAATCCCGTGCGTCGTGAGCGGTGCGGCGGCCCCGAACGGGCGGCGTGTGCCCTTCGGGCCTAAGAAATGTAGAAACTCAAGGGAGAAGGTAGAGCCTTTCCGGACGGCGAGGCGGCGGAGCCGCGACTCCCGACGGTTTTCACACACACTCTTCAGGTTCCGGAGCGGTCACTTCAGTTGCTGAAGCCCCGCCCTCACATACCCTCACAAATAAGGTCGCTAACTTCCGTTAACGAAGTCCTAATTTAGTTTGAGCTTACTAGGAGTGTGTACCTCGAGCCCACTTTTCGATGCCGCTCGCAAATCTACGCATTATCCACAGCTTAACCTCATGAGAATACGGCGCGAAGTATTCTGTCTAAGAATTCCCGACGGTGCCCACATTCTCATTTCGGCCTGGTAGAAATGAATTGTGAACGCGGGCTCTCCCCGGGAGTACTGGCCTGAAATGGCCAGGGAAAGACGCTGCGGGAGGAAGCCGTTGTTACACGACTGGCGTGCCCCTGGCGAGAAAGCGGGCTAGCTGCAAGGCTACATAGACGTTGAATTCAGGGCTGGCGGTGCCTTCGGCGACCCGGTCCTGCGGGTACCCCCCCGGGGGGTATGCCTTAAATACAAAAACGAACCCGAGAAGTTATTTAGAATCAACAAAAGTGCTAAAAAACGAACCTAAAACGAACCTAAAGAAAGCGCCGGGATAAACCGACCTGGAGTTGAGGATGAAAGAGCCTCACAGGAAAGGAGTAGCGATCCACCCTGACCCCGAGTCATGCGCCAGCAGCCGTAAGGATGCGGGCGA